>CAZBQK010000056.1:0-6169 GCA_964493975.1 uncultured Dehalococcoidales bacterium | reverse complement strand
CCCGACGGACGGGCCCGCGCGAGCCCGGCCGCGTCCGGCAGAACCGTCCACGTCGTCAAAACCCGAGACGGTGCCAATCCCTGGGCTGACACGACGGGAATCGGTTCAATTGATTGTCCGTCGAGAACGTACGACCCGACGACCAGATCGTAGACGCCCGGGCGAAGGTTTGGTGGAAGAGTAAGTGACCGAGAATCGGAGACGAACTCCCCACTCGCCCATAGTCGGGGAGAAAAGGCGGTTTGGTCCGGAATAGCATCGGATGCCGCGACCTTGTCGTGGTTGGCTTCGTCGACGATTTGGACGAAGGCGGTAAAGTCGGCGGCCGGAGGACGGACGACCCGCCACGTCATGTCGAGCGGCACGATGCCGGACGGTGCGAGTGTGGCTGGGAGATGATCGATCGAGAATAGGTCGACCCCTTTGGCAAACGACGCGAGAGCGGGCCGACCCGCGTCAGGATAACTGTCGGCCAGTCGAGCCGGGATCGCGGGATGAGGAATAATCGGTAGCAGGAGTGCGGCGGTCGCCAGGGCCACGGCGAGACACCCGGTCAGGTATAAGCCACCCAGCAACCGACCAAACCGGCCGACCGCAAGCGCGCGGACACCGACGACGACGAG
This sequence comes from uncultured Dehalococcoidales bacterium, assembly GCA_964493975.1. Classification (GTDB taxonomy): domain Bacteria; phylum Chloroflexota; class UBA6077; order FW602-bin22; family CADDYW01; genus CAZBQK01. Next base: position 5,546 of record CAZBQK010000056.1, on the reverse strand, counting down.
AAGCGCGATTATTGGCGCGGCTGGAAGGACAAACCGGGCGTTCGCGTCGAGACCAACCGAGGGCACCGCTTGCCGAACGATCGTCGCGTAATAAATCGGGGCGGTACAGATGGTCAAAACGATCGCGGTCGCTCTTTCTCTTCTGCCCAGGCATTTCGAACAAGATGCTCCGAGCAGTACACCACCACCGATCACGCCGAGAATCACAAACGGTACCGCCAGCGCCACGTAGACGGCAGGTGGCCACAAGGTCAAGGTTCCCCAGCCAACCCCTCCCCACCACGTGGCATTGAGATTCCAAAGGGCTTCGAGCAGATGAGATGGATCTATTCCAGAGAGAACCGCCCCCGGGTTGAGGACGCCGAAACCGGCTTTCACCCCGACGACCTCATTGGACGACCGCCCGAACGCCAGCCACCAGGCGCCGAACAGGCCGATCGGACCTGCAACCGCGAAACTTCCAATGGCGACGCGCCGGGCAGTCCTTGCTCGGAACGGCGAATTGGGGTCGGCCGCCCACGCGGCCGCGATGAAGACGAGAGGGATGAGGAAAACCGTGTTCAATTTGCTGAGCAAGGCCGCCGTGAGACAGATGCTCGCGACAACGACGTCGATCGGTCGTGCCGGCTTCTCGCGGACCAGAAGTCGGGCGCACGCCACGCACGTAAGCGCGCCCGCCGCCATCGCACCGCCATCGTTGTCCAGGCGAGTGCTCGTAAGAATGAATACCGGTGCGAGGCCTAACCAGGCGGTGGCAAACAGGGCATCGCTCGCCCGACGTGTTATCAGCCTCACCAGGGCGAAGGTTGCGAGTAAGGTCACGACTCCGGCGAGGGTGGACGCAAAGCGACCGGCGTGGACAAACAGAGCGAGGCCGTGGAAAGGCCATCCTTCGTCTGAACGGTGGAGGGCGACGGCTTCGCGCCAGGGATGGCCGGGCCAGGCGACGAACGGATTGAGGTGCGGCTGAGCGTCGAGCGGAAGCGGCACCGCTCGCAGAAGCACCGCAAGGGCGACGTAGTAGAGTGGGGCCTGGCTATACTCGCTCGTCATATCCCAGGGCTCGCGAAAGGCCTTCAGGTCCGGGACCGCCCGGGGAAGGGCACGATTGAGCTGAATGTATCGAACGTAGCCAAAGTGAGCCGGCTCGTCCGGCGCTTCCCACACCGGCTGGAGGAGATTGTAGCCAGTAGCGATGACGAGATAGGCGAAAAGAATTGCGCCCAGGGCCAAACGCTGCAGCCCGGTCATTGCGAGCGGGGCGGCGTTACCCTGATCGAGGGACGAGCACGGGGAAAAACATACAACATTTCGACATTATATCGAATCGTCAATTCTCGCTTCGCGCCAATTCCTTTCGGTATTCACTTTGCACTGCTATCATTTTGTAAGCTAAGGTACGTGGATGCGAGCCTCTCGGAGGTCGCCGCGCCGTTCCTAGCGCGGACCCGGAACAGTGAGGATTCGGCCGTCGAATCGACTTTCCGGAATTGCTGGTTTTTCAACCTCGACGCGCCCAGAGAGAGCTAAGGAAAGGTCATGTGATGACCCCAACCCGAAATGGCGCTGTAACCGGGGGAGCCCGTCCTGGCTCGACCGGCCCAGGACGGGGAAACCCAGGCGGTGGCGGCCCCGGCGGCCAACGTGGTCCTAGTCGACCCAATTTCAAGACTCTGGGTCGGGCCATCAGCTACATTGGCAGCTATCGCAATCTGCTGTTCATTGCCTACGGATCGCTGTTCCTTGCGACAGCTGCCCAGCTGGTCGTCCCGCAGCTAATCGAGGGCATTATCGACACCCTGGTGGGCAAGTTCACCGGCGCGAAGTTAGGCGGCGTCGCTGGAGCGATCGCCAGTCTGCCCGTCGCGCGAGGAAACTCCGCCCGGGCGCTCGTGGTAGCAATGCTTGCGATTGTGTCGTTCGCCGTCGTTCGCGCGGTATTTGCGTTCAACCAGGGATATAACGCCGAGAAAATTTCCCAAAACGTTGCGTTCGACTTTCGAAACGATCTTTTCGCCAAGATTCAGCGGCTTTCGTTCAGCTATCACGACCGCAACCAGACCGGTCAGCTGATGATCCGGGCCACCGACGACGTCGAAAAGGTGCGCCTCTTTCTCGGTCAGGGCTTGGTGGCGGCCGTTCAGGCGCTCATCCTGCTGGTGTCCACGCTCATCGTCTTGGGACTAACCAACTTTTCATTGACCCTAGTCATTCTGCCCATTCTACCGATCGCGTTTCTCGTCTTTTTCGGTTTTGGAGCCATTGCCCAACCCTTGTTCATCCAGGTGCAGATCCGAATCAGCGCCTTGAACACGGTCCTTCAAGAAAACGTAGCTGGGCTTAAGGTGGTTCGAGCGTTTGCGCGCGAGGGGGACGAGCAAGTCCGATTCTCGAGGAGTGCCGACAACCTTCTTACCCAGCAGCTCAAGGTCGCTCGAGCGTTTTCGTTCCTCTTCCCGCTCATCTTCTTGATCGCAAACCTTGGCCAGGCCGTCATTCTTTACTTTGGCGGCCGGCAGATCATCGACGGCACGCTCACGCTCGGAGAGTGGCAGAAGTTCAGCCTTTACCTTGCCTACCTTTTCTTTCCGCTGGGCCAGCTCGGTTTCATCATCAACCTGATGGCTCAGGCCAGCGCGTCGGCCGAACGAATTTTCGAGATACTCGACACCAAGAACGAGATCGAAGATCGCCCTGGCGCCAAAGTGCTAACAAAGGTGACCGGACGAGTCGAATTCCAGGACGTCACCTTCCGTTACTTCAAGGGTGGCGAGCCGGTGCTCAGTCAGGTGTCGCTCACCGCCGATCCCGGTCAGACCGTTGCCCTCCTTGGTGCCACCGGCAGCGGCAAGACGACAATCATCAACTTGATCCCCCGCTTTTACGACGTCAGCGAGGGTACGGTCAAGATCGACGATCACGACGTGCGCGATGTCACGATTGAGAGTCTGCGCGCCCAAATTGGGATCGTTTTACAGGAAACGACCCTCTTCAGCGGCACAATTCGAGACAATATCGCCTATGGGCGATCGGACGCAACTCTAGACGAGGTCGTCTCGGTGGCGAGGGCCGCGGCCGCGCACGACTTCATCCTGCAGTTTCCACTCGGTTACGAGACTCCAGTCGGCGAGCGCGGCTCGACGCTCAGCGGAGGCCAGAAACAGCGCATCGCCATCGCACGAGCCCTATTGTTGAACCCGCGAATCCTTATTCTCGACGACTCGACCAGCAGCGTCGACCTGGAAACGGAGAACCGAATCCAGAAGGCGCTCGATCGGTTGATGCAGGGGCGAACGTCCTTTGTCATCGCCCAACGGATTAGCACGGTCCTCAACGCCGATCAGATTCTCGTCCTCGACAAAGGTCGAATCGTCGCCCGTGGCACTCACGAAGAGTTGATGGAGACGTCGGAGACCTACACCGAAATCTATAATTCGCAGCTGGTCGGCGACGCGGTCCCCGAGCCCGCGTCGGTTGCTTAGGTCGAGAAGGCAGGGATAGCGCCATGATGGGCAACCGCGACTTCATGTTTCAAACGGAGGCGAAAAAGGCCTCCGCCGTCGGCGCGACCCTGGGCCGCATGTGGACCCGTTTCCGTAAGTACAGTCCGGTCCTGCTCGGGGTAGCGCTTCTGATCATCATCAGCACCTACATTCAGGTCACGATCCCGGACCTTCTTGGCCAGGCCGTGGACTGCTACCTCACACCGGCCACGGTCGCCGCGCTTGTCCCAGCCGACGCGACGAACGTACCGGCGACCGTCTCCGCCAACTGCTGGTTCGCACGATTCAATCCTCGGGCATCCACGATCAATTATGCCGTCGGGCTCGGGCAGCTGGTCCTTTTGATTGGAGTTCTGTACGTCGTCAGCTCACTGCTGACCGGCCTTCAGTTTTTCCTGATGACCTACTCCGGTCAGAACGTCCTCCGGGGCCTGCGCCTGGAAGTCTTCGCCCACATCCATAAGCTGTCGCTCGGCTACTTCACCAAGCACGAGGCCGGCGACGTGATGAGCCGGATCACTAACGATGCCGACACCATTCAGCAGGCGATCTCATTCCCGTTGGTCGGCGTGACTCAGGGATCGCTCCTGATCGTTTGGATCGCTTACAGCATGCTCGTCCGAAGTCCGACCTATGCCCTGGTCAGCCTTTCCACGGTGCCAATCATGTTCGTGGCGACAACCTGGTTCTCGGAAAGGGCTCGTGAGGCCTATCGTCAGGTGAGGTCGAGGGTCGGCGACGTCAACGCGAGTCTTCAGGAGAGCTTATCGGCCGTTCGGGAAGCTCAGGCGTTCAACCGAGAGGGCCAGAACATTCAGACCTTCTCTGAGTCGAACGCCGCCTCGCGGGACGCGAGCATTCGGGCTGTCGCCTACACCAGTGCCCTCGCCCCAACCCTCGAAGCGCTCGGCTACGTGTCGATCGCGATCGTGGCCGGCGTCGGCGGCCTCGTCCTGCTCCGCGGGCAGAATCTACCCGGTACCGTGATGTCGCTCGGGCTGATCGTCACGTTCATCACCTACGTCCAGCGATTCAACCAGCCGGTGTCCCAAATCTCCGTGATGTGGACGAACATCCAGAGTGGGATTGCCGGGGCCGAGCGTATTTTCGGCTTTCTCGACACTGTCCCGGATATCCAGGACGCACCCGACGCCACTCCGATGCCACCGATTGTCGGACGAGTCGTCTTAGACCGGGTGTGGGCCGAATACGAGCCGGGCCGGCCGGTGCTTCGCGGGGTAAGCCTGGTGGCCGAGCCGGGCCAAACGATCGCCATCGTTGGTCCCACCGGTGCCGGAAAGACGACCTTGATCAACCTGATCCCTCGTTTCTACGACGTCACCGGCGGGTCGGTTACAATCGACGGGATAGACGTCCGAGACGTGACCGCATCAACGTTGCGGAACCAGATTGGGATCGTGCTTCAGGATTCGTTTCTGTTTAGCGACACGGTTCTGAATAATATCCGCTACGGGAGGCCTAACTCCAGCGAGGCCGAAACGGTTGCCGCCGCCAAGCTTGCCCGGGCCGACACTTTTATCGAGCGATTGCCGAATGGGTACAGCACCGTCCTTGGGGAGAGAGGCAGCGGCCTGAGTCAGGGTCAGCGTCAGCTGCTCGCGATCGCTCGAGCCGCGCTGGCAAATCCGCAAATCCTCATTCTCGACGAAGCGACCTCGTCGGTCGATACCCGGACCGAGCGGCTCATCCAGAAGGCGCTGGAAGAGCTTCTTCGAGGGCGGACGTCGTTTGTCATTGCACATCGGCTGAGCACGATTCGAAACGCCGATCAAGTGATTGCCCTCAAGGACGGCCAGATCGTCGAACGCGGCACCCACGACGAGCTGCTCGCCCAACGCGGCTTCTATTACGACCTGTACATGAGCCAGTTCCGCCGCGAGATCGAGTCCGGCGCGGCGCCAGCTGGGCTTGGTGACGATCCGGTTCACGCTCTTCCGACTTGAAGCCAGGGTTGCGATAGCGAGCACTGGGGTTCCCTCACCCGGCTGCGGCCGGCCTCTCCCAGCGGGGAGAGGCGGAACG
>CAZBQK010000055.1:0-17787 GCA_964493975.1 uncultured Dehalococcoidales bacterium | reverse complement strand
GGCCAGTACGTCGACATGGTGAGCGAAGGGATCATCGATCCTGCCAAGGTCACCCGGTCAGCCGTCGAAAACGCGGTTTCGATCGCGGGAATGATTCTCACCACCGAGGCTCTCGTGACTGATATTCCGGAGAAGGAGAAGCCGGCTGCTCCTCCGATGCCGGAGTACTAAGCCAACACGCGCAAAGCTCGAACGTGAAACGGAAAGGCGGGACAAACTTCGTCCCGCCTTTCCGTTTCACATATCCGGACCTGGAACGGATCCGATGGTGACTTTTCAACTGACCGTCGAGCAGTTTCAAAGACTGCTATCGGTTATTTTAGCCGACGACAGCCCGGATCAAATCAGCGATGTCGTGCTTCTCGCGTGCACCCGACCGCACGAGGGAATAATATCGATTCCGGTATCGCACAATGATGCCGTGGCCATCGCCGCCGTCGTCGAGAATGGCGCAAACCGAGGTGCCTCCGTTCGGGACATCGCCGATCTCATGGCACGTCAGTTAACCAAAACTCGGACGCCCTAGCGCGGACGAAAACGACAATTGCGAATATAGGTGTAGGGGCATCCCCTTGTGGGTGCCCTGGTTCCCGTTCGAAACGAGGACGGGGCACCCACAAGGGGATGCCCCTACGGATTCTCGACGCGAGGTCCGTGGCATCTTCCCTACCACATCAGTTGAGACCCTTAGATCAATACGGCCGCATTTTCACTTCAATCTGACCATTCCGCTCGCGAACGTCGAAACTTGGCTCCGGCGACGTTGCCGGTCCAGATACGACGGCACCGGTTGCCAGATTAAATGTCGAACCGTGGCAGTGGCACTTAATGTCGCCACTTTGAAGCTGACCCTGGGCGAGCGAACATCCCCAATGGGTGCACCGGTTACCAATGGCGTAGATCTGACCGCCGACCCGAGTCAAGAGAACCTCGGTTCCGTCCGCCTTTCCAACCTGAAGCTGTCCCTCGCCAAGCTGATTGGCTGGACAGACCGGGGTAAACTCGGTCGGACCTTCCGTCCACGCCTGACGGTTAACGGTGGCGCCATAGCGGTAAACCATCAGGCCACCGATGTCCGCCGACACAAAGGACAGGAGGTAACCAATTGTCGAAAGTGGCAAGGAACCAGCCCGATCTCCGGCGAATCGACGCGCAATCGACCAGCCCATAAACGCCAGACCGAGCGCGTTGAGAATCCCGTGAACGGTTCCGACTCGGCGCTGCTCGCTTTCGATCTCACTATAATCGGCGAGACCCGCGATGGCCGCCACTATTCCGCCGGCGACTCCGACCCCGGTGGCCAGGTCCCCCGTTCGCTGAAGCGTTCGGCTACCGGTTATTGCGCCAAGGTAGTCAAAAAACACACCGGTCGTCCAAGCCCCAACGGGTAAATCGGTGACAGCCGCATGCAGCGGGTGACCGAGCCAAACACCGTTTAGGAAGTTTCTCACTTGGGTACCGGCATCACCTTGTTGAGTGATGAAGTCGCGGATCTTGTTTTGAATGAGAGTTCCCACGCGATCAACCTGCTGGTCGAGCCACGGCGATCGAATGAGCAGGTTCTCGATATTGGCCTGCGCTGTGACGACCATCACGTCCTCCCGGTTGTACCGATGGAACTTAAAGTGTTACCGCAAGATAGGTGCCAATATCTGTTGCCGGTGGGGCTAGGCCGGTGAAAGCTCAGCGATTGACCAGAAAGTCCGCCGCGCCTTCGAAGTAACGAAGAAATTCGGCCGATGCCGCCACCGGTAGATTCAGGCTTGATACCGCCGCACTCATGTGGGTGAGCCAGGCGTCCCGGGCGGCAAGATCGACCGTGAATTCCAGATGCCGTGCTCGAAGGCGCGGATGACCTCGCTCCAGGGAATAGTTGGGCGGACCGCCAAAATACTGAATGAGGAACAAGGCGAGGCGCCGCTTTGATGGACCAAGGTCGGCCGGGTACATCGGACGGAGAATGGGGTCGTTCGCGACCCCCTCGTAAAAGGCATCGACAAGTCGAATGAATGTGTCGGCACCGCCGACGGCTTCGAAGAGAGTCACCGGGTACTCCGGAGGGTTATGGCTCGGACGAGCTGGCTCCCACGAACACAGCGAGGCGCACTTTCCCGTCCGGCGAGAATGAATGAGAATAGCAGGAACATACTGTGGGGCCGCTCGCCTGTCAACCTGGCTCGGATCGTGCCGCCACATCTGCCGGTAAATGGGTGGATGGACCTGTTCACTCGATGATTCCCCTCTTACGGAGGTATCGGTCGTGGATTTCGAGCTTTCCGACGAGCAACTGCACTGGCGAAACCTGGCTCGGGACTTCGCGAACACAATCATTCGTCCAATCGCGGAGAAGCTTGACCGCGAACAGCGCTTCCCGTATGACATTGTGACTCAAATGGGAGACCTGGGATTTCTCGGTCTCACACTTCCGGAAGACTGGGGGGGCACCGGCGGCGATTTCATCTCGTACTGCCTCGCCCTCGAAGAGATTGCCCGAGTCGATACGTCTGTTGCCGTCACGATGGAGGCGCACGTCTCGCTTGGCTGCACGCCGATTGCAACGTTCGGGACCCGACGTCAGAAGGAGCAGTTTCTAGTCCCCTGCGCGAGTGGTCGGCGACTCTGGGCCTTTGGGCTCACCGAAGATAACGCCGGGACCGACGCCGGGGGCATTGAGACAACCGCGACCCGCGAAAACGACCATTGGGTGCTTAACGGATCAAAGAAATATATCACCAATTCCGGAACGGACATGACCGCGGGGGTCACGGTCATCGCCCGATCTGGCACCCGGTCCGACGGTAAGCCAGAGTTAACTGCCTTTCTGGTGCCGCAGGAAACCGTTGGGTTCTCCCGGGGGGAAGCGTACGAAAAGCTAGGTTGGCGCGCGGCGGATCAACATCCGCTGTCCTTCGACCGCTGCGAGGTGGCCGATGATCAGCGACTGGGCGAGCTCGGTCATGGTCTGCGTCAGAGTTTGCAGACACTAGATGGCGGTCGAGTCGCGGTGGCGTCGATGGCGGTCGGTTTAGCCCAGGCCTGCCTCGACGCGGCGCTCGCCCACGCATCTCGCCGCCGTCAGTTTGGGAAAGCTCTCTCGGAGTTTCAGGCGATCCAGTTCAAGATTGCCGATATGGCAATTGACATCGAGTTAGCGCGAACGATGGTTGGCAAGGCCGCCTGGCTTCGCGACAATGAGCGGCCATACAGCCGTGAGGCAAGTATCGCAAAGGTGTTCGCGTCGGAAGCGGCGAAGCGGGCCGCGGATCAGGCATTTCAGATCCACGGCGGTGAGGGATTCCTCGAGAGATCCGCCGTTGCGCGATACTGGAGGCAGGTGAAAATAAACGAGATTGGCGAGGGGACGAGCGAGATCAACCGCCAGATCATCGCCCGCTCGGTGCTGAAGGAGGCGATGGTATAATCTCATGACATCATTTGCTCAGGAGATACTTTGTTCGATCGTCTGCGTCGCCTGGGACAATCGGTTCGGCGCACCCGCGACGCTGTTTTTGGACAGGTTGCCGACCTGTTTGACCGACGCGAGGTCGACGCCGAACTGTGGGAGGAGCTCGAAGAGCTTTTGATTCAGGCCGACGTCGGCGTGACGACGACGGAATACATCATCGAGCAGACCCGCGACGAGGTTCGGAGCCGACGAATAAAAGAAGGCGCCGACGCGCGCACGGCGTTCAAGGACGTCCTGGTCGAAATCCTGGAAGGCTCGGGACAACCGAGCGAGCTCGAGCTTCCGGCTGGTCAGCTTACGACGATACTCGTGGTCGGCGTGAATGGCGTTGGCAAGACGACGAGCATCGCGAAGCTGGCAAACTATTGGCACAAGCAGGGACGCCGCTGCATCGTCGCGGCCGCGGACACTTTCCGAGCGGCCGCGATTGATCAATTGAAGATCTGGGGCGACCGGGCCGGGGTCCTCGTCGTCAGCCATCAACCCGGAGCGGATCCGGGGGCGGTGGTGTTTGACGCCTGGCAGTCGGCGCGCTCGCGGAACGCCGAAATTCTACTTATCGACACCGCGGGACGCCTTCATACGAAGGTCAACCTGATGGAGGAGCTTCGCAAGATCTACCGGGTACTTTCGAAGCAGGACCCTAACGCTCCAGAAGCAACGCTCCTCGTCCTCGACGCGACAACCGGCCAGAACGCACTCTCCCAGGCTCGCGAGTTTCAGAAGGCCGCGAACGTCACCGGCTTGGTTCTGGCAAAAATCGACGGCACGGCCAAGGGTGGCTGCGTGTTCCCCATCGTTCGCGAGCTGAAGGTCCCGATTCTATATCTTGGGAGCGGCGAACAAATCGACGACATCGACCCATTCGATGCCCGAGCGTTTGTCGACGCATTGCTTCAGACGAAGTAGCACCTACGGGGAAACCATTCGTCTGGTCCCCTCTCCCCACGGGGAGAGGGAAGAGAGCCGTGCCATCGCTGAGAAGTTCAGAGTACCGCGGATGTGCGTGAACCTAGTTAATTCCTAGTAACCCGGCAAGATTATCCCCTAGGATCAGGTCAAGATCGGCCGGTGGTAAAAAGTCGCCAATGCGATAGATGTATTCAAGCGACTGGCGATAGGTGCAGTTGCGTTCGACGTTTGGCATGTCCGAACCCCAGCAAAGACGGGTTGCCCCAACCTGGCGATGGAGTTCGCGCAGAACGGGCCTCAATTCGGCATACGGATAATCGTGGTTCCGGCCCCAGTAGATCGGGTAGAGCAGCTCGACGATCAAGTTCTCGAGAGCGAGGAGGCGTTCGATTGGGGGCGCTGGACTGAGGACGTCCGCGACTGGAAGCCCGTGGGTTAGAACCGACCGAATTCGCGGGAATCGCCGCTGGACACGCACGACCCGATCGACCTCGACAAGGAAGTTCGCGGGCGTTGGCGCCGGGATCGCGGCCAGCTCCCAGAAGACGACCAGGCCAAGGTCCTGGACCGTCGCCCAGAACTCGTCATAGATTCGATCGTCGAGTTGGTGTTGGTAGCGGTCCCAGAGAAACGATCGGTTCGCGTAATAGAGTCCCTTCAGACCAAGATTCCGTGCGGCGTGCTGTAGTGACTCGATCTCCGAGACGGTGTGTGCGTTGAACTCCTCGACCTCGGCAAGGCCAACGAACTTACCCGGATAGTCCCGGATCGCCCTTCCAAACTCGTCGTTGAGCCGGCCGTAGAGGTGGGCATTCTGAAGTACGCCAACGTCGATCTCGACGTAGGCCATTTGCGCCAAGATCCCGGCAGTGGTGGCTTCGTTGCTTTCGAGGCTTGGCGGCATAAAGTGGATGTACCGGTCCTCCCCTCGTTGGGTCCACACGAATCGTCCGTTCCGCTCGACCCGAAAATTGACGTCGGTCAGACCGTGCGGGCCCTCGGCCGATTGGTCGTACAACTCAAGCGATCCGTCAGGGACGATCGAGTGATCGCGAACTCGTCGTACAGGTTGACTGTGACCCACCATGTAGTACTGCAGATACTGCAAATGGAGTTCCCGCGACGAGAAGCCACACGGACCATCAAGAAACGGAAAAATATGCAGGTGCGAGTCGACGATCAATAGCCTGTCTCCGGCGAGGTCTGCCGATAATCGGGCGCGGGTGGCCGTTCGGAGTATAATAACGAAAGATGCACGATTGGTAGGAACAAGCGGGTGTTAGTCCGCAGTCCGTTCATTGTCGTTTTTTACGTCCTTTCTCTCATAATAAGCCTCGCGGTCCACGAAGCATGCCATGCGTTCACCGCCGACCGCTTGGGGGACCGAACCGCGCGTAACCTTGGGCGCTTGACTCTCAACCCCATTGCGCACATCGATCCGATGGGCGCGATCGTTTTAGTCGTGTCGAGCCTGGCCGGAATTGGAATAGGCTGGGGCAAGCCAGTCCCGGTCAATCCATACAACCTCAAGCGGGGCTTTTTGAAGAGCATTCCAAACGGTCCGCTCGTTGGAATGGCTATCGTGGCACTGGCCGGGCCGGTGTCGAACGTCCTCATGGCGCTGTTCGGGTTTCAAGTCCTCGCACTTACGCCCCTCCCAATTGGTTTTGTCGATACGTTTGTGCGAGTGAATGTCGTGCTCGCGGTCTTCAACATGATTCCGGTTCCCCCGCTCGACGGCTTCCGCGTCTTGCTCGGCCTTCTGCCAACCCGGCCGGGCTACGCCCTCGCGCGTTTGGAGCCTTACGGTCCAGGTCTCCTCATTCTTCTCGTTTTTATGGGCCAGTCGATTCTAAGTGCAATCCTCCAGTTCGGCGCCGTTCCGATCTACCGCCTCATTGGCGCGGCCTAGCGCGGAGATTCAGTGGTTTTACGCGCCCCCTGGTTCCACCTCGCCCGCCGGTTTGTCGCGACAGTCCTTGGACGATTCGAACCAGAAAACCAGCGCATTATCGAGACATACCTGACCGGCCCCGAGCGGGCCCTTTTCAATACGATGACTTCGGCCGATCGACGTCATTGCGTCGATCTCTACGAGCAGCTTCAGCGGGATGGACATCGCGATCCAGATCTACTTCGTGCCGCTCTTCTTCACGACGTAGGTAAAGCCACCGCAAGGATCCCCGTCGCCGTCCGCGTCGTCTATACCCTAGCTGCCCTGTTGAGTCCCAGAGCCGCCGACTGGTTGGCTTTCTCGGATGTTGGCTGGCGGCGGCCTTTTTTCGTCGTAACCCATCACGCTCGACTGGGGGCGGACGCCGCACTCCTCGCCGGAAGCGGCTCAAAGGTCGCCGATCTTATTGCTGGCCACGGCGCGCGTGGGACCGACGTTCTAAGTCAAACATTGTACGATTACGACCGTCGAATGTAGGCTAGGCGCGGGGGGTGGGAATAGGATGTCGCGTGTAACAATTATCGGGACTGGACTCATTGGCTCGTCGATTGGCCTGTCCTTGAAGGCAAAGAACCCAAGTTTGGAAATCGTGGGCCACGACCGCGAGCCGGGGCGCGCCGGTGAAGCGCGCAAAATTGGCGCCCTCGATCGTTCGGACTGGAACATTCCGTCGTCGCTTGAAGGCGCTGGTCTAGTCATCATCGCGACCCCACTCGGGTCGATCGAGAAATTGCTATCGCAGATAGCCGAATTTCTTCCGCCGGGTTGCGTCGTCGTCGACACCGCGCCATTAAAGGCATCCGTGCTTGAGTGGGCGAAGCGTTACCTGGACGGGCGGGCGCACTTCGTCGGCGGGCACCCCATAGTCGACATCAGACCGAAGTCCCCGCCATCCGCGACGCTTTTTGCTGGGCGGACGTTTTGCATCGTACCGGCCCCGGACGCATCGAACGACGCGGTCGACCAGGTCACCCGTCTCGTCCAGATGATCGAAGCGATTCCCTTGTACCTCGATCCAGTCGAACACGACAGCCATATCGCAGTCGCCGCGCAGGTCCCGGCCGTCTTGGCGTCAATCCTCATGCGGGCCGCGGCCAGCAACCCCTCCTGGCGCGACGGACAGAGATTGGCGAGCGGCACCTTTGGCACCGCAACCGCTCTTGCCCTGACTGACGCCGTCGAGCAGAAGGCCCAGCTCGTCGCGAATCGGCAGACGGTTGCGCGTTGGATCGATCTCTTGAGGGATGACCTCGCGGAGGTTGCCGGTGCATTGCGTGACGGTTCCGATGATGAGCTTCTAAAGATTCTCGAGAGCGCTCAACGCGCGAGAGAAAGTTGGCGATCCGGGTTGGGACCGGAGCCCGATGCGCCGACACCGGAGATACCCGGTGCGCGCGAGCAGATTTCGTCCTGGTTCATTGGCAGAAGGGGGAACCGGCGGCGATAGCGGCGACACTACCCGCCGATTTGGGACATGCTGCGCGAGGCCCGGTGGAACGCCGGGCCTTCGTTGATCTTGTGCTTCAGCTCTTTGTGCGACACGGCCAGATGCATGATGTCGGCGAGCTCATCGTCGGTCGCGCCCGCGCGCAAAGGTCCAAGCAGATTATGCTCCTCGAGTGAAAACAAGCACGTTCGAATCTGGCCGTCGGCAGTCAGTCTAATCCGATCGCAGGTTGAGCAAAATGGCTCGCTGACCGGATTGATAAATCCGACTTCCCCAACACCGTCGGCAAAGCGGTACACGCGCGACGTCGAGCTAGGATCGGTGCGAACCCGCACCATCGGATGCCACGCATTCATGACGTCGAACACTTCGTGGCCGGTCAAAACCTGCTCGCGACGCCAATTTCCGTCCGCGTCGAGCGGCATGTACTCAATGAAGCGAATTAAGTACGGCTTCGTCCGCGCCAGGCGAGCAAAGTCCAGAATTTCTTCCTCGGTAAAATCTTTCATCGCGACGGCGTTGACTTTGATTGGCCTGATCGTTGGGAAACGCTCGAGCGTCTCGAGGCCGCGCATGACCCGGTCGAGGCAGTCGCGACGGGTAATTCGGTGGAACTTTTCGCGAACCAGGGAGTCCAGGCTCACGTTGATCCGGGTCAAGCCGGCTTCGGCTAAAGGGCCGGCGAGCTTGTCGAGCAGAATTCCGTTCGTCGTAATGCTAAGACTTGCCAAGCCCTCGTCTCGAAGCGCACTTAGGCGACGAACAATTTTGGGAAGACTGGGCCGCACCGTCGGCTCGCCGCCAGTCAGTCGAATGCCGCGGATTCCATGTCGAACGAAAATCGTGGCAAGGCGAACGATCTCGTCGTCGGAAAGTACCCTTTCGTTTGGAATCCAGGGTAGACCCTCGGCCGGCATGCAATACGTGCATCGAAAATTACAACGGTCCGTGACCGAAATGCGCATGTCTTCGATGTGGCGACCGTAGGAGTCGACGAGCGGTCGAGCCACCTCGGCCATCGGTGGTGAGATCATCTCGCTGCCCTCCTTCGTCGCTCAGCCATCCACTCAAGCCATTATACCCGCCCTGGCCTTTATAACCAACTATTTATGAAATGAGGAGGATTGGCATCCCATTAACGCTAGTTGTGCGGACCGGCCGCTGGTCCCTCGTCGTCAAAATCGATTTCGGTAGGAGCGAGGGGACCGCGTACCAGGTACTCGTCGGAGTGTTCCGGATACGGTTTTAATGTCCGCCGATGCCGAGGGGGAGCGGTAAGTTGAGAAGCATCGCAACGCCGACCAGAAACGCGACGACGACGACGAGAGCCGAGTAAAAAACGACTCCCGCGAGGATCAAACCACAGCCAAATCGAAAGCCGTCCGCGATACTAACGGTGATCCCAACCCGCTGTTCGGTCGGCTCGGATGTCGCGTCGGTCGCTTTCGGCTCGGCGTTGACGCTCGCATAGGGGCGAGCCCGAGGGGGCCGTCGCGGATCGATCGGTGGAAGAGTGTCAGCCATAATATCGGCGATTATACCACGGGTCGGCTTTCGCCTTTCGACGTGCGACGAGGACTCCTGGCCGACATTCGAAGGCGATTGTCGACAACCCTAACCCCTGAAACGAACCACGCGTCCTCTTCGGCCGCCCTTCGATCCGCGTCTGAATCAACAGTGCCTTCCAATATGGCCCCGCCGCCAAGCACGCTAACGCCAATTCTGGTGGCATCGCCGATTCGACTGTCTCGGGTGATCACCGCCACGACATCGGTACGAATCTCGGAGTCCGACCGACCGTCCGCTTTGGACGCGATGAGTCGGTCGACGACGTCGACGACACCGGGTACTTCGCGGGCAATCGCCAGGATCTCGCGTTTCCGTCGATTGTCGTCGACTGACCCGGTGATAGTCACCACTCCACCCGCGACGTCGATGACCAGGTTCTGGAGATCGACTCCCAGCTCGAGCATTCTCTTCTCGAGATCCGAGGCAATGTCGCGGTCGTCGAGGGTTTCTGCGCCAACCACGTCTAGCTCATTTCGGACCTCGCAAACCCCTTTGACCTGCCATGCGTCATCCGATGCCGCGCTGACGTCGGGAACACGCCTCACCGCGCCGGTGAGCCGCACCCGACCGTCCTCGACCTCGACTTGAATATCTTCCGCTCCAAGTCTTTCATCCCAGGTGATCGCATCTCGAACGTTTCGGGCGATCGACTCGTCGTCCCTAGGCCAATCGGTCATGTAGATCCTCTCGCGGTCTGTGTCGTGGGTGCGATGGTCAATTCATTGACGACGTCGCGAACCCCCGCGGTCCACCAGGCAATCTCGTCAGCCAGCCAGATTTGCTCGAGAGTATCGACGACACCGGACAACTTGACCACTCCTCCCACCACCGACACCCTAATCCGTCGTGGATCGGTCGTCAGATTTCGCTCGAGATCCGCGCGAATTTCGTGCTCGATTGTCGCATCGGTTCGTGCGACGACGGGGGATATTTGGAGGTTGTCGACCACATCCACGACGCCCGGGACCTGCCAGGCCGCGCCAACCGCCTCGGATTTTTCTCCGTATGACGCGACATGCCCGGATATTGCCACGATGCCGTCGTTCACCGTGATTTGTAGAGCGGAAGCGGCGTGAGGGAGAACGCGCTGAGTGGCTGCTTGCACGTCTGCTCCTATCTCCTGGTCCGAGCGACCCGGCGAGGGTTCGACCTCGAGCTCGTTGACGACACCACGAACGCCTTTGAGTCGACCGGCGATGTCTTTTGCGAGCTTCCTTTCATAGCGGGTCGATACGATGCCGCGAAGCCAAACGATCCCAGAACGCACCGTCAGGGTGAGACGGCCCGTCGCGACCCGAGCGTCGTTTTCCAAGGCCAACGAGACCTTCGATGCAATATCGGCGTCGGTTTGGTTCATTTTCACCGCCGTCTCCGCTGGCGACCCTGGTGCCAACGCAAAAGACATACCATCGCCTCGATCGGCGACTCCGCTGTCAGTCAACCATGGCGGCAATCTGGTCGGTTCTGTGATAATGTAGTCGAAAGTCTGGGAAGACCCGATGGGGATGTGAACCGATGGCAAACACGCGCGGATCAAAGCCAACTGGATCATCCACAAGCAAACGTAGTCGAACCGAGAATCGCTCCGCGCGCCCTTCCGAGTCGACCCGAGCGCCAAGCTCTTCGGCACCGCGAGAGCAACGACCAGACGTGCGACGACCGCCAACACCGCCACGGAGAGTACCGGTCCGCTCACGGACTAGCGTCCTCCCGGTGGCGGCGGCGATACTTGTTGTTTTGCTCATCGTCGGCGGCGGATATTACTACGTAACTAATAGGCCGAGAGCCACTTCGACGGCATCGGCGAGCTCGACGTCATTACTTGGCGACCTCCAACCAAATGAAGGTCAGCAACACGTGGCGGAGGGAAGCGCGATCACCTACAAGAGTGTGCCGCCTTCTTCGGGGCCACACTATCCCGCACCAAAGCCCTGGGGTACCTATGACGACGGCATTTTGCCGGGCTACTGGGTGCACGATCTGGAGCACGGCGGCGTGGCGTTGCTGTACAACTGCCCCACGGGCTGTCCGGATGTCGTGGCTATTGGCCACGATGCGGTCAAAACGTTCCCGGTTGACAAGTATGGTGAAGTAAAGATTGTCACGACGCCGTATTCTGGTCTTCCCGACGGGATCCAGGTAGCCGCCGTTGCGTGGCAGTATATAAAGCTCTATCGGGGCGATTTCAGTCGAGATAATTTCCTGGCGTTCTACAACGCGCACCTCGACCACAGTCCAGAGGACGTACCGTAACCAAATCTCAATCTCAGGTACTTCCCGCGAGGGTGAATTGGTGATATACTCATTCTCGCCCGATGCCTTGAGACAACCGTTGAGGGTATAAATCGGGGAAAGTTGACGAGCGGCGCTTGATGGGTATCGTCGGTTGAACGAGACCGGGCTTTTCCCGTGATGACAACGCGGTAGTAAGTACGACAATAGGGGCGAGCGGGGTACCGCCGCCGAGGCAGTTCCGGATAGGAGAACGACGAAAATGGGGATTGGCGTCATCGAGCCGTGGCACCTTGTGCTGATTCTGATTATCGCGCTGGTCATTTTCGGGCCGGGTAAGCTCGGGGATATCGGCGGCTCACTTGGCCGTGGTATTCGTGAGTTTCGTACCTCGATGACCGTCGAGGAGGGCAAGGAAGTGAAGCCCGAGGACGATAAGAAGGTTGACGAGACGATTGCCAAGAAGGAAACGTCCGACAAGGCATCCTAAAGCCGCCGAGTTCACGCCCCGACCAAATGGTCGGGGCGTTTTCATTTTCCGAACGATTTTGTTATTCAAGTACGATCGAACGAAAATAGGAATTCGACGAGGGTAGAACGTATGGACGTCGTATGCCTTGGCGAAATGATGGTCATGCTCGTCGCGACGGAAGTCGGGCCGCTTCGATCGAATGAAACGTTTCGAAAGCACGTCGCGGGATCAGAAGCAAATGTCGCGATCGGTCTCGCCCGCCTCGGCCACCAGGCTGGTTGGATCAGCCGTCTCGGTTCAGACGAATTTGGTCTATACATCCGGAATTTTCTGCGTGGCGAAGGAGTCGACGTATCGCGGGTCATCTTTGACCCGGACCATTCGACGGGTATTGCCTTTAAAGAGCGCCGCGAGCTAGGTGCCCGAAAGGTCATCTACTATCGCCGGGGGTCGGCCGCAAGTCACCTTCAACCGTCAGACCTCGACGCCAGCTACTTCCAGGGCGCTCGATTCTTCCAGGTAAGCGGGATCAACCCGGCCCTTTCCGCCTCGGCTCACGAGACCGTCATCGCCGCGATCGATTACGCCCACGCCGCGGGCGCGCTGGTTTCGTTCGATCCGAACGTGCGACTGCGCCTATGGGACGCCGACACCTGTCGGAGAACGTTACGCGAAATCCTGCCCCTGGTGGACATCGTCCTTCCTGGGACCGAGGAAGCCGAGCTGCTAACTGGAGAAAGCGATCCGCTCGCGGCCGCTCGGGCAATTCATGCCCTTGGTCCCCGTCTAGTTATTGTCAAGCTTGGGGCGGAGGGCTCGCTCGCCCTGAGCGACGATGGACTCGTCCGAGCCCCCTCGATCCACCTCGAACGTATCGTGGATCCGGTGGGCGCGGGTGACGGATTCGCGGCGGGTTTCCTGAGTGGGCAGCTTCGGGGGTTTTCAATTCAACAGTCCCTCCGGCTTGGAAACCTCGTGGGTGCCTCGGCGATGAGCGTCAGTGGAGACGTCGAAGGCCTTCCAACGTGGGAAGAGGTCGCGTCGTTGGAGACAAGTCGCGACGTCGCTCGATAGGCCCAGTTTGTACCCTAGTGATTTGTCGTGTCCCAAATAATCCCAGGAGTCAAAGCTTCAGCTGGTCAAGCGTGCCAAACCAGCTGAAGCTTTGACTCCTGGAGTCCCTCCTTTAAGGCGTGACATAACACTAGGCTGACTCGGGATGTACGATCGTCCGCGTTCGCCTCGGTACGGGATGTGCCTCCGGCCTCGGACAATACTCTGTTGCCGTTCGGAGGCGCAACATGGCCGAATTCGAACGTCGCAAGGCGGTTCGGGGCCGGATTCCAACCGGAAGCCGCGCGTCGCCGTTATCGGGAGTGAGACGGCTCGCCGTCGACGTCGAGGTTACGTCTGATTTCGTCATCGTTCGGACCCGCTTGCCCGGTCAGCGTCCCGAGGACGTGTCGCTTAAAATCAGCGGCCGGTTTCTCACAATTGCCACCGCTCGTCCACACGGGTGGTCTCGTCGACCGGATCAGCGGGCTATCGCAAGACCATCATCATGGTATCGACGGCTCCGCTTCTCGGCCCCGGTGGTTCCGGATCAGGCGACGGTCACATTCAATCAGGGCGAGCTTATCGTCCGGATTCCGCGTGCCGACGCTGGTCTGGCGATCCTATCCCGCCTGCCTGGGGGCCAGAGCCTCGCCGGTACGGAGATTCCGCTCCGATCAGCCGCCGACGTCATGCCGATTGGAGAGGGGCCTCACGTGACCGTGTATCGCCCGTAGCTCCTACCTTCAGGATCAGTTGACGCTCTGCCGCCTCGCGGGTAGCATGAACCTCATAGACAGGCGCGAGGTGGCGTGAAGTGCTCGGAAGGCGGGTTGGACTCGGGCTAGCCGGCCGAGGAGACCTGAAGGACGCGATCGAATACGCTCGATTGGCAGAAAGAGCGGGGTTCGAGTCGGTCTGGGTTCACGATAGCTACTTCGAGCGAGATGCGGTGACGTACCTCACCGCCATCGCGGCCTCGGTATCGGACATTCGGCTCGGAGCCGGAGCGCTCAATCCCTTCACCCGCGACCCGGTGCTCCTGGCGATGACTGCGTCGGCAATGGACAACCTTGCGCCCGGGCGATTTATGCTTGCCCTTGGAAGCGGCCTGCCCCTTCGTCTTGCGCAGATGGCGATACCATTTGACGATACGGTCTCAAAGGTGTCTGTCACCATCGACACACTTCACACTCTGTGGCGGGGCGAACGGGTGTCGCTCAACCCGAAGGTTCCGCCGGTCCAGCCAATGTTCCCGCCTCCCTACCGAATTCCGATCTTCATCGCGGGATATCAGTCTCGATTCGTCGAGCTTTGCGGGCAAAAGGCCGATGGGTACCTCGCGCGACCAGCGGAATCCGTCCCATCGATCCAATCCTATCGACGCCGGGCTCGAGCAGCCGCCGTCGTGGCGGGGCGCTCGGCGGACGACCTCGAGTTTGCCGGCTACATTCTCTGCTTGATCGACGAAAGTCGGCGCGCCGCTTTGAATCGGGCCAAACGTGAACCGTTTGTGATCTACATGATGTCGATCTTGAGTGACGTGTCTTTGCAGCGAGCGGGGTTTTCGCGGGATCTGCGCGACCAGATCGCGACCGCATGGCGCGCCGAGGACTACCATCGCGCGGGCGAGATGATTCCAGATGAGCTCCTGGACGCGTTTCTCGCGTGCGGCACTCCGGACGAGGTCGCGACTCGAGCACTCGCCTATCACGATGCCGGTCTGGACGTTCCCCTCTTACAGCCGATTCTCCAAGAAGAATCTCAGATTCGCGGGATTGTCGAGGCCGGGGTTGCCTACGGAGGTTTGGATCGGCGGCCGGCCACCGTAACGAGCGAGGTTCCACATATTGTCGCAACCCCGGCTAGCGGTGGGGGCCGCGTTGGCGAATCGGCAGCACTGCACCTCGAACCGGTTGGATCGAATGCGCATGAAACCGGACCGAGCCTTACCTGGCACCTCCGGACGAGGGCCGCGGCGTGGTTTGAGATCGTTCGACCGTTTAGCTTTACCGCCGCGGCAATACCGATCGCCGTTGGTGGTGCGATCGCGGCTATAGATGGTCGATTCGTCTGGTGGCTCTTCCTTCTGGCTTTGATCGGCGGTGTTGGTCTGCAGCTGGGGACCAACGTCATCAACGAGATTTACGACGTTCGTCGAGGCACCGACAGCATCACCTCACCACGGGCGTCGCACGCCATCTTGAAGGGAATCGTGAGCGAGCGCGAAGCCTTCGCCATCGCGTACGGAGGGTTCGGGCTCGCCGCCCTCGTCGGCGTCGCTCTCATCGCCGTTCGAGGCTGGCCGATGGTGATTCTTGGACTCGTCGGCGTCCTGGGCGGATATTTCTATACCGCGCCGCCTTTCGAATACAAGTACAAGGCCCTCGCCGTTCCACTCGTGTTCGCACTCATGGGGCCGCTGATGGTCGTCGGGACGGTATACGCGGTGACCGGTGAGCTCAGCTCGCGCGCCCTGGTCGCGTCGATTCCGGTCGGCTTGCTCGTCGCGGCGATTCTCCACGCGAATGAGTGGCGCGACATCAGCGAGGACACTCGACTGGGGTCGCGGACCCTTTCGTCGATGATCGGCCCGAGGCGAGCGTACGATCTTTACCTTGGTCTTGTCGTCGGCGCGTATGTCTTCGTTTCGCTCGCGGCGCTCGTTCATGCGCTGCCGGTCGCCGCCATTCTAGCCATGTTGAGTTTACCGGCGTTCGTGTCTGTTTTGCAGGCATCGGCTCTTGGGGCATCCGGCCAAACTCGCGCGATTGCGATGATTGATCTCAAGACAGCCCGCCTGCACCTGCTTTTTGGCGGGTTTTTCGCGCTTGGACTGGCGGCGGCTGCAGTGAATTTGACGTGAAGGCTGGGCTAGCTGGCTTGGCGATTGCTGGCACATTATTTCCGTGGGTTTTTCGCTCGCGATTCGGTAACTTTTGGGCGCGAATGCCCCTGGTGGCCGGTGTTCTCGGCCTACTAGCGCTCTGGACGCGACCGGAGCTGCGTCGTGAAGTGCCGACCGCCACGGACGTCGCGACCGGTTTGGTCACGGCTGGCGGTCTGTACGCCGTGTTCCAGATTGGAGACCGATTTGCCCGGCGATTCATGCCTAGCGGGAACGAGGAGATCGCTCGGATCTACGCTTTGCGCACCGCCGCCCCGCGCCCGGTGATTGCCCTGCTCCTGGCGCTGGTCATTGCCCCGAGTGAAGAGCTTTTTTGGCGGGGACTGCTTCAACACAGCTTCGCGAAACGGTTTGGTACGTTGCCGGGTGCCGCCCTTGCGTCGGCCGGTTATGGCCTGGTTCATCTTGGTTCCGGCAACGTCACCCTGACTGGAGCCGCGGCGACCGCTGGCGCATTCTGGGGCCTTCAGTACGCGCTCCAGGGCAGAATTCCGGCTCTCATAGTGAGCCACATTGTTTGGGATATCTGGATTTTCTTAGTGGCGCCGACCGAAAGGCCGCGAGCCGACCAGTCGACTGCCACGTGATCAAAAGCAAACCCGCGGTCGTCGTGCCCGCCGGTGTGCCGGGAACGACCAAGTCTGAACGCGTCCGGGCGATGTTTTCTCAAATCGTTCCCCGCTACGACATGATGAACCGCCTGATGACTCTCGGTATGGACGCGGGCTGGCGTCGGGCTGCCGTCGAGATGGCTAGGCCGCGCGGTCTGTTCGTTCTGGACGTTGGAACCGGTACCGGTGACCTTGCAATTAGCCTGGTTCATGCCGGAGCACGCGCCGTGGTTGGCCTCGACTTTGTCGAACCGATGCTTGACGTTGCCCGGTCGAAGACCAAGGCGAAGCCGGGGGGAAGCCAAATATCGCTGGCGAACGGCGACGCAATGCATCTCCCATTTCCGGACAATTCATTCGATTGCGTCACCAGCGCTTTTCTTTTGCGAAATGTCGAGGATATTCGCACCGCCGTTGGGGAAATGGTTCGGGTTCTTCGCCCCGGCGGCCGGTGTGTTTGCTTAGAAATCACCCATTCTCCGCCACTCCTGCGCCCAGGGTTCGCGCTTTATTTCGGTCGGATTGTTCCAATTATTGGATCGTTGCTCACCGGGGAAGCACACGCGTATCGATATCTCCCCGCATCACTCGGGCCTCTCCCGGACGCCCTAGAGCTAGCTAGCATATTACGGGACGCTGGCCTGCGCGATGTTGGCTATCGACGCGTAGGACTTGGCACTGTCGCAATTCACATTGGAACTCGGAGGACGGACTAGCCTGGTGCGTCCTCATCGATTGACTGAGACCCGGAAGACGTCGTGGTGGCAGAGCTTTCGACACGATCAGATCATGCGATCCGCTGCCCTTGCCCTGGTTACCTACGCTATCGGGCTCGTCCCCTTTTACTTACTGACACCAATTCACGACTCGGTTTGGAACGCGCTCTACCCCGCACCTCCCGCGGTCATCGTTCCGGCGTCTCCCACGCGGTCGATTGCCCTGACTCCTCGGGTTGACGCTAAAACTCAGGTTGGGGCCGATACGGTCTCGGTCGCGGCTCCAACCGTCGAATCGTCGCAGGTCAGCGCTACGGTGCCGGTGGATGCGACGACTGATCCGCGCTACGCCTTTGTTTTGCTCGGCTACGGCGGGGCCGGGCACGATGGGGCCTACCTCTCCGACTCGATTATGCTGGTAATCGTGGATCCCGACCGGAAAACCTT
>CAZBQK010000054.1:0-17792 GCA_964493975.1 uncultured Dehalococcoidales bacterium | reverse complement strand
GCGCGCAAATTCCCGGTCGGAGCACGGAGTAAGACCCTCCAGGGCGTCTTGGCGGATCCTTGGGAGTCGGACCTCTGGAACGTCGTCGACTGGTCGCGAAGCAGCTAATCCCATCGACTTCGAAGAGACCGGTGGCCAGGTTGTGCGGCGCCCGCGGTCTCTTCGAAAGGAATCCGCTTGACCAAGTACATCGTTCGACGGGTTGTTATTTCCATTCCGACACTGCTGGCGATTAGCTTCGTCGTCTTCGCTATCCTGGCCCTCGCACCGGGCGACCCGCTCGCTCAGTTCGCGGCGAATCCGGCCGTCCCTCCAGAGGTTCGCGAAAACATCCGCCGCTCGCTAGGCCTCGACCAGCCCTGGCCCGTTCGCTACGTCCACTGGCTCTGGTCGGCTTTTCATGGAGACCTGGGGTGGTCGTTCGCGAGCAGGATTCCGGTCATTGACCTCATTAAGCAACGCCTGCCGACGACGCTTGCTGTGTTGGGAATCTCTTACGTTCTGAGCATCTGCCTGGCACTTCCGATTGGCATTGTTTCGGCCGTGCGACGGAACACGCTCTTCGATTACATCGCGACCGCGTTCGCCTTTTTCGGATTTTCGATACCCACGTTTTTCTCCGGGATACTCCTGATCCTCCTTTTCAGCATCGAGCTGCACTGGCTGCCCTTCATTTACGATTCGACCCTCGAGGTCACCGACCTGCCGACGCTTTTCGCCCAATTCAAACAGTCGATTATGCCAATCACGGTACTTGCCCTTTTCCAAACGGCGACCCTTGCCCGGTTTATCCGCGCCGAGATGATCGAAAATCTCCATCTTGACTACGTCCGGACGGCGCGAGCCAAGGGGCTCCGATCGCGGGCAGTCATCATCCACCACGTCGTCCGCAATAGCCTTATTCCGGTTGTCACCCTAGTCGCGCTGGGAGTACCGAGTGTCTTCGCCGGCGCGATCATTACCGAACAGATTTTCCGTGTTCCAGGCCTTGGCGACCTCTTAATCAATTCGATCGCGAACAGCGACACGCCGGTCGTAATGGCCTTGACCTTCCTATACGCGGTGCTCGTCGTGCTTTTCAACCTTCTCGCCGATGTAGTCTACGGTATCGTCGATCCTCGGATCAGATACAGCTAATGGCAGACGTTCATTTGAAGGTCGTTTCGATCCCGCGCGACGGCGTCGCTCCGGCGGCCGACGAAATCCTCTTTCCCGATGACGTGCCCTCGCTCCGACAGGCAGCCTGGCGACAATTTCGGCAGCACAAGCCGGCTCTGGTCGGTATGACGATCTTTGCCGTCCTGCTTCTCGCGACCGTGCTTGGTCCATTCATCTATCAGGTGCGGCTCGACGACATCGACTTCGCCCGGGCCCTCAAAACGCCATCGTACCTGCATCCGTTTGGGACCGACGATCTTGGGCGCGACCTTCTAGCACGCGCTCTCCTGGGTGGACGCGTTTCAATGGCGGTCGGGGTGACGGCCATGGTTCTGTCGATCACAATGGGCACTCTCGTTGGAGCCATTGCCGGGTTCTACGGCGAATTGGTCGACACGGCCTTGATGCGTTTGACCGATCTGTTCCTTGCTTTACCCCAGCTGCCCCTCTTGCTGCTCGTTGTCTACCTCTTTCGCGATCCACTTAAGGCGGCGTTTGGTCCGGTCGTGGGAATCTTCGTACTCGTCGTCGCGGTCATCGGCGGGCTCAACTGGATGCCGGTGGCCAGATTGGTTCGCGCGTCGTTCTTGACCGTGCGAGAGAAAGAATTCGTCCAGGCGTCGCGCGCGCTAGGTGCGAGCAACCGACGAATAATCGGCCTGCACATCCTGCCAAACGTCATCAGTCCCATCGTCGTCGCTGCAACACTCTCGGTTGGAGCGGCGATCATAACTGAATCGGCGCTTTCGTTCCTCGGCCTGGGATTTCCACCGGATCTACCCACCTGGGGGCGCCTCCTGTACGACGCGCAAAACTTCCTCGACATCGCGCCGTACTGGGCGATATTTCCGGGCGTCCTGATCTTCCTCACCGTCGTCTCGATCAACTTCATCGGCGATGGCGTTCGCGACGCGCTGGATCCACGGAAATTGGCCTGAGTCGACCGCTACCCGCGCTAGGTCTTTCGTCCGGTCCCTCCTAGGCCCTTATTTGTACCGCCCGTCCGCCTCCAGGTTGGTGCGCCTTTTCGGCAGCGCAGGGTAATCTGAGATCCATCTCGACGGGGAGTGACAAGTCGCGATGGCGAATTCCGGTCAATTGCGTTGGGTCTTCGTTCTGCCAATTCCAATTGCTTTACTCGGGCTGCTTCTAAGTGGGCACCTAAGCGATCCATCGGTTAGCCTTCCGGTTTTTCATTTCTACGTCGTGTCCTTGGCAACCAGTCTCTCTCTCTTTCTTGCTCTCTTTATCCTGCTCGCCGCTCGAAAGGCACAAGACGCGCGGGTGCTCTTCCTTGGTCTGACGTTCTACACCATGGCTGGATTGTTCCTCATCCACGCGCTTACGACACCCGGTGCCCTTATTTCAAACGACAATATCTGGGTTGGGCTGTCGGCGCGGCTCGCTCTCCTGGTCGGAGCCGCTTTTCTTGGCCTCAGCACCGTCGAATGGCAATCCCGACGTAGCGAGACAATCCTGGGTCATTGGACGGCAATCGTCGTGGGTACGTCCACCGCCATGCTCCTGTTTGGATATATCGCGATGTCCGGATCGTCGACCCCAGGATCCGGCTACGGCTCCGCGGGGAGTTATTCAAGCGGGGAATACGGAAGCGGCAGTTATTCGGCCGCGCCGGCAAGTCCGACCTCGGTCGAGACTGGCCCAGGGACAGCCAGCCTGGCATCCTTTGACGTCGACGATCTCCTTGGCAGCAGCGAGGTCGCCGTGGCGGTGACCGGTCTGACGTTGCTGTTGCTCACGGCCGTCGCCGTACGCCAGGGCCTCCTGTACCGACACACCCGCCGACCGGTCCACGGCGGATTCTTCGCCGCGACGACCCTCATCGCTCAGGCCCAGATCTCCATGTATATCGCGCCGGTGTGGCACGTCAGCTGGTGGGAATATCATGGCCTGATTATCGGTGCGTTTGGGGTCGCCATCGGCGGGGTCATCGCCGAGTTTAGTCGCGGCGGCGGATTGACCGGTGTCGTCGAGGGGCTGCTCTTGCGCGAGGCGGTTGCCGAGGTTCAGCGCGGCTATACCGAAGTCGTGTCGGCACTAGTCGAGGCAATTGAAGCCAAAGACCCGTATACCCGTGGCCACACCCAGCGTGTCTCAGAGCTGGCCGTCCTCGTCGGCGAGGAAATGGGTTTGTCGCCGGACGAGCTAGACATGCTTTACCGCTCGGCGATGCTCCACGATATTGGAAAAATTGGAATACCCGACTCGATCCTCAACAAGCCTGGCCGACTCACGGCACCGGAGTTCGAAGTGGTCAAACAGCATCCGGTCCGGGGACACCTGATCATTCGCAACGTTCGGTCGCTCCAATCGGAGATTGCCGGCGTCCGGCATCACCACGAGCGAATGGACGGATCCGGATATCCGGACGGTCTTCAAGGCGATGAGATTCCGTTGATGGCCCGGATCATCGCGGTGGCGGACGTGTTCGATGCGATCACCTCGGCTCGTCCGTATCGCGAGGGATGGACCGTCGACGAAGCATTGGCGCAGATCGATCGGGAAGCCGGCGCAAAATTGGACGTTGACTGCGTTGCCGCGCTGCATCGGGCCTACGTTCGAATCCCGAAGAACAAAGTGGAGTCAATCCGAGTTCTCCCCCGGGCCGCCTGAACGGACCAAATTCAGCTCACAAAACTCACAAAATATCCTTCACACGCGAGCGGTGTTATCATGGGTGTGCAACGAAAGTTGCCAACCGTCACCCTCGCTGGTCTCTCGA
The DNA here is from genome assembly GCA_964493975.1 of uncultured Dehalococcoidales bacterium. GTDB lineage: Bacteria > Chloroflexota > UBA6077 > FW602-bin22 > CADDYW01 > CAZBQK01. The sequence goes on along the minus strand of CAZBQK010000054.1, from coordinate 13,891 downwards.
ATCGACCATATGGGTGAGAAAGGGCTGATAATGCGAAATCCTTACGAGCTTCCCTACGCGGGTTTAGCGACCGGAACAAGGAGCGGCCTGCTGTCCAAGGTGGCGGGACTCCTCGCGTTTTCGATGGCCTTCACGGCGGCGGGCGCTGTCGTGGGCTTACAGCTGCCGGCGCTTGGGATGCCGGCGATCATTGGCGTTCTGATCCTTTCATTCGTGATGGGGGCGGCGCGTAACGTTCCAACGCTCAATCTCGTGCTGATGTACACCTTGACCACCCTGATGGGGGTCGGCCTTGGAGGGATCCTCACTGCCTACCTGGCAGCCGGGGCCGGTGGCATCGTCGTCCAGGCTGCAGGGACAACCGCGGTCCTGTCAGTTGGCCTTTGCGCCTACGCTTTGACGACCAAGCGCGATTTCTCTGACCTTCGGGGCAAGCTGTTCATCGGTCTGCTGGCACTGATTGCCGCGAGTATCGTGGGAATCTTTGTCCAGGCAACGATCCTTCAGGTTCTGATTGGGCTGGGGGGCGCCATCCTCTTCAGCCTCTATCTCGTCATGCAGATCCAGCAGGCAAAGTACGCTCAGGACACGATGGGAAACGCGATTCTCATCTCGGTGGGAATCTACATGTCGATTGTGAACCTGTTCCTCAGCCTACTGCGGCTGTTCACGGGTGTTGGCGGCAGCCGCCGCTAAAGCAGAATCCCATCGACTGGTCAGGACAATAATTCAGGGGCAGGCAGAAAGACCTGCCCCTGTTTTTATTCGGCATCAATTACCTTGATGAGCGCCCCGTCACTTGAACGTCGAGACTTCGATCTCCTTTTGAGTGAGAAACTCGAGCAGCGCGGGACGACCTTCTAGCGTCTGCTGAATACCGCGTTTGATTGCCGGAACGATCTGATTAGGATCGGTGACCCGCTCGCCATAACCTCCGAAGGCTTTGGCCATGTCGGCGTAGTGGCCGCTGATATCGGTACTGCGATACTTGGCGGTGGCTGCCTTCATGATCGGTAGCTCAATCGCCATCGAAAAGTTGTTCAGCAGGATGGATAGAATCGGGATGCGCTCGCGCACGGCCGTTTCAAAGTCCATGCCGGTGAAACCAATCGCCGCATCGCCCCAGACATTGATGCACAGTTTGTCCGGGTGGGCCAGCTTGGCGCCCATCGCGAGACCCAAGCCGTATCCCAGCTGAGTCGTCTTGCCCCAGCCGATGTAACTCAGCGGCGTCTCGCTTTCCCAAAATGGCGAGATCTGATCGCGAGGACTTCCCGCGTCATGAGTGATGATTGTGTTAGGGACGTCGACCGTGTGCATCAGGTCCCAAATCACTCGGTACGGGGAGAGTGGCGTCTCGTTTGAGGTCAGCTTCGGGCGCCACACATCCAGCCATTCGGCTTTGATCTTCGCAATCCTCGTTCCGAGCGCCTGCGCGCGGCCACGCGGCTTACCGCCAAGCTCGTCTCGAACCGCGTCGACGAGCGCTTCTAAGGTCAGCGCGGCATCTCCGATCAAGACGTGGTCGGAGACAACATCCTTGTTCAGATCGATCGGATCGAGCGTCGCGTGGACGTAAAGCTTGCCCTTTGGCATCGTCAACCCGAAGTTCGTGCTGGTAAAGCTACACCCGATTCCGAAGATGACGTCAGACTCTTGCAGAAACTGGTGAACGGCCTGGGTTGTCGCTCGTCCGCCCGAGCCAAGCGAGAGAGGATGGCTTTCGGGAAAGGAGCTCTTCCCACCGAGGCTTGTCGTCACGGGCGCTTCGAGTAGCTCGGCCAATGCCTTCAGCTGACCCCACGCCTGAGCGTAGTGGACGCCTTGACCGGCGTAAATGACTGGTCGCTCGGCGCGAACCAGCACGCGAGCAACGTCCGCGACGTCCCGTGGGTCCGGGCCGAAACGCGTCCGGGGTACCGGGCGGTAGCGCAGCGGTTCGGGAACATCTTCCGCGTAAAGATCGGCCGGAATTTCGACCATAACCGGCTGGGGCCGGCCGTTACGGACCTGGGTGAAGGCTCGGCGCATCGCGTCCGGAATCGCATCGGCGCACGTCACCTGCTCGAGCGACTTCGTGACGTGCTGAAAGTTCAGCAAACTGCTGAAATTAGGCGCGACATTCGCGATCCGGCGAGGGTAGCCCGCTGGAAGAACCACGATCGGCGAAGATTCGCCAAAAGCCTGGGCCACTCCGCCAAATGCGTTCTCAATCCCGGGTCCGTGCTGCATCGTAAAAATGCCGATTTTCTGACCTGACGTAACGCGACTGACGGCGTCGGCCATATGCAACCCGGTCCGTTCCTGGCGAACCATGATGGTCCGGATATCGGCCTCGGCGGCGGCTTCAATAATGTGGTTAACCGGATAGCCGATTAGAAACTCCACGCCTTCGCGCTTGAGTATCTCGGCGATGGCTGCCGCGACTTTCACTTGCCCCTCCTGGGAAGTACCCGAGTGTGCTGTGATTACCCTACTATGGAGTCTCCGCTGGTACAAGTGCCCGATTCGCGCTCCGCCAAATGGCGGTTGAAAGGTAAACCTCAACCTCGCCTTTACCTATAATTGCCCACCAGTCCCAAGAAATATGTGAGAATAGCGACCAGTGGATTCGAGCCCCTCTTGGCCGTCCTAACCCTTTGCGTTAGTGGCGGGTCTCGAAACGAATTCCATTTCTGGTTTGAGTGGAGCGCCTCGGGTGACCAATTGTTTTCCAGTCTATTTTGTCTTCAGAGGAACGTTGTCATTAAATGGCGTCCAGAGGTAAGGAAAAGAATGGGGTTACTTGGTCGGCTCATAGGTCGCGTCACTGGTTCCTCGGCGTTCTGGTTATTAAACGCCTTTTTACTCACCGGGTTGGTTGTCATGTTAGGTCCGTCGGCGCTCTCGACGGCATCGGCCAGTGGCGGGGGTCTTAGCCACAGCCCAGCTAGGTCGGTCCAGGCGCCGGTCGCAACGCCGGATGCGCCGGACTGCGGCTGCAAGACTCACACGCCAACCGCGACGAAAACGCCTATTCCCACGACGACTCCGACCGTAACCCTCACACCCAATCTGACAGTGACGGTTACAATGACGCCTAACACGCTGACTCAGACGGTGACGGTCACCACGACACCCAATACGACCACGACGAACACCCCTACGAAGACGGCGACGGCCACTGCGACGGGGACCCACGCTCCGCAATCACAGCCATCCGCGACGTCGACGACGGCGTCCCATCCGGGTCCGCCGCCTTCCGGACCGCCGCCAAGCCCGAACACGTCTCCGATTCCCACGGTCTCCGCAATCCCTACCGCGGTGGCTGGGGTTCAGGTGACGCAGGTTCCCAATGCAACGCAGGTAGCCAGAGCGACCGCCGTTGCCGGAATCTCGCTTGTCCGCATCTTGCCGAAATCGGGCGCGGGTGACCTAACCGGACTGCTTGCGGTCGGTTTTGGGGCGCTTGCCGTGGGAATCCTCACCCGTCGGATGAAGCTCCGGGGATAGAAATTAGCAGCGCCGACCGAGAGAGAGCACCGGGTGTGACCTCTCTCTCGGTCAATCGGGCACTCTACGACCCTCCCCGCGACGCTGCAAATCCGGCGGACGACGAGGCGAGCGTCGCCTTACAAGAGCCACCAGAACGGCCGAATTCGCACCGTCCGAAGCGAGCGATCCGAGGACCAGGGCGCCTCCGGAGCCATCAATAGACCGCACAGCGCCACCAAAACCGTGTCGTAATTGACCCGCCATCCGGCGAAGTGGCGCCAGCAGTCGTCCCGATCCGGCTTCAGGGGAATGCCGGCCTGAAGCAGTCGGTCGTAAACCTGGTCGAATTCCTGACGAGCGATACTAATGGGGTCGTCCGGTTTCGGATTGGGGTTGTACTTTATTCGAAAGAAGTCAGCAATGTACCGCAACGCCAGGTAGCCTGCTCGGAGACACAAGTCCCGTTGGGGATCCCGGGGCTGGTCGACCGTCGAAGCGCACAGTGCCGCGGCGTCCAGGACCGCGCCAGCGGCGGTGATCCAGGAACGATGCCCCTGGGGCGACCGAAAAAACGCAAGAGCGCCAAGCGACGTGTGGGTCTCCTCGATATCGACGAACCACGCCTCCCAGGTGACCCAGAGCTGACTCATCCGATCTAGCTGGCCAATGCGATAGAACCGCTCGATCATTTCGACGGCCGAGGGCGGCGAGCCGGCTCGTACTTCAAGCATGGTCACCGCGGCCTCACGCCGCGAGAAAGCACCGTAGATGGTCGGAAGATACGCAATGAGGAGCGCGACCAGAACGAGACCAATCGCGGCCTCCGAGAAAACCAGGGAGCTCGTCACCAGCTCTTCGACGGTCGCGAAGCCGAGCGTGAACAAAGAGGACCCGCTGACCCGATAGACCGCGGCGATGGATCCAACCCCAATCGCCCAGTACATCGCCATGTAACCCACGAAAACGACGGCGAGCCAAACGGCCGGAAGCACGAGCAAGGATACCGGAGCATACAACGCCATGATGTCGTCGCGCTCCTCGTACGTCTTGGCTTTTCGGGTTCGCAGGTCGAAGAGGCTGCGCATCCCAAGAAACACGACTCGGCCGATCTGATCGCTAACGCTCCGGGGAAGGACCAGCACCCGAATCGATGAGCGGACCGAGAAGAGGACCAGCGTCGCGCCGACGAGGAAGACAAAAGCGTGAAAGAGCAGGTCGGCGACACCGTTCATCGTCGGGTACCATTTGAAACACCCAGCGCCTGCCGAAGCGCGGCCCGGGTCAACGGCTTACGCAAGACGAAGTCAATGACGTTTGCCTCAAGGCATCCTGGCTCGAGATCATAGCCGGTCATCAGTCCAATGAGAAGGTTCGGGTCAGCCTTCTTGAGGGTCCGCGCGAGCTGCTCGCCGCCGACGCCAGGCATGGAATAGTCGGTGAGAACGAGATCGAAGCGGCCGGGCCGGAACGCTCGCAACGCCTCGGCCCCATCGGCGGCAACGTCGACATCCTGATACCCGTCACTCTTTAGAAATGCCTCGGCAATAAAGCGCATTGACGGATTATCGTCGACAATGAGTATCCTCATCGGACGCATACCGATCGGAACTGACGCCGGCCGATCCAAGCTCGCCACGGGAGTCAGTCCTGGCAGACCCACCACGATCGTGGTGCCCTGTCCGGGAACCGACTCGATCGACACCCGCCCCCCATGACGACGGACCGTGCCGTGCACCACCGACAGTCCTAATCCTCTCCCATGTCCCTTGCGCGTCGTGAAAAATGGCTCGACGCAACGGTCGGCGACCTCCTCGGTCATGCCGACGCCGTCGTCACGCACTGAAACTCGCAGCCAGCCCCCATCCGCTTCGACCCGAACCACTATGGTGTCCGAAGCTGGCTTCGCTTCGATCGCGTTCGAAATCAGCTCGACCACGGTTTGGCGAAGGTCGTCGCGGTGTCCGTGAATTTGACCGGGTGAGGCCCCGTCGACGACGATCCGCATCGCCGGTTCGTCGGTCTCCTCAACCAGTTGTGCTCGGCAGACCGCGGCCGCTTCGCTCACAATCGTCGCGATGTCGACGGTCTCAAGGCTAGCGTGGTCATCGCTCGCTCGACCAAAAGCTTGGAGTCGCGACACGAGAGCGCTTGCGTCGACGGAGGCGCGGTGGAGTACCTGCGCGTACTGGCGCGCCTGCGCCCGAGTCAAAGGAAGCTTGGCGTCTCCCACCATCAGGTCGGCGACGCCGGAGATTATTGCGAGATCGTTATTGAAGTCGTGAGCAACGCCTCGGGCCATGCGTTCCAGGGCACTCAAACGATCGGCGCGAATTGCGTCGCGCGTTGGAGCACCTGGGTCGGTCACAGGTGTGAACGTATCGCGGCGGTCAAAATGCGAACGGCCGGGTCCACCGGTCGATCGGTTGGGACGACCACATCGGCAAAGACGCGAGTGGACTTGGTATAGATGGGAAAGTTCGGCATCACGTCGCGGCGAAACCACGAGATGACGCCCTCGAGGTTTCCCCCTCGCTCGGTAATGTCTCGGTAGATGCGTCGAAGGACGCGCTCGTCGTCGTCAACCTCGGTGAATACTCGAATGCTGGCAGCGGCGCGAGTGGGCTCATCGTATAGCGCGAAAAGCCCTTCGATAATGACCACGCGACCCGGCATAACCGCGTGCGGCTCCTCGCCCCTTTCCCGCGCTCGAGTACCCGGCGCTGGTTCGACGATTGGCAAGCCAGCGCTTAATAAGGCGAGCGCGTCGTGATAGGCGGGCCAATTGATCGCGTTGGGGTGATTGGCGGTGCGAGCCTTTTCCTTCTCGTCCGGCGATAGCTCGGCGAAATCGCGAAAGTAGCGATCCTGGTTGAGGACGAGCGGCGAAAGGTCGGGAATTGCCGCGGCCAGGGCCCGCGCCAGCGTCGATTTTCCGGTCGCGGATCCTCCGGCAATCGCGACGATAATCGGTCGGGAAGGGGAGTTATCAGCCATCACTGCCTCGTCGTTCTGTCGTACCGTGGTGCGCCGGCACGGGGACGATTATACCGATTTCGCCAGGATGGGGCAGGGTGGATCTTCAGTTTTCCAGTGGCCAGCCTTCCCTCTCGACAATCTCCTGGGCAACCCGTCGACCTGTCGCAATGTCGTCGTACCCGCTCGGGAGAGCGGCGATTCGTGCCCCGAAGCTGCCTGCCCGACCGCCCGTATTCCCGATCAGATAGGCGGCAGCACGCGCGGCCAAGCCCCCGACCCGGTGACTGGCATCGGCGAGGTACAACCGGGCGAGGTCGAGATGAAGGGACGAGGCCGCGTTCGAAGCAGCGCGGGCGCGGTCGGCCCGGGCTAGCGCGGATTCCATTGTGAATACCTCAATCGCGACGTCCGCCGCGATCGCCAAAATCTCCTGCTCGTCTTCCAGGCCTCCGGGGAAACGAGCCGTAGCGGCGTCGAGGATGTCCCAGAACACGGATCTGGCTGAATCGACGATCGACCACTCCGGACCGTCGGGTCCCGCTTGGCCACCGACATCGTGTTGGGCGTCGGCTCGCCGGAAAACCTTAACCGAATCGCCGTAATCTCCTTTTCGAAGTCGACGGGCGAAGGTCTGAGGAATCAGGAGCCGATTGATCTCGTTGGTGCCCTCGAAGATGCGGTTGATCCGGTTGTCGCGATAGGCGCGCTCGGCGGCGAAGCCCTCCATGAATCCGGATCCACCGTGGATCTGGACCGCTTCGTCGGCGACGGCAAACAACGTCTCGGAGGCGTGGACCTTCGCGATCGAGCACTCGATCGCGTACTCGGCCAGAGCCGGTACGCAACGCTCGCGGGCATCGCCGTCTAAATCAAGCTCGCCCAGAACATCGTCGAGGAGACCGCCAATACGAAAGACAACGGCTTCGGTCGCGTAGGTCCGAACCGCCATCGCCGCCAGCTTCTGGCGGATGAGCGGAAAATCGGAAATCGGGTGCCCGAACTGGTGCCGTTCGCGGGCATAGCGAGTGGAGACACCCAGAAGATGCTTACTGGCCCCGGCGCAAACGGCGCCAAGCTTGAACCGCCCCAGGTTGAGCATATTGAACGCGACCTGATGACCTCGACCGTCAAAATGCAGGACGTTCTCGGTCGGTACGCGGGCATCATTGAGGATCACCTGCGCCGTCGACGACCCGTGAAGGCCCATTTTCCGTTCTTCCTGGCCAATGCTGACGCCAGGCGCGGAACGGTCGACGAGAAAGGCGGTGAAGCGCTCGCCGTCGATTTTGGCGAAGACGACGAACACATCGGCGAAACCGGCGTTCGACGTCCACTGCTTTGTCCCATTAAGCAAATACGACGTGCCATCGGAATTGAGTCGGGCGGTTGTCCTCGCGCCCAGGGCGTCCGAGCCCGAGCCGGTTTCGGTGAGAGAGTAGGCCGCCACTTTTGCGCCTGACGCAAGATCCGGAAGGTAGCGGCGTTTTTGTTCGGGAGTTCCAAAGTAGACGATGGGAAGCGAGCCAATTCCGGTTTGGACCATAAAGGTGACGGCGAATGACGCGCTCGCACCCATCTCCTCGGCCACGACCGTCGCGGTCATCTTGTCGAGTCCAAGTCCCCCGTAGATCGCGGGAATCTCGATCCCGCCGAAACCGAGGTCACCGGCCTCGCGGAGCAATCCTCGAGAGACGGTCCAGTCGTGTCCTTCGATCCGTTCGAGCTTCGGGAGAACCTCTCGCTCGACAAACTCGCGCGCGGTGGTTGCGATTTGGCGATGCTCCGATCCCAGCGCCTCGGCGACGAGGACCTCGGCCGGGTCGACCCGCTCGAAGAGAAAACTCCCGCCCTGGTGACGCATTGTCATTACTCCTGGACCTCCAACGGCGCTCGGTCGCTACCTGACCTATCGTGACACTATTCTCGCCTCGCCGTCAACGGCGGTTAGGTCGGACCAGCCGTGTGCCCAGGACCAGACCAAAGAAGATAACGTGGGCGACAAAGCCCTGCCAGAGTAGATTGAGAACGCTAATTTGGGCAAACAGGAACGGTCCCACGGTGAGACCATTCACAATCCAGATAACCGCGGCATAGAACGCGCAGGCCGCTAGAACCGTTATAGACCGGTGTGGTCGGTGGTTACGGAGCAGGACGAGCGCCGCGACCACACCATAAACCGCTCCAAGAATCGGGAAGACCATGCTGCCCAGAAGGACCGGTCCCGGGAAGGGGAACAATGGTGAAAGAACCCCGGCACCTAGGGCAACCGAGGCCGCTAGACGCGGGGGTGCCAGGATCGATCCCCCGAGAATGGCGCTGGCGGCGCACTCGGCGAGCAGCAGAACCAGACCGGCAACCGCGCCGGCCTCGGCGCCAAGGACGACACGTTGAAGGAGATGGTTTTCGGCACGGTCAACTTTCAATGATCCTTACTCCGGACGCAGACCGAATGGGAGCACAACCGTGAACGTCGCCGTGGCGACGCTGTGGCTGCGGTCCCCCACCGCGATAAAGGTTATCTTGGACAGAGCGTCTTTCGGGACGTAGACGGGGCCAGCATAGTGGAGCCACCCGTACCCGTCCGCTTGACCGTACGCGACGGCAGGAGTTCGACTACTATCGATGTGAAAGGCAACCTGCTCGCCGGCGGCCCAGCCCCCACCGCTGAACTGAACCGGCGCGGAAGGAGCCCCGGCGTAGGTGGTCAGCTCGAGCCACGGTTTGAGATGCTCGACGTTGAACTGGCGGGTCGTGCTGGCACCGCTGTCATCGCCGACTGCTCGCACGTTGAGTGGCCCGGGCATGACGTCGTAGGGAACCGGTACTTTCCCGGCTCCCCAGAAGTTCCCGTACTGGTCCGCGACCACCGACGCCGACGCCTGGGTCACGTTCCCTACAAAAATGCGGACATTCTCACCCGGCGCGTAGCCGCGAGCGTTTAGCTGGATCCGCAATCCGGGAGGGCCGGACCAGGGACTCAGGTCAAAGGTGGGTTGGTACGGACTGAGGGTTATCGCCTGTTTCACTTCCTGTCCGCTTATCTTCCCGTGGGCGACAACCTCGAAATCGCCGGGAGTTCGGTAGGGAATCTTGTACCGGCTGAAGGTCGAGTTGCCAACCCGATCGGTCGATAGAGTTCCCAGGTCATGGGGACCGTCTGGCGGCGGAGTGGCGCTGGCTTGAGGCTTCTTCGCGGGACGGATGGAGACCTTCACCGGCTCGGACTCGGCGAAGCCGCCGACGATCAGACCGATCGGCGCCCGGGGCTTTAGGTCGCCGGACTGGATCGTGAGCCACGGTGCGCGCGCCCGAACGTACACCGTCGCGAGGCTGCGCCGGCCACTCACGAGACCGGTCGCCGCCAAATGGTGCTCGCCGGACGTGACGTTGTCCGGGAGGACGATGCTCGCCGAGTCGACCGTTCCGCCTAAACTAGCGCGCGTCTCGCGGATCTCTCCGCCAACCGATCCGGCACCATCGGCGAGGACGCTCACCTGAACTGGCTCGTCCGGAAAGAAGCCGGTTCCCGAGACTCGCACTTGGCCCCCCTGGATCACGAGGTCCGGCTTCAGTGCGAGCGGTGTCGGCGGGGCATCCCGCACTCGCTTGGAGTAGAGCACCGCGACAAGGGCGAGCACGCCGAGGATGAGGGGAAGCACGATAAAAAGCAGCTTCTTCATGGCTGTCGATCGCACCTGAAGACCATCCGTGGGGGTCGACTGGGCACACGACGTACCACCAATTCGACTTCAGTTGTTGGTTGACTGGACCTGCTGGCCACAGGGATCCTCGACGACCTTCGACTGAAGCTTCGGTACCCCACCCTCCAACTTGAGGACCGCCAAACCATCAAACCACTTGAGGAGATGGCCGTCGGCGTTGAAGATGCCAATACTCGCCTTATAGGTGTGACCCTGCGCGATGCTCCCAATCTGAAGCATCACTTTTTGAAGGGAGTCCGTAAACGTGATCTGCTGTTCGGCATTCGAGGTGGCCGGATTCGTCGTCGCGTCGTACAGAAACCACTGGACTTTATAGGTTCCGGGCGAAGCAACGCGCAGATCGGTCTGAAGGTAGGAACCGTCCGAGCCCTCGACGACGCCAACGTTAAGGAATTGATACGGAGGCGGACGAAGCGTAACGCTGGATCCGACATTCGGAGCGCCACCCGCGAGAGCGGAGGAGTGCTCGGTCATCCAACGGAGAAACTCGTTGTCGACCTGGCTCCAGTCCGAGTACTGATCGTTGTTCCCGTAACTCCAGGCAAAAGCACCGGCGTAGCCTTGCCGATAGGCGATGTCGTACACCTGAGAAATCGGGTAGTACTTACTACCAGAACTGGGGAACTCGCCGAGGACAATTGGCCGGTCGAGGCCAAACGAGGCGGCTGGCCGATTGAGAGGCTCCCAGGGCTGCATCCAGTCGTACCAACTAAAGCTGTAATAGTCGAGACCAAGGCCACGCCACCTCGACATGTTCGAGGCGCGGTTCGATTCGACCGTCGCCAAGGCCGGGGTGTAGACGTGAATCGCGGCGGCGATTTCGCGGACAAATCGTCGAACCACGTCGAGGGAAACCTTGGATCGATTGTCCTTATCGGTGTTCGTTTCGACGATTCCCCACTCCGGTTCGGCAATGATCTCGAAGCCAAGGACCCGATCGCTCGACCCAACGTGACGCAGGGCAGGAATGATTGCCCGATCGAGAAGCTCACGTTCGCGAACCGGATCGGTCAGCGTGTCCCCGTGCCCGCCAAGGTGCACGTTCCGTTGAACGCAGTCGGTTGTCCAGAAGCCGCTATTAAAGAGAGTGAAGATAACGTACAGATTATGCTGGCGGGCGAGAGCGAGCGCCGCGTCGACGTCCTGGTAAAACTCGTTGTCCAAGCCGGTTGGGTGCCCATCTTGGTCGAACGTCGGACTGTACCGTCCATCGTTGAACAAACGCCACTTGACCACCCGCGCGCCACTGGCTTGGAGATTCGCCATGTCGGTGTCGACTTCCTGATGGGTTGTCGGCTCGGCGATGCCCGAATAACCCCAGGCCCCATTCCCGAAATCTTGAGAGCTCTTATAGGGATAGTTCACGCCTGCCAGGAAAGACGACCGACTATCAATTGTCAGACGGTTGCCAAAACCGGGCGCCGTCCGTAGGGAAACGAGGTAGGATCCCGCCAGAAAGGCAGCCAGCCCAACCAACAGAACGACTCGGCGCATTGAACCTCCCGAGACGGTCGTCGGGCGCTTCAGGCAAGAAGTGATCCCTCGCCGGGCCAATCGCTCGAGTATTTGGGACAGTGGTATAGTTTAGCCGCGATGAGAGTGGCGATAGATCGCGCCAGGGCTTGGTGCTGAAGGGAAGCGCTTCCAGTGAGGCAGTGGAACGGCCGGGCCCAAACGCCGGCCCAATATGATATCGGTCGAATCCGCTCGATTGGCGAATGGGGTCAGGCGAGCCGGCACGTCGGCAGCCGTTGGGAGCTGGTCGGCCTCGAACGCCTTCGGATTCACGTCGGAAGTAAGAAGCCAATCGCGGTCCTCGCGATTTGTTCCGACGCGGTTCTCCAGGATACCCTCGCGTCAACCGGAAGTAAAAATCCGGACACGGTCCTCCTGTTCGAGGGCGTCGACGCGATAATCGCCCAGCCCGCCGATCTAAAATGGTCGCTTGACGTCGCCAGTTACCGACAGATTAGCGCCAACGTGCTGACCGACCTGGTTGCCTACGCTCCCGCCCTGGTCGACGCGATTCGAGCGCTCCTACCGGAGGCCTCGCGAGATCGGCCGGTGATTCCTCGGGATGGCTTCTTCTTCGCGCCCCATTCGATCGCGAACGAGCGGTTCCTCACGTCGCCGGAGAACCTGCGTCAAGAGTACCCGATTGAGCCGGCTGAGGTCGTGCTCGAGCCGGTTGATCCTTTCTGGTTCTTCGAGTCACTGCCCGGTTGGGCAACCGCTCAGGAGCTTGCTCGGATCGACGGCGTGATCCGAAGCCTTCCGAGTCTTGATAGCGCGGATCGTTATTATCACCTCGGGGCCGGCGTAGCCGGCGCGTTAGCCGCGTCGAGTCGGGGAATCTTTGACGACGACGTGGACGTCGAGCCATCCCGCGAGGTCGAACGATTGAAGGGGTTCGTCACGACGGTTTCCCCGGTGTCGACCGGTGCCATCGTCGATCGGCTTGGCGTCGCGATGCGCCAACGTCAGGCGCTGCTCAAGGGGCTGCGCGACCTGGCGCGCGCCGCCTTTACCTTTCGAGATTTCGTCGGCGAGCTGGTTGCCGAGGGATTGGCGACCGGCGACGAGATCGAACCCGACCTCCGCAAAAAATGGAGCGCACTGTACTGGCCAGTGGTCGAAGCCCAGGACACCGAGAATCGCGTCGTGGGACGTCGCCTGCGAGCGAAAGGATTGACCGACGTCGAGGCATTAAACCGCCTGGCCAACGAAAAGGCAACGATCGCCAAGCGCATGCGCGCGCGGGCTCGAGCAGCCATTCAGAGCCGAGTGGCCGCCGGGCTGTCATCCTGAGCGAGCCCGAGGCAGCCATGCTTTCTTGTCATGGGTCCCCTGAAAAAAGGGGGTATGAATGGAAAATAATTGGCGCCGGCCAAGGTAATTTTGCGCGTCTGCCCCCCTTTTTTCAGGGGACACCTGTCATTCCGAGGCGCGCACGCCGAGGAATCCCGGACCGGGCCCTTGCATTGCCTATCCCTTAGGCTTGCTCAGTCCAGCCAGTCATCGCTCAAATCCGCCCAGCCAGGGTTCGCCAACGAGACAAGTGTGAGCTTCTTAGCGCGAGACCAGCCTTTGATTTGTTTCTCTCGCGCGATGGCCGAGAGGACATTGTCGGTGACTTCGTAATAGACGAGACGAGATACGTTGTATGTCGCTGTAAAGCCTTCGACTAGCTTGTTTTTGTGTTGATAAACGCGCTGCTCCAAATTGCTTGTGATGCCCGTGTAGAGAGTTCTAGACAGACTACTCATGATGTAGACGTAGTATTGCTTCGTCACTAATCCGGTCTGCTCACCCTCGGGATAAGGTGTATTTTATGGGGTCACGGCGCAGTAGCACGGACGCCCGGACCGGGATTCCTCGGCGTGCGCGCCTCGGAATGACAGGGTGTTGGCGGCGTAGCCTTGTTCGTCTGCACATCCTGCCTTCAGCAATGTTTAATGCCGAAGCAACTCACCAAATTGCCATGCGTCCCCTGAAAAGAGGGGGTATGAACGAAAAACAACTGGCACCGGCCAGGGTAAATTTGCGCGTCTGCGCCCCTCTTTTCAGGGGACACTTGTCATCCCGAGCCGCGGCTCCTACGAAAATGAATGCCAAGGACGATGCATGGGAATTGTCATTCCGAACCGCAGTGAGGAATCCCGGGCGTCGTTCGGACCGGGATTCCTCACTGCGGTTCGGAATGACAGAGTCGGGACCTC
>CAZBQK010000053.1:0-18491 GCA_964493975.1 uncultured Dehalococcoidales bacterium | reverse complement strand
CGGTCGTGCCCACGCCGCGGGAACGACCGGCTAAAGCCTCGACTCCTCGGAACGACTCTAGCGCTTTTTCCGGACTCGGCTGACGATGTGAGCCTGTTCGTCGAACATGAGCGCGACGGCGAGAAGGGCGAACACGACTCCGGCATGGAGCATGGCCGGGGCATGGGTGTTGTCCACGAGACCTGAGGCGAGGCCAACCGTGCCCAGTCCCAATCCGACCGCGGCGCAGATGGCCCCAAGAATGCCGTCGGCCAAGTTTCGAGTGGCGATCGCTCCGACGCGGGCTACGGCGAGGCGATGTGAATCGAGAACCGCCGTGAGACCGACTAGCTCCACGACGACCGCGAAGACGAGCCACAAGTTCCGATAGGAGCTGTCGCCGATGGCGAGGATAAACGACACGACCTCGAAAATGACCGCCAAACCAATTAGTCCACGACCAAGGAACGCCTCGCTCCACCGATATTTGCCCGGGGTTCGATGGTGCTCGTCGAGGGCCACGGCAATTGCCGCGATGGCCGTCACGACCGCGGCTCCGTAAAACGCGGGAGGGTCGCCCTGATTGAGGAGGTCCGACACCAGTCCGGCGATCCCGAGAACCAAAGTCAGTCCCAAAAAAGCGAGTCCGATCGCCGACTCGGTGATCCGGCGCATAGCTGTTGTCCTCCGACCCGCCCCAGGAAATTGCGGATAGCCGATTCCCAAGTATCATGTATCATGAACAAGGATCAGAAACAACGACAACAGGCGAGCGAGGGTTCTCAATGGGTTTGCTGGATCGGGTTCGGAACATCGTCCGGGCAAACGTGAACGATGCGCTTTCTCGCGCCGAAGACCCCGTCAAAGCGCTCGATCAGATGATCGCCGACTGGAATACGGACCTGGTAAAGGTTCGACAGGCCGCCGCCTTGGCGATTGCCGCCGAGAATCGGCTGCAGGCTGAGTACGATCAGCGCGTCCAGACCGCGGCCGAATGGCAGCGCCGGGCAGCATTGGCGGTCGATCGAGGTGACGACAACCTCGCGCGTCAGGCCCTGAGTCGGAAGTTGCAATACCAGAACGAGGCGAATCAGTTAGACGAAAGCATCAAGGCCCAGTCGGGACACCTCGACGACTTGCGGGCAAACGTCCAGGATCTCGAGAATCGAGTGCAACAGGCGGTGATGCAACGGAATCAACTGGTCGCCCGGTACCAGGGCGCTCAAGCCACCCGAACCCTCGAGGAAACGCTAGGTCGAACCGGTGGCGGCAGCCAGGCCTTTGAAAAACTTGAAGCGAAAACGGCGGACGCCGAGGCCCAGGCCGCGGCGTACCACGAGCTCAGCCGCGACTCGCTCGAGGACCGCTTTGCCCAGATCGAGCATGGCTCGAACGTCGAAAATGAGCTCGCGGCGCTCAAGCAACAAAAGCAACTTGGCGATGGTCAGCACTAAATGGCAAAACAAGCTGGAAAGGAGTCTCGCGTGAAGAAGCATGGGCGGTTGCTCTTCGCTTGCTTCCTAGCGATGACGTTAGTTCTCGATTATGCCGTTCCGGCGCTCGCTTTTGGCGGAGGCGTAGGCGGCGGTGGCCGATTCGGTGGTGGCTACGGTGGTGGCGGCGGCGGAATAGGCGGGGGTGGTGGTGGCTTCGGCGGTGGTGGCGGAATTCCGTTCCCAATGTTCTTTCCGTTTCTTGGATTTGGCGGCAGCGCCCTGATTCCGATCCTGATATTCCTTTTCCTGCTCTGGTTTAGCCGTCAGGCGTCGAGCGGTGGCGCAGCTTTAGGACCAGGTCGACCTTCTGAGGTAAATCTCGTTCGACTCGAGATTGGCTTACTGGCAACCGCCAGAGATGTACCGTCGGCCCTGCACCGCCTGGTTGACTCCGTCGACACGTCAACCGACGCGGGGTTGTCTCAGCTGCTGCAACAGTCGGCGCTGTTGTTGATGCGCAACAAGCAGTATTGGCACGCCGCGAGCTACAGTTTCCGCAAGGTGTCGTACGGTGAAGCGGAATCGGCCTTCAACAGTCTTACAATGGAGGCGCGGTCGAAGCTCACCTACGAGACCATTACAAATGTGGGCGGCCAACGCCAGGTTAATACGCAACACTTGCCAAGTCCGGCCGATTCACTTCCCCCCGGCGACTACATCGTCGTCGTGTTGATTGTCGCGACGAGCGCGGCGATTCATCTCAAGCAAGCATCGGCCGCGTCGGATCTGGGGGATCAGCTGGCCGACATTGCGTCGGCGGCAGGATCAAATCTGCATGGGGTCGAGGTTATCTGGCAGCCGGATTCGACAACCGAGTCGTTAAGTCGCGACGACGTCGTGACCATGTACCCCGAGCTTGCGCCAATCTAATTCGCGGCACGGCGGGTCGTGGAAGGCACGAGGTTTGCTCTTTCGGATTCGATGTCCAAACGAACGATGCCTTCCGCTCCGCGCCGTCGCCATTATCGCCATATAGCCGCGCCAAACGAAACCATTGTTCTGGCGCTGTTTCTGATCACGTTTCTGATAATGATCGGCGTCGGGTACGTGATTCTCCTCACGCCACTGTTACGGTCGTAGCGCCGCATCGTCACTAAAGCAACGACGACACAACCGCGGGGCCAGCGCGGTATAGGCACCGACGGGGGGTGTCCCGAACGCACTGGCCCCGGCTGGCGAAATCGGATCGCATCGCGCTCGACATTTTATGGAACAGGGTGATAGTCTGTCCGAGGCGCCCTATCGGCTGTGCTACACTGTAGCGGAGTCGGCCTTTTGGGAGTGCCCGGGTGACAATTCCGACTGCATGGGCAAGGCTGTATTTCAACGTCAGCCTGATCGACTGCGACTCAGCCGACGCGCTCGACGATTTGTTGGCGAACACGGCGCTTGGACGCTTTGTTGTCGAGCGACTATCCGACCGGGCCGTTATCATCGATGGGCAGCAAAAGGCGCTTGTCGCCCGCGCGCTGAGCCGGCGGGGCCAGGCGTTTCGAGTCGTCGACCTTCCGGTCGTCTCTCCCGCGGCTCATAATGATGGCGATGGTCGGTGACCCTCGGCATGGTCCGGGACATCCGAGTCGATCTCGAGTCGTATTCAGTTAACGCCCTCCGCTCAATGGTCCGGGCTCGAAGCGAACAGTGGCGCGAGCTCCGGTTGCGAGCCGAGCTCCTAGCCGAGCTGCGCCTCAAACTTTTTGACGTGTCGTCAATTCGCCACGCAATCGACGATTGCGATGAGTGCGCGCTTGAAGCGCTCTGGCTGTTGCGGGAGCGGGATGGCGTCATGTCGGTTGCCGCGATGCGCGGCCAGCTCGCGACCTGGCACCCTGATCGACCGGTCGACCAGATCCACCGGATTCCCAACGGTCTTGTTCGTCGCGCGCTTGGGTTTTGGCGGTCACTGCTTCCCCGCTATGGGGCAAATGCGCACCATGACATATCCGGAGCCGCCACGGATTCTCCCAATTCGACCGAGATCTTTACACTGGCGGAAATTTTGGCGTGTTTGCCGTCTGGCATCGAGCCGCCCGAGGTCTCGCTCGCTCCGGTTGGTCCACCTGCCGTCGTGGCACCGTCGACACTCCCGGTTCGGCAAATCTTGGCAATCCTCCGCGCGATCGAGGAACGCTCTCCTCGAGTCCTCCGGTCCGGCGTGATCGCGTCGCGGGATCGTCGCGCTATTGCGCTCGCGGTCGATCCCGACTCGGCGGAGCACAAGCCGCTTGATGGGCGAACCTTGCCGATCGCGGACGATGGTGGCGCGCTCGTCGACTTTCTTCGAAGCGTTCTCGAGGGAGCTGGTTATGTGCGAGTCACCCACGATCGGCACCTACAGACGACTGGTGCTTCGCAAGGGTTTGTCGCGATGCCTCCGCACGAACAGGTTCGAACGCTCCTCGATGCGTGGCTTCGAGCCGGTGAGAACATCCTTTCAAGTCTAGCGCATCTCGAGTACCAGCATCGAACCTCTGGGTCGTCGGTTCCCGATGACGACCGCGTTCGGGGTGCTTACCGCCGGATAGTCGACGCCGTCCGGGACAACGCGCACTATGGTCTGTGGTACGACGTGAGCGACCTATCGCGACTACTCCGTCACTGCGACGTCGAATTTCTAGTTCCGTGGCTTGGAACGTCATGGCAAGCGTGGCATGCGGCCTACGAGCACGACGGGCTCGCTCCGCCAATTTATTCGGGCATCGCCCTCCAGGATTCTCGTGGCCGATCGCGCTGGCTAATCATGGGTACTGATTGGGACCTGGTGGAGGGGGCGTTCATTCGGGCGGTCGTCAAAGGGCCACTTACCTGGTTGGGTGTTGTCATCTCGCAGTTGACATCTACCGGACGTGAAATCTTCACTCTCACCCGACCTGGTGCCCGAGCGCTCGGCGTGGAGGCCGTCGACGAGCCATTTGCAGTCGCGGAAGCGGACGCCCACCTTGATGCGCTGATCGTCCAGCCGAACTTCGACGTCGTCGTCTACCAGCCGTCGGATCGCCCCGAGTTGATCTACCAGATCGATCGATTCGCCGAAAGAGTGTCGGTCGACCGGTTGGCGGTCTATCGCCTGACGCGCGAGGCTTTTTACGCTGGGCTGCAGCTTGGCGTCACGGTCGATAACGCGATTGAATTGCTTCAACGAGCATCGCGAGCGGGAGTACCCCAAAACGTCGACGTGACCCTCCGCGATTGGGCGCGACAATTCGACAGTGTCAGATGGACCCGAAACGCGTGTTTGTTGGAGGCGCCGGATTCGGCCACCCTCGATCGGTGGCTCGAGCTGGAAGCAATCAGTAGCGCTGTCGACCGACGGCTGTCGCCCACGATCGTCCTCATCGATGGTTCTGTCGCGAGCGGCCTGGTCGGTTCCCTCTCATCCCACAACGTCGACGTTCGGATGGTTGACGCCAATAGTCCTTTGAGGGCGCACGCCTATGCTCGGAATGTCACGGACATCGACGTTGAACCCGCGGACCTGAACCTGTATCTCCGGGAAAGTCTCGGGCGAATCGCCGAGCCAGTCGCCGAACCATCTGGTCGGGTCGTTTTTCGTCTTTCGCCAGGCGCGGTTGAGTCCGGCATCGCGAGAGGGTTATCAGTCGATCAGATTCTGGCCGACCTGGACGCGGTGCTTGGCGGTCACGTGCCGCCCGGTCTCCGGGTGCGGGTGAAGGGATGGGCCGGCGGTTTTCCGCCGGCTAGTGTCAGTCAAGTCGCCGTCATCTCGACTCGCGACGCCATGGCGTTTCGGGAGCTTCGTTCGGATCCGGATCTCGCGCGCCTGTTCCTGCTCACAATCTCGTCGACCTCAGCACTGGTTACCTTGGCCGATGTCGAACGGCTGCGCGATGCCCTTACTTGCCGCGGTATCCAAATCTCCGAGGAAAGTTTCGAGATTCTGGCGTCGGCCAGTCCAGGAGAGTCGAAAATCCCGGTCGGTGCATTGACTGCCTCGGGGCGCGAGCCAATCAACCGCACGCCAACTCAGATTCGTCAAGTTGCCGAAGGAGCAATCGCGTCGCGCCATCTACTGGCGCTCGAATACCGAGACGACGTCTCCGGCGTCACGTCGTCGTACCTCGTCGATCCTCGCGCGGTTCATCTGCGTGATGGCAGCTACGTTCTGGACGGCTATTGTCCGCGACTGAACGATAACCGAACCTTTCGAATCGCGCAGATCATGGCGATCCGACTCCGCGCGCAAGACGACGGCTGACGTTCTACGCCAGAACCAGATTTGGTTGCACGTCCAGGTCTAATCCTGAGCGATAGCCCTGGGCCAGACGGTAGTAGCCAGCGGCCGCGATCATCGCCGCGTTGTCGGTGCAAAGCGCCAATGGCGGATACACGACCGGCCGTCCGAGGAGGCGATCCATCTCGCCGCGGAGAAGCGCATTCGCGGCCACCCCGCCGGCAAGCAATACCTGGCGAACGCCGAACTCATCAGCCGCCCGTCTGGTCTTCGTGACCAGAACATCGACAACGGCTTCCTGAAAGCTGGCCGCGACATCGGCGCGGGTCAAATGAGATTCGCCGTCGAGACCTTCGGTGACGCGCAGGACCGCGGTTTTTAGACCGCTGAAACTGAAGTCGTAACTGTCGCCAAGCCAGGCCCGTGGAAGGCGAAGCTTTTTCGGATCTCCTTGGCGAGCTAGAGCCTGAATGACCGGTCCGCCCGGATAGCCGAGCCCAAGCAGCCGGGCAACTTTGTCGAAAGCTTCTCCGGCCGCGTCGTCCCGCGTTTGGCCGAGGATCTGGTAGGTCAAGTGGTTGGTCATGAGCACCAGGTCACTGTGCGAGCCGGACACAATTAGGCAAATAGTGGGAAACTCGATATCCGCCCCGGTGAGCCAGTTCGCGTAGATGTGCCCTTCGAGGTGATTCACTCCAACTAGAGGTAGGCCTCGGGCAAACGCGACGCCTTTCGCGGCGTTGAGTCCGACCAGCAGCGCGCCGACTAGTCCTGGACCATGGGTCGGCGCGACCGCGGCAAGGTCGTCCCAGGACACGCCCGCCAGGGTGAGCGCGCGCTCGATTGTTGGAACGATCGCTAAAACGTGCTGGCGAGAAGCGACTTCGGGGACGACCCCGCCAAAAGCCTGGTGAATGTCAACCTGTGACGCCACGACGCTTGAAAGGACGACTCGACCATCACGCACCACCGAAGCCGCGGTCTCATCACACGACGTCTCAATCCCCAGGATGTCGATTGAATCGGGCAAGGCGATCCTCCGGGAAGCCAACTTACTGTGGAAGGGCGAAGCGATAAATCGCGCTACCACTTAGAACAAAAAGCGCCTGCCCATCCTCGGCGACTGCCAGATCCTGGAAGTTGGCAAGTGGCCCGGCGTCGCTACTCAGCGATCGCTGGAAATCACCAGATCGGGTCAGCTGAATCACGCGTGATCGGGCCGGATCGCCAACGAAGACCGAATCGGCGTTCAGCGCCAAGCCAATCGGGTTTCGGGGTGCCATGTCGTCTGGAGGTCCCACGAACGAATTGGGCGACCCATTGGTGAAGCTCTCAATCCGACCGCTCGCGTGTACCAGAAAGAGGTCTTTGTCGACCGCGAACGCAACCGGATCGGATAGGTCAACCGGCACGGACGAGGTAAAGTAGTCAGCCGCCGTGCCGTCGTAACCGGTCTGTTCGGCAAAATACACCATTAGCTTCCTTTGCTTACTATATAGAGAATACAGGTTTCCATCGAATCCCCGCAGAACCAATGCGTCCGCCCACATCTCGGGATTTCTCAAGGCAAGCAGGCTCAGTCCGACGGTCGCCTCATATTGAACGAGGAAGCCGGCCCGATCGAGGACGATCAGACTGGCTGATTTTCGCCCGTGTCCCGGTGGCATCCATGCGATCTGACTCAGGTCGCCGACAGTTTCCGGTCCAACGTGGTCGCCTTTTCGGAGCAAGATCGGATTGGCGCTGGACTGGGCCGATGTCCCGTCGACGTTCAACAAATACGAATAGACGCGGCTATTCGCGCGGTCGAGGACGAAAACGTTCGGATTGACGAAGACCATCTGGTCCGCACTGGACGGAAGGTCGACGACCTTGGTCGGGGCGTCGAGGTGAGTCGCGCCGGTCGCCGTTTGAAACTCCGTGCGAATGCGCGCCGAAGCGGTCGCCACCGCGGCTGACTCCGGGCGCTCGATAGCAGCCTGGGATGCGAGCTGGCTCGCCTCGTCAAGCATGCGCCGGCGGGCTAAGGGATCGCTCTGGGACAGCGCCTCGTGCTCCCGTTGCTCGGCCTGGGATAGCTTTTCGATCGCGCTCGCGGCACCGGTCCCCTCGCGAATGATCCGCAGAGGAATTTGAATGACAACGTAACCCACGTAGAAAAGTGCAAGCAGTGCTATGGCGATGACGCCGATTCGCAGGGAACCGGGCGGTAGGCGAAACGTCACGATCGGACCGCTGGGACGACGATTCTGGCGTTGGGGTCCAACCGGTGGCAAGGGTAGCTCGCTTCGAGACGTGGCCGGAACATCCATCACGAACGGTGAATCTTGATTCTCGATCTCGTCGACTCCCCGTTCGACAACCGTCGGAGGCGAGCGTCGTCGTCGCTCTCGTTCGACTGGGCGCCGATCGGCTTCCACTCCGTCGCCATCGGGAGCCGCGACGCGGCGGGGCGGAATCGCGAAGAGACGCGCCCGAAAATCACTGACCTTCTTTTCAGGGGCTGGTGTCACCGGGCGGTCGGACGCCAAAGGCGCGGCGCGACGCGGCGGATTCGGCCGCTCCGGAACGGGCGGGCGGCGCACGGGCGGGTTACTCGACGACTCCTTCCGCACGGGAGAACGATCGACGGCGTCAGGTGCGATTCGAGGCAGATCTCGGATGATCCGTCGAGGTGGTTCTGGATCGGCCGAAGCTTCGTCGAACGATATCACCGCGGAGGTGAAGCGGCGCCTCCCCCGATGCCGCGAGGCAAGGCGGTGGACCACATCTGGAATCGAGCCGTGACCCATTTTCAGGGTCTGTTCAAAGGTTTCGTCGCCAAGATCGAGGATTCCAGTGGAGGACAAGAGTAGGGCGGTGACATCGCCAACCGGGCGGTGGAACAGCTCGACGCCGATTTCTTCGACCTGACCCAAAAGATCAACCGGCCGGTCGCCGGGCTGGGGATCTCCCCTCCCGAATCGCTCGAGACCGCCCGGCCCCACGACAAAACAGATAGCCCGACCGGCCAGAGCGATATAAATGTCGTCGTCGCGAATGACCGCGCACGCAAGCGTCGCGTAGATTCGTTCTTTTCGAACTGACTGGCGGTTTTCGGACGCTAATTTGTCGTTAAGGTGTTGGACGGCGTGCTGTAAGGTCGACGTAATCGACCGCGAGGTCGAAGCGTAGAAGAATTCGGCAAACGACTGCCGCAAGGCGTCAGCGGTCGGGCCAGTAGCGTTGCCGTCAGAATCGACGACGACGTGAATTTGTCCCTTAAAGGATCGCCCGCGAGGGGCGCGGATGGGCGGCGGTTCAGCTTCGGCAAGTCGCCCAGCGCTATACGTATATTCGCGAACGATCGGTGGCGGGCGCGGTTCCGCGGCGAGCGGCTGGCGTGGTCGGCGGTTCATTGCAGGCGAGTATACCAGAGCCCGCGCGTTCGGGCCAAAGAAAATAGCCGGAGTGAAATCCGCTCAGTCGGCTGCCTATGGCGCGGGCATTCCTACCAGCAGACGGCCAATCCATCACAGCGTGGCTCTGTTCCGCCAACCAGCGAGCCGGATGCCATACGCCAGATAGCTTGACCCTTGCCAAACTGACTACTGTCGGACTCGACGCGGACGGCGTGTCCCCGCTCAATCAGACCTTCGACGACGTGTCGGGGAACGCCGTATTCGAGGAGGACGCCAAGTCCTTCGGTGACCTGCCAGCGGGGGGCGTCAAGACTGGCCTGCGGATTGAGGCCAAAGTCAATCGTGTTGAGCGCGACTTGAACGTGCCCCTGCGGCTGCATGTGCCCACCCATCACGCCAAATGGGCCAACCGCCCGACCATCGCGGCTGAGAAACGAGGGGATAATCGTGTGGTACGGGCGCTTCCGGGGAGCAAGTGCATTTCGGTGGGAGGGATCGAGGCGGAATCCTGCCCCGCGATTTTGGAGGGCGATTCCAGTTTCGGGGACTACGATCCCTGAACCGAATCCGCTGTAATTCGACTGGATGTAGCTCACCATCATCCCTTCGGAGTCAGCCGCGCAGAGATAGACTGTGCCGCCGCGCTCCGGATCGCCTGGCTCACGGGCCTGGGCGCGGTCGCCAATGAGGGCTCGCCGCTCATCGGCATATCGCTTGGAGAGGAGCGCGTCCGTGGGAACCGACGCGTGCTCCGGGTCGGCAACGTAATGATGGATGTCAGAGTAGGCCAGCTTCATGGACTCGATTTGGACGTGGTACGCCTCGATCGAATCCTTTCCCATCCGCGAAAGATCGAATCCTTCCAGGAGGTTAAGGGCGACGAGGGCGGCGATACCCTGACCGTTGGGTGGGATCTCCCACACGTCGTATCCACGATAGTTCACGCCTATCGGCTCGACCCAGGTGCTCGTGTGGGCTCCGAGATCGTCGATCGTCAAGTGACCGCCGGTTTCGGCCGCAAATCGGGCAATCCGCTCGGCAGTTCGTCCGGTATAAAAGTCGTCACTTCGCGATGCCGCGATTCGGCGCAGGGTGATCGCGTGAAACGGCGCCTTCCACACGTCGCCGGCTCGGGGAGCTTCGCGGTCGCTTGTAAACGTGTCAAACCAGGGAGCGAACTCGGGCCCCCGTAATTGTTCGAAGGCACGGGCCGACTGGCTCCAACCGCGCGCGGTAAAGGGCGACACGGCGAATCCAGCCTCTGCCGTCGATATGGCCGGTTCGAGCACGCGTTCGAAGGGTAGGCGACCAAACCGCTCGTGGAGATCGTGCCAGGCTCGGGGGGCGCCTGGAACGGTGACGGTGAGCCATCCGCGATTCGGCATCTGAGCGTGTCCGGCCGCTCGGACGGCGTCGACTGTTAAGGACGCGGGCGCTCGACCCGATCCGTTTAATCCGTGAAGCCGTGACCCATCCCAGATCAATGCGAATGCATCGCTACCAATCCCATTCGACGTTGGCTCGACGACCGACAGCATCGTGGCGGTCGCGACAATCGCGTCGACGGCGTTACCGCCAGCCTTTAAGATCTCGAGGCCCGCGATTGCCGCGAGCGGCTGACTGGTAGCGACGATGCCGCGATGGCCGACGACCGGCGTCCGGCGCGATGGATAGGGGAAATCGAGAAGGTTCATCGCGGGCTTCCTCCACGTATCCTGTCGTCGGTAGCGATTCTGAGCGGGGGCAACCGCCCAATCCCGAGGTACCGCTACACGATATCACAATGGAGGATGCCCGCGAAGTCGCCAACCAGGCAACACTATAGAAAAAGGGTACTACGTGCTGGACGCCAGACCAGTGATGGTCGTGGACAGGGTATTCCACCACCCGCTCAGCTGGGTGCCGGCCGTGCTCACACCCGCTGCCGCGGCGAGCGCCATCAGAGCAAGAACGAGCGCGTACTCGACCGTCTCGGCTCCTGAGTCCTCAATCACTAATCGACGTAGCCAATGCATGTGTTCCTCCATTCATAGTCTCATAGTCCCGCTAGTCTTTCGAAGTGGATCTTTGGGTGTGGTCGATCAAGAGCGATCGCGCCCGACACCAAGATTTCTATTGGGTGATCCCCGGAATGCCGGGAGCGACGTAGTTGGTCGCCTGGTTCCAGTTGATGGTGATCGATCCGTTGCCCGTGATTGTCGCGGTATCAGTGATGAGTCGAGATTGTAGTTGGAGCGACCCGCCATTCCCCGCGAGCTTGGCGTCGGACTGCCGAGCGTAAATGGTGCCGGTGACTGTATCGGTTCCGTTCCCGGTGAGATTGAGGGCGGACGTGTTATTCCGATCGTAGAAAATGAGGAGGCCTTTGTAAGTCCCACTCGTTGGAGCCGACATGTTAAACGTGCCATTGCCGGCCATTCCGAGAGTGCCTCCCGCCTGGCCGGGGCCCGAGCACGCGGCTGGAAGGATCAGGCCGCAGGTAAAGTACAGCATCACTCCGTTGCCGGTTATGTTTCCACCGGACCCGGTGATCTTGATCGTTCCAGTAATGGCGTACGTGCCCGGATTCATGATGAGGGTCCCGCCCCCGCTTACGTCGATCGTCTGGTAGTTTCCCGGATCGATCGTGGTGGTTCCGCCAGTAACGGAGATGGACTGGCCGTTAGCCGAGCTAAAAGTCGGGACCGGCACCGTGGCAAGAGGGTCGGGAATCGGTCGCGCCGCGACCGGAGAAGGAGAGAAGAAGCCGTGGCTGCCGGGCGACCAGCCACCCACGACGTTGATGGCCTGTGCGGTGAGCGAGCCGTTACTGTTGATCACCAGAGCGGTATTTGCGTTCGAGTTCACCTGGACCGTTCCGCCGTTGACCGTGGCGCTGCCGTTGCCTGGGAAATCGAGCGACAAGGTGTCGCCGCTCGACAGAACGCAGAGCGCGCAAAGTCCCAGGCTGCTCCCGTACTTTGAGCTCGATTGAGCCGCCACCGTCGCCGTGCTTATCCCAACCACACGGAGAAACAACGTTGGGTACGTGTTGCTGATTACCGCGGCCGCGGATGCCACCTGGCTGGGACTCGTGGCGGGACTGCCATCGGCGGCCAGGAGGCTGAGTGTCAGATCGGATGACGCAAACCCGTTCTGTTGAGCCATCTGTCCGGCCGCCGCTGTCGCCGCGTCCAGGCTGTTGCCCAGATAAATTTGCTCCATCGCGCCGAGCGTTGCCGCGTCCGCGGCGTTCTGGGCCCGGCGGTGCCGGACCGATCCGTAGCCGAGATCCACAACCAGACCGAGTAAAGTGAGCCCGACGGCCATCCACATCGTGACCATGACCACGATTGAGCCGCTCGCGTCGTCGCGGCCGCGTTGCAGCAGGTGCGCGACATGACGAAGTGACATTCGACTACACCTCCTCCAGGATGCTCGCTGCCGGCGAGAACGTCAGGCCATTTGGAAACATCGTCTGGAACACCGGCGTCAGGAAATGGTAGGTGTAGGTTACCGTAACTTGAATCATCGACCCCGCGATCACGCAGGTTGCCTGGGTGTAACTCCCGGACGCGACAAATCCGCTGCTCGCAACGCTGTAATGCCCGCAAGCCGTCTGCGAGGTGCCGCTGACCACGGAGTAGGCGATGTTAATGTGGCTGTCGTCGTTCGGAATCGTCGAGCTGTTCTGCGCGAGTAGTATTTGACCTTCAATGGTGTTTGCACCCGGAGGCGAGGCGCTCGACCAGGACGTTGGATGGACCGAGGCGTAGCGAGCGCCGTTGTGGGCAGCGCTCGCAATTGCGACGGATTCGGTAAAAAAGATCCCAAATTCGGCGATGCCAAACAGCACCATGAGCAGGATCGGCATGACCAGCGCTAACTCCATGACAGCAGCTCCCCGATCGTTGAGCAATAGCGATCGAAGGCGAGCCTTTGGGGTCCGGCCAGTCACCTCGTGAAATCGACGGCCTATTTGGTCCGCGAGAGCAGTTTTTTGAGTCGCATGGGTTCCGCTTTGCCGATCATCGACTGATTCGTCCATCTCACCACCCACTAGCCCATACGCGTTCGTTGGTTAAGCGCAGGTTAAGCGTACGGCGTGGGCAGCCTGCCTACTTCGGCTGAATGGGGGAGACACGGTCAGTACATCGACGGAGGAAAGAGACAGTCGGGCTCGTTCCCGACTTCGGCCCTAACCCGGCGAGATCTATCCGCCGGGTTTGAGCCACCGCGACAAGACAGCTCCGGAGCTCAGCCGCCGGACGGCCCTCCGCCGAGGCCAGGCTGAACCATTTTGTCGGGTTCGAGCAGCCGTTCCAGGTCAGCATCGCTCAGATCGGTTCGCTCGCGGGCTACCTCGCGGATCGTGCGGCCAGTCGCCGCGGCTTCTTTGGCGACCGCCGCCGCCCGGTCGTAGCCGACCACGGGAGCGAGAGCCGTTCCAATCGCGAGTCCTTTCTCCAAGAACTCCGGTCCCCGGCTCGTCGCACCGATTCCGACGACGCATTGCGTCGCGAAGTTACTGGCAGCCCGACCAAGCAAGGTGATTTCCTGGAGCAGATTGTAGGTGGCGACGGGCATCATCGTGTTCAGCTCGAAGTAGCTTCCCTGGCCCGCAACCGCCACCGCGCCGTCGTCCCCAATAACCTGCGCGGCAACCTGAATCAGGGCTTCCGCGATGACCGGGTTCACCTTACCCGGCATAATCGAGCTTCCTGGTTGAACTTCTGGAAGCGTCAGCTCGCCCAGGCCAGCGCGAGGGCCGGAACCAAGCCAGCGGATATCGTTGGCAATTTTCATGAGCGAGATCGCGGCGGACCGAACGGCTCCGCTAAAGGATACCACCCCATCCAGCGTGCTCTGGGCCTGAAAGTGGTTGGTCGTCTCGGTTACCGGTATGTCAGTCTCTCGCGCGATCCACTCTGTCACTCGTCGCGCGAACTCAGGATGAGTGTTTATTCCGGTTCCCACGGCGGTGCCGCCCAGGGCGAGCTCCAATAGGTCCTCTTCCGCGCGCCGGAGTCGCCGCTGGGCGCGCTCGACCTGGCCGGCGTAGCCAAGAAATTCCTGGCCTAGTCGGATCGGGGTCGCATCCTGAAGGTGGGTGCGTCCGGTCTTGATGATCGACCAAAACGCCTGAGATCGCTCTCGGAGCGCCGACTCCAGCTGGGCCAGGGCGGGTAAGAGATCTTCCCGCAAAGCGGCCAGCGCGGCCAGATGCATTGCCGAGGGGATGACATCGTTCGAGGATTGGCCAAGGTTGACCTGATCGTTTGGATGGACCAACCGGTTCTTGCCCAATTCGCCGCCGAGCAGCTCGCTCGCTCGGTTTGCGATGACCTCGTTTGCATTCGTGTTTGTCGAGGTACCGGAACCGGTTTGAAACACGTCGATGGGGAACTGGTCGTCGAGAGTCCCCTCGGCGACTTCGCGCGCGGCTCTCGCGATCGCGTCCGCGATCTTTGGGTCGATCAGGCCGAGATCGCGGTTGACGTTGGCCGCCGCCGCTTTAATTGTGCCGAGGGCCCAGATGAACCGACGCGGCATGTGAAAGCCACTGATGGGAAAGTTAAGGACAGCGCGTTGGGTTGACGCTCCGTAATAGGCGTTAATCGGTACAACCATATCGCCCATTGTGTCCCGTTCACGTCGAGTGGGCGTCGAATCAGGCATCTCCCAAACCTCCTGGAACCGCCTACAACTATAGCACGATGGTATAATTCACCTCGGAACCCGTCCGTGGACGAGGGCCGATGCGCGTTCTCCACCTCACGCTTAACCATTTTCGCAACTATGACCGCCTCGAGCTGGATCTTGCTCCCCGGCAAACCGTTCTCTGGGGTAATAACGCCCAGGGCAAGAGCAATATAGTCGAAGCGCTGTATTATCTCGCGACCATGCGGTCGTTTCGGGCTGGGAGTGATCGCGATCTCGTTCAATGGGGTTTAGCGGACGATCCGATCGGCTTCACTCGGATCGCGGCCCGAATTCAACGAGGAGACGAGGTGCAATCGGTCGACGTCGTCTTGCGGGAAGAGCCACGAGCGACAGAGGCCGAAAGCTCGACCTTGTCGAAGCGAATTCGGGTCAACGATGCACCCAGGCGGGCAATCGACTCGGTTGGAGTTCTCACGGCCGTTTCCTTCACTCCTCAGGACCTCGAGCTCGTGGATGGCACACCCCTTTTGCGCCGCCGTTACCTCGACGTGACAATTTCCCAGGAGGATCGGCGTTATTGTCGGAGTCTCGCCCAGTACAATCGAGTAGTCGTGCAGCGGAATCATCTTCTGCGTGCGATTCGGGAACGGGGGAAGAGCGCCGACGAGCTGCATTTTTGGAATCGTGAGATGATCGCGTCGGGCGCGTACATTGTCTTTCGTCGCCTTGAAACGATGCGCATCCTCAGCGATTTAGCCCGTGCGCACTACGAGGAGTTGTCCGGGGTCGACGAGGGCCTGAGTTTGTCGTACAAAAGCAGTGTTTTCGATCGCACCCTCGACGGCCGATATGATATTGAGGAGATCGCGGCCGTTTTCGAAGCACGATTATCCGAGGTTCTGCGTCGTGAGATTGCGCTCGGCGCTTCTGCCGTCGGCCCTCACCGTGATGACCTTGCCTTCAGCCTTTCCGGCCACGATCTTGGAGACTTCGGATCGCGTGGCCAGCAGCGAACTGTCGCCCTCGCGCTGAAGCTCGCCGAAGCCGAGCATTTACTCCGACAGAGCGGCGAGGCCCCGATCCTGTTACTCGACGACATTCTTTCCGAGCTCGACACCCCCCGACGGATGCGGGTCATCGACAAAGTGCGATCCGATCATCAAGTTATCCTCACGACCGCCGACACCGACTCGCTCACGCCCTCAATGCCCGACGCGACCTGGCTTCACGTCGCGAAGGGCCGACTGACCGCGCGCCTGCCGAGTGATCTGGCGCTGGCCTGACCCTCGCAATCCGTCGAAAGATGGACCCCGCCTGGGCCGAATTCATCACACCCGGTTTGGTCCTAGTAAGGAAGCGGCATTAGTCGACTCCAGGTAAAACTATCTCGGACAACTAACGATCCGAGTCCAAGAAGCCTGGAGGAAAAAGTGTATTCTGGTCCACCGCCGCGCCGACCAACTTTGACCGCGGTACCCCGGGGGCCGTCTACCGGCGAGCGGACGGCTTCGACTGACGATACAATCCGACGCACCGTTAATTCACGGAAAATGGACCTGGACGCGCGACAGCACGCGAGGCTATCGCGAATGGCCGATGCGTCCGGGCTCTTGCCGATTATCGATCGCAAGCAGCGGGGACCGCGCGTTGTACCTTCCCCGATTCGAGTCGTGCTGATTGACGACCACGCGATTGTCCGCAAGGGTGTTCGCGTTTTTCTAGAGACCGCTCCGGATATTCAGGTGATTGGCGAGGCCGACAACGGCACGGCTGGTGTCGAGATGGTTCTAAACCTCAAACCAGATGTCGTCGTGATGGACATTATGATGCCGGGAATGGACGGTGTGTCGGCCACGACTCAGATTCGCCGCGATTCGCCCGGGACCGAAGTCGTGGCTCTTTCGAGCGCGATGGAAGCGACGTGGGTGGTCGGGATGATTCGAGCCGGGGCAATTGGCTACCTTCCGAAAGATACCGAAGTGGGCGACCTCACTCGCGCCATTCGTGCCGTCGCTGGTGGTCAGGTCCAACTTGCACCGGAGGCCGCGGCGCGGCTCATGCAGGAAATGAGGGTCACCGAGACGCCAGAAACCCTGTCCGAGCGCGAAATGGAGGTCCTCCAGCTTCTTGTCGGCGGCAAGACGAACAAAGGTATCGCAAATTCGCTCCACATTGGCGAAAAGACGGTCAAGACCCACATGAGCAACATCATCGCAAAATTGGGCGTGCAGAGCCGGACCCAGGCGGCGCTCATCGCCGTGCAAATGGGATTGGTGTCGCCGAGCGCTGCAACAATGGCAAGCTAGGGCGCGAACCTGGCCGGTCCCCCCGTTCCAACCATCGCGTCCGAGGTCAGAACCAGGACACGAGGTGGGAGGAGGTACTCCGACTCATGGGGATCATGCGACAGCCATCTTGTCGCCACTGTTAAGTCGGGTGAGCTGTTGAGAATCTCCAGTCCTGACGACCTCGCCGTGCCCTCGAGACTGGCGCCGGCAAACCCGTCCCAAATTAGAGCTGGTACGATCGCCTACTCGAAGTTCGCGAGACCACTCCTCTTCGGCCTTCTCGTCGCCATCACGCTGGTATCCTTCGAGCTTTTTCCCTCACCCGGCATTCAGCTTGGAGACTTCGGCGCTTTTGTCTCATCTGGACGAGCCGTCTGGTCCGGTGAAAATCCATACGGCTTTTACAATCGGCTCGACGACATCGGCAGTAGCACGCCGAATCTCAATCCTCCGCTGTCTCTGGTGGTTTTCTCTCTCCTGGCGCGGATCGATCCGGTCGTGGGCCTCTTGACCTGGCGCGTCATCGCGGTTCTCGTCTACGCCCTGTCGATTTTCATTCTGCTCCGCCAGAATCCTCGCTGGCGCTCCCCGATCTGGATAGCATGGCTTGCCGCCTTTCCGCCTTTCGTCATGACGATTACCCTCGGTCAAATCTACACCGTGCTTCTGTTGATCGTCGCGATTGCCTGGCGTGTGCAGCTGTCCAACCGGCCGGTCCTGGCCGGAGCGCTCATCGGTATCCTCGTCGCGATCAAGCCTAACTTCGCCATCTGGCCGTTTCTTCTCATTCTGACCGGCGAGACCGGTATCGCGGTTTCGTCGTTTTTGGTGGTCGGCGGACTCGCCGTTTTGCCCGCGTTGCTGTATGGCCCGATCGTGTATCGACAGTGGCTCGACGCAATAGCCCTCACGAGCTGGTCCGACTTTCGGAATGTGAGCCTGATCGGCGTGGGAGATAGTCTGGGTCATAGTCGGCTAGGCGTCGTGGCGGCCGTGGTCGTCGGTGCGGTCCTCGTTGCGTTAACCTTCCGATATCGTCCGAATCGCGAGACGGTCGGAGGCATCGGTCTGCTCGCCGGAATTTTACTAGCGCCAATTGGCTGGGCCGCCTATGCGCTCTTCCTCTTGCCATGGCTATGCGGCCGCCGCGTGTCCGCGGGGTTGATCGCCGCGCTCGGGCTCTTGTCGATACCACCGGCGCCACTCTACGTGCTGGCGAACGTGTCCTCACTCGGCCAGGTGGCCGCGAGTCTCCCCTACTTCATTGGCTTGCTTGTATTGCTCGGGCTGGCTATCCGCGATTGTGTTATGTCGAAGCGACCGATCGTCGCTTCCTAAATCGCTGAGTCAAACTCCGGTTGGTTCGTGCGGAATAGGTCGGCGATTAGCAAAAAGACGAGAAAGGGGTCAGTAGCGCGGGGGCTTGTCCCCCGCCCGTTACCCCCGTTGAACGACGGAGTTGGCCCGGGGAAATTGTGGGAACGGGGGGGGG
>CAZBQK010000052.1:0-18569 GCA_964493975.1 uncultured Dehalococcoidales bacterium | reverse complement strand
TGCCCCTCTCTCTAATCACGTTGCTACTGGCAAATATCTCCGGCCGGCCCGCGCGCGGGGGGGGTACAACCCCCCGCGCTACTGTCCCCTTTCTTGCCTGCTAGCTCAATACAACCCGTTTCTACAGTAGGTTACAGTCTTCCCATGAGGGGTTTCGGCCGGAGTTTACGAGCCGTCGTCGACGTCGGCGTCGCGTCGGAGGGGCACTCGACGGCGAGCGCTGAAGGTCTGATCGAGAAGACCTCCGTAGCCTAGCTCCGAAAGAAGAGTGACGTCGATTTCTTCTCGCGCTAAAGCGTACGGAAGGGTCAAGTCAAGAACGGACAACCGACCGTACATTTCGCACGAAGCCAATCCGAAAACGACCATCTCGCCGACGTAGGCAACCCAGAACATCGTGCCGGGGTCAATTGGTGCACCTCGAACTGTGATTCTCGCCCGCAGAGATTCAAGGCCCACGATAAACGGATCGCCCGGGTCGAGCACGATTGAGCCGGCGACAAGTACGATCTCCGTGCCCCGTCGCGCGAGATCCTCCAGTGTGCTGGCGATCTCGGCCGGCTCGTCGGAGACTCGTACCGTTTCCGCTAACTCCGTTCCGTAAGCCGCGAGTGTCCGCCCGAGGCTCTCGATTGCACCCCGGACGCCGCCGGCGCGAACGCGCGAACCGACGACAAAGGCGGCTCGACGAAGCGAAAAGGGTGCAACTCGGAGCACGTCCCCGGGGCGCGCCGCTTCGATCGCCAAAGTGACGTCATTCGACGCCATCCACAGCCGGGCCGCTTTGACCACCGCGATAGTGTCTCCGGCCGCCACCAGCCGACCGTCAAGCGCCGTCGCGACTAGAAACGTCCCGAGCGCGTTCAGGCGAATGATGACGTCGCCCCGGACTCGGAGAAGACCATCTCGAAGCGCCCGGACAATCACCTGTCCCTGATGAGGCGATTCGAGCTGGATTCCGTCCGCTGCCAGCGCTTCGGCGACTAGCCGAGATGCGGTGGGCTGCTCGATATCTCCTGGTTCTGGACACACGACGTCGAGCTGTAGGCCAGGGTAACGGGACAGCGTTTTCCGAAGGGCGCCGTCGACAACGGTTCCACGTCGGATGGTCGAGGCATTATTTGCGCTGGGGAGACTAAGGTCGCGACAGACCAAGGCCCCGTCGGCAAGGTCGAGGTCGTCAGTTCCAATCGTCAACGACAATCGCAGCACGCTTGGGGCACCGTCCTAACTCCAGGTCGAGGAGATCGGGGATTGACCTCCCACTCATTATAACCATCTTCGCTGGTACACTCCGTGCTCTTCCTTCGCGAGTGCGGTAGGGGGTTCCAGATGCGGGGAGTGAAGCACGTCTTGTGCGAGACAGCGCTCGCGGCTCTCGTCGTCGGTTGCGCGTCGTTGGGCGGATCGGGGGGCAATCCGTCGCCATTTCCGACGACGCCGGCGCGCTCGTCGGTGTTGAATTCGGCGGTGAAAACGCCAGGCCTGGCCCGGTCTCCGAGCCCGATCGGAACTCCGTGCGCGAGCCCTGCCGCCTCAACTCTAACGACTCCGCCGGCACTGACATCACCGGCGGCGGTCACGAACTCAACTTTAATGACTCCGTCGGCACTGACATCGCTAGGCGCGACCATGACCTCGTATTCAACGACTCCGTCGGCGCTGACAGCGCCAGGTGCGACCACGACGTGCCAGGGAACGGTGACCCCGACGATCGTGTTGACCCCGACGATAACGCCGACGCTAGGCCCTCCGACCGCCACCTTAACCCCGGCTCCCGATCAGGCGACCGTGGCCGCGGCGGCGGCCGTCGACGAGGCGCTGGTGGCATTCGCGGAAGCCCAGGCGAAAGGGGATGCCCAGGCGATGCTGCAGACGCAACGCAAACTGCTCGACGTTTCGGCGAGTGCGGTGACCGCGGCCAACCAGGATCAATCGCCCTACGGTCAGAAGCTACGGATGGCACTGGACTCGGTGTCCGGCGCGGCCGCCGGAAATTACGATCAGATGCAGGACGCGCACAAGAATTTGCTCACGTTGGGGGGGGCGACGCTTAGCACCCAACAGGAAACGCCAGTAGCCGTTCTACCTCGACCGGTAGCTCAGTCACAGGCTAGTCTTCCCGATCTACTACAGTCGCTCCAGCGCGCGGTGGACGCCTACAACACGGCGCAAAATACCGGTAATCAGAGCGACCTCTTGAAAGCGCAAAGGGACCTCGTGACCGCCGCTAGCGCGGCTAACGCGGCGACAAAGAACAACCGCACTCCTCTTGGCCAGCAGATCCAGAAGGCGGTCACCCTTGTCAACGACGGCCTTGGCGGAGATTCTGGAAAGTTCCGTGACGCGGCCACCGCGCTAGCGGCGGTCGATACCTCAAATCAACAAGCCACGGCAACCGTAGCTCAACAAGCCACGGCAACCGTAGCCCAACAAGCCACGGCAACGGCAGTCCAACAAGCCACGATAACGGCAGCCCAACAAGCCACGGCAACGGCAACCGTCGCCACCGACCAGGGTCACCACGCGGAGTTCCAGCCGTTGCAGAACGACCTGGACAGTAAGCTGCAGATGCTCCAATCCGCGCAGGCGGGTAGTGACAAGGACAGTGTCAATCGCGCCGTCAACGATCTCAAACAGTCGATTCAAAAGGCATCCGATGCCCTGGCAAGCGACCAATCTCCGGCGGCCAACCGATTTCGCGATGCCCTGGGGCACGCCAGCGAAGTGGCCGGCGGTGACATGTCCAAGCTTCAGCAGACTCGTAGTGAACTGAAGGCGGCCGTGGGACAATGAGTTAGCCCGCGGCGTTGACCGCCTGAATCATCGCCCGAATGTACCCCAGGCAGAAGGAGTGTTGCTTCTCGTTGTCCGGATCGACGTCGGATTCGGGGACGTGGTCCGGACAAAACATCCCGTTGTAGCCAACTTCCTTGAAGATCTTCATGGCCTGATAAAAGTCCACGTCTCCGTTGTCCGGGTAGACCTCGTCGAAGTGAAGAAATCCACCTTTGATGTTGCGAAAGTGGACCATGAACATTTTCTTCTGGCCGCCAAAGTAGCGAATCGCTTCGAGGGCCTCGACCGACGGTTTCACGCACATCTCGGCGACGGTGCCGAGACAGAAGTTCAAGCCATGGGACGGGCTCGGAGCAATGGCGAGAAACCGCTTTAAGCCGTCGACGCTCCCCAGGACGCAGTTCACTCCCCGGAGGCCAACGTCGCGCGGCACGGCCGGATCGTGGGGGTGGCACGCTAACTTGACACCGGAACGCTCGGCCACCGGCACGACTCGCTCGAGAAAGTAGGTCATAACCTCCCACATTCGCTCGGCCGGCATCGGTCCGGCCTCGGTCAGCGAGTGGTCGGTCCACTCGTCGATATCGAAGTGGCTGTAGCGCGCCCCTCCCCGACCCGGCGTCCGACCGGTTCGGGGCACGCCGAGAAGATTGAGGTTGTACTTCAGGCACGGCACCCCGGCCTCGGATGCCGCGCGAACGTTCTGTTTGATGATCTCGATCTCCGCGTCGCGGCTCGGTAGTCCCCGCATAATGCCTGGGAAACGGTGCTGGGTCACGTAACTAGATTGCAGATCGAGAGTTAGGACGTCCATCGACATGCCGAAACTGGCTAGCCGCTTCTGACAATCTTTGATCGCCGAGACTTTCCAGGTGCCGTCGGCGTTTTCGATGTTGGTCGTCTTGGTGCTGTTCACCGCCACGTGTTCGACCCCCATCTGGGCCGCCCAGGTAAGCTTTCGATCGCCGATCTCGCCGATTTGTTCTCCGATGTACACGCGACTTCCTCCTCCGTTTTATCCACGTATGGTACTCGCTCGAATCGTCAACGAACCGCGCCAGAACTCGCGGGGCAGGAGAGTCACCGTGCCGGCGACCTGACCCCGAGCCGAGAGATTGAAAGCGTTTGGAAGACAGCTGTGGGGTTCAAAGGACACCCGATCCCGCGTTGGGGGAACGAACGTCACCGAAGCGGGAAAGGATGAGTCGGCTTCGACGATCACTTGCCGATTCGCAAGGGGGTTTCGCACTCCCCAGGAGATTCCTCGGTTCGACGGCATTGGGCCCTCGGAGCTGGCGAACTGGCTATGAACGAGGTTGACCATGCGGTCGTTACCTCCGATGCCGACTGATGCAAGACCACGTAGGGAACGAGGCTGGCGAAGGTCGACCGATTCCTGGGCCCGCTTGGAGACGCCGACCGGGACGTACCCCTCCTGTTCCCAGTAAAACGGTGCGTCGACCCAGATTTCGCAATCGTCGGCGGTGCCCACGTCGCCAAGAGGCAACGGAATATACGGGTGAAGCCCCAAGCCGACCGGCATTGGTATTGTGCCGGAATTCTCGGCAACGAACGAATATTCGAGGCGGCCGCCTTTCAATCGAATCGTCATCGTGAGACGAAATGGGAACGGAAACGCGTCGAGTAACTGAGGCTGATCGTCCGAACTGATCCGGTAGGTGACCGCGGCACCTTCCACATCGCCGGCCGACTGGCTGACGCAGCTCCAGGGACGGGTGGCAACGCACCCGTGGAGCGCATTCCCGAGGCTCGTCTCGTTCAACGGCAGCTGGTAGTCGACACCGCCGAATCGAAACTGTCCCTGCCGGATCCGTCCGGGAAACGGGAAGAGAATCGCCGCGCCCCAGAGAACCGGCATCGCCCGAAAGGCCTCCCACGATGCCGGAAAGCGAATGACCTCACATGATCGCCCGTCGACGGCGGTGACGAAGCGCACGCAGTTCGCTCCAACGTCGGGCAGAATCCACGCGTCGCTCCCGCTACTGGGCTCACGCAAGACGTCGAACGTCAAACCGTCGCGGCTTTCCCGATCGACGCGTGGCGATAACTCGCTCATCACAGCCTTCCTTTCTAGACCGTTGGCTATTGTAACCGAGTTTGAAATATTCCTGTTCGGGCGAGTGATCCGAGTGACGCCGGCCGACGTAGGTCTGTTTGAAGGTCGGCGCGTTTCACCGATATACCTGGGAAGAAGGGAAGTGACGAGTCATCGTGCCCGATCGGTTTTCGCGTCTCGAACTGTCAACCGATTGATGAAGTGGACCTTGGGAGGATTTCCATGCGTATACCACTGCCCTTCCGAGGGCAGCGACGCTTGCGACTTGCCCTGGGACTGGCTTTCGTTCTGACGCTGGTGGTGGCCAACGTGCTTCCATTGGCGGCCAGCGCGTCCAGTCACCGCGAGGCGCCAAATATCTCGCAGGATCCGGCCGCCGATGGGACGGACCTGTACGCTTTCCGAAGCCCCGACGGGTCGAACACCGTTACCCTCGTTGCCAACTACGTTCCGTTCCAGAGCCCAACCGGCGGACCAAACTTCTACCGGTTTGGCGACGACGTGCAATATCAGATTCACGTCGACAACGTTGGCGACGCTAAAGACCACATCGTCTTCACGTTCCAGTTCAACACCAACACGGTCAACCCGAACACCTTCCTCTATAACGTTGGTCCCATCACCTTTTCCAACGGCGTCTATCAGAATTGGAACCGGCCCCAGACCTACACCGTCTGGATGACGAACAACGGCACTACGACGAAGATCGGCGAGAATCTCCTGACGCCGCCGGTCGACGTTGGAATCAACTCGACCCCCGACTACCACCATCTCGCGACCAAAGCGATCCACAACCTCGACGGTGGGATCAAGGTCTTTGTCGGCCAGCGGGCCGATCCGTTCTTCGCCGACCTTGGTCACATTTTCGACCTGCTCGGGGTCGTCAACCCTGGCGAGAATTATCTGGCCGGCCTGAACGTTAGCAGCATCGTTCTCCAGGTCCCGATCTCCACGCTCAAGGGACCAAACGACTCGATTATCGGTCTCTGGACGACGGCGGCTCGGAAGAAGACCACCGTTCTTAACACCGACGGAACCAAGAGCGAAACAGGAAGCTGGGTCCAGGTTTCTCGGCTTGGCATGCCCCTCGTCAATGAGGTCGTGATCCCGCTCGGGAAGAAGGATCTGTTCAACGCGACTGTTCTGACGCCGTCAAGCGACGGTCAATTTCTCAGTTACGTAACGACTCCGGAGCTCGCCGCGCTCTTCGTCGCGCTTGGGATCGATCCTAACGCGCCGACGACGAACCGAAACGATCTCGTCGCGGTGTTTCTGACTGGTCTCTCCGGCCTCAATCAGCCGGCGGGCGTTGTCGCTTCGGAGCAGCTTCGCCTGAATATGGCTATCCCGCCGACTCACTCCGACCCGAATCAGGTCAATCGGATGGGTGTCCTTGGCGGCGAAAACGATGGATTCCCGAACGGACGACGACCTGGCGATGACGTCGTCGACATCGCGATGCAGGTCGTCGACGGAATCCTATGCCAGCCAGGTGGACCATTTCCTCAGTGTCGGCCGAATGACGTCAATCCCGCCCTGGGCGATGGCGTTAATACCACCGACAAGCCGTTCCAGACCTCGTTTCCCTATCTTGCGGACCCATTCCGGGGATAATCCCCAATACCCGACCGGGGAGCTCCCACGGGGAGCTCCCCGGTCCAGTTCCAGGAGGTCGACGAGATGGCAACAAGCTCGAGATCAAGCAGCGCGCTCGCTGCGCTCGCGAGCGCGGTCGCGATTTCTGGAGCGATCCTGGCTGGATGCGCGACTCCCAGCGCGGGGACGGCTCCGAGTGCCGTGGCGTCGACTGCCTCGTCGAATAGTCACGCCGAGACGGTCGTCGGCCAGATTTCGTCCCGAATGCCCTGGCAACGGGACGATATCAAAAGCCTCGACACCCTCGCGGCGGACTACCTCCAGAAGGTCCGAGACAAAGGCGATCCAGCCTACTATCCAAAAATCGAAGCCGCCCTGACACAGGCTCTTAGCCTCGATTCCAACGACGCCGATGCTCTGACCATGATGGGAATGCTGTCGCTGTCTCGTCATCAATTCAAGGACGCTCTCAGTTGGGGGAAAAAGGCTCGAGCCAGCAACCCGTACGCGTCGACGAGCCTTGGCGTCATTGGCGACGCGCAGATCGAAATGGGCCAGTACCCCGATGCGATTGCGACCTTCCAGAAGATGGTCGACCTTCGACCCGATCTGAGCTCTTACGCGCGCGTCTCCTACGCGCGCGAGCTGCATGGCGACGTGCCGGGGGCGATTGATGCGATGCAAATGGCGATTGTCGCGGGCGGTCCGGCCGCCGAAAACGTCGCCTATCCCCAGGTCATACTTGGGAACCTGTACTTTGACAGCGGCCGATTGGACCAAGCCGAGGCAGCCTACGCCCAGGCGCTGGTCGACTATCCCAATTACGTTCCCGCTCAGGGCGGACTGGCCCGGGTTCAGGCTGCTCGGGGCAACTACGACGACGCGATCAAGCGCTACCAGCGGGTTGTAGACGTCTATCCAGCCCCGGAGTACGCCATTGCGCTCGGCGACGTCTATACGGTAACTGGCAGCTCCAAAAAGGCGCTTGACGCCTACGACCTCGCCGCCGCGGAACAGAAGCTTTACCAGGCAAACGGCATCGACGTCGACGCCGAGCTGGCGCTTTTTCAGGCCGACCAGCGTCGCGATCTGTCTTCGGCACTCGACGCTGCCCGACGTGCGATTCGCGATCGAGGAAGTGTCGTCAGTGCCGACACGCTCGCGTGGACGCTCTACCAGAATGGCGACTACTCCGAGGCACGACAAGCGTCGGATCAGGCCCACCGCCTGGGCACCAGGTACGCGCTGTTCTTCTTTCACTCCGGAATGATCAAGTATCGGACGGGAGATCTCGACGGCGCACGCTCGGACCTTACCGAAGCGTTATCAATCAATCCGTACTTTTCCCTGATTCACGTCGCCGAGGCACGATCGACGCTGGCTGCGCTCGGCGAGGGCTCGGGCGTCCAGACAATCGCTAACCCCAATTCGGCATCATTGTTGGGAGGATCACGGTGAAGCGTTTTTCGAGGATTGGCGTGTTGGTTCTGGCCTCGGCGATCCAAATTATGGTCACGGCGTGTTCGAACGTTCCGGCCGACAGCGCCGCGGTCGTCAACGGCGTGCCGGTGCCGGCTCATTACTATGACAGTATGGTCACCGCGTCGAAGCGTCGAGCCGAGCAGGTTGGAATTCCGGTCGTCTGGGATTCCGCCGCGGGAGTGAAGCGACTTACGGTGATTCAGACCGAGACAATCAAACGCCTCGTTCAGAACGCCGTCGTCGACCAGCTCGCGAAGGAAAAAGGCGTCGCCGTGAGCGATTCCGATTTGGATCTCGCGATCGGAAAGATCGAAGTCGCCTTTGGCGGCTCGAACGCCGTTAATCAGCGCCTGGACCAGAGTGGGATGAGCCGCGCTGATTTTCGAGACCTGTACCGTTACTTCCTGCTCGACCAAAAGCTGCGCCAGACCGATCCGAACGGATATCAAACGACGCTCGA
Organism: uncultured Dehalococcoidales bacterium; assembly: GCA_964493975.1. GTDB lineage: Bacteria > Chloroflexota > UBA6077 > FW602-bin22 > CADDYW01 > CAZBQK01. The sequence continues at coordinate 10,155 of CAZBQK010000052.1, read as the reverse complement.
CCAGAAGCTCAAAGGCGCCAAGGTCCAGGTCTTCGTCGCGCCATGCACGACCGACCACGACTTCGCGACCTGTCTTGAGTCGGCGGCGAAGTAGGATCGTTCGGCGATCTTTTGCTCTGGCACGTCCCCTGCAGTCCGGCAACGACCTCGGACTGGAGGCGCGACGGCGATGGATGAAGACCTCCTCCGCACCCAGCGCAATCGTCAGGAGATATCGTCGGCCGGCCTCGACGCCGTTCTGTGCCAGCTGACCCCCAACGTCGTCATGCTGACCGGCTACGCTCCCGTCGTCGGTCATTCATTCGCCCTCGTCCCTGCCCAAGGAGAGGCGACGCTGATCGTTCCGGAAGGAGAGGAGCCACTCGCTCGATCCGGCTGGTGCACTGACGTTCGGACCTATTCGAACGGCCTGCTCGATCCGGAGTCCCACCTTCGGGATCATGTTGGGCCCACTCTGAAGACCGTGGCGTCGGAGCGTGGCCTCTCGACCGCGACGATTGGCTTTGAAGGTGACGACGGAGTGGCCCCGGCGAGCTACTCGCAAATCGGTTTTCCCTCGGTCGGCATCGTCGATACCTTTCGCCGGACGTTGCCGAACGCGCGGTTCGTCGACGTCTCCGACGTATTGGCGGTGCTGCGGTCCTACCTAACACCCCGCGAAGCCCGACACCTCGCTAGCGCGTCCAATGCCAGCGCCGCCGGCCTCCGCGCGGCGAGGGACCAGGTTCGGGTCGGCGCGCGCGAGTCAACCATTGCATCGACAGCCGAGGCAGGGGCTCAACTGGCGGGCGGCGCGTTCGGCGCGAATCGAGTCCTGGCCTACGCGCACGTGATGACCGGGGCACGGTCAGCGCAAGCCTACCTTCCTTTCGCAACGACAAACAACCGGGCAATTCAGTTTGGCGATCCGGTCCTGGTTCAGCTCGAGGTCTACGCGGACGGCTTCTGGACTAACGTGTCGCGCACCTTCTTCGCCGGCGATCCGGGGGCCGAGGGGCGGCGCATTTACGAAGCATGTTTGGAAGCCGGTGAGCTAGCTCGACGGACCATTCACGATGGCGTCGCGGCCTCGGACGTGGACGCGGCGGGACGGGACTATCTTACTGGCGATGGGTTCGGACCCTGCGTTCGCCACGGACTCGGCCACGGCGTTGGCTTCGAAGCCCTGCAGTTTCGCCAGCCGCCCCGGCTGTATCCCGGGTCCACCGACACGTTGAGGACGGACATGGCGGTCGCCCTTCGTCCGGGGGTCTACGTTCGAGGCTGGGGTGGCGTGAGAATCGGCGACGTCGTCCTCACCCGCGCCCAGGGTTGCGATCTATTGACGAACATTCCCCGTGATCTGACGTGGGCAATGGTCCCGCAGCGGGCGCGGTTCTAAGCCCTCACCTGGGAAAGGGCGATGGCGTCTTCCCCTCTCCCGTGGGGAGAGGGGAAAGGACCACCTTTCGCCTACGTCGCCAGCTCGCGTGCGGTCACCGACAGGTGGAGATCGGCCAGCTCTCGCTCGCCCACTTCGGAGGGGGAACCGGTCATCGGCTCGGTGGCGCTCTGGGTTTTCGGGAAGGCGATCATTTCGCGAATGCTGTCCTGCCCGGCCAGAAGCATGGTCAACCGGTCGATGCCGATAGCGATGCCGCCGTGGGGCGGGGTCCCGAATTCGAAGGCCTCGAGCAGATGTCCAAACTTCGCCCGAGCTTCTTCGTCGGTCATCCCGATTCGGCGGAAGACTCGCTCCTGGACGTCCCGGCGGTGAATTCGGATGCTTCCCCCGCCCATTTCATACCCGTTGCAAACGACGTCATATTGTTTTGCCCGTACTTTGCCGGGATCCGTCTCGAGGAGCGGCAAGTCGTTGTCGAGCGGTGCGGTAAACTGGTGGTGCTTCGCCTGCCAGGCGTTTCGCTCGGCGTTCCATTCGAATGCTGGCATCTCGGTAACCCAGGCAAACGCCAGGACGTCCGGATCGAGTAGACCCAGCCGGCGTCCCAGCTCGGCGCGGAGCTCGCCAAGCGAGGTGACCGCGATCTCGTAGGTATCGGCGACGATGAGGACCAGGTCCCCGGTCGTCGCGCCCACCCGTCCGGCGATCGATTGCAGCGCATCATTCGAGAAATATCGGGTCAAGGGCGACCGGATGCCGTCGGGGAGAAGCGCAATCGGGACCAGGCCCTTAGCTCCCGAGCCGGCAACCAGGCGGGTCAGGTCCTCGATCTCTCGGCGGGAATAGCCGGCGCAGCCGGGAGCGGCGATTGCTTTCACGCTACCGCCGGTCTCCAGCACCGCGTTAAACACGCGAAATTCACTTCCCGCGACGAGACCGTCGAGGTCCGCGATCTCCATTCCGAACCGCAAGTCCGGCTTGTCGGTTCCGTAGCGATCCATCGCGTCGGCAAAGGTCATTCGCCGAAACGGACGATCGAGAAGCCTCTTTCCGCCTACTTTATCCACGAGGTCGGTCAAAAAGGACTCCGTGAGGTTCCAGATGTCCTCCTGGTCGACGAAGGAGAGCTCGATGTCGAGCTGGGTAAACTCCAGGCCGCGGTCGGCTCGGAGATCCTCGTCCCGGAAGCAGCGGGCGATCTGAAAGTAGCGCTCGACGCCGGCGACCATGAGAAGCTGCTTGTACTGCTGGGGCGACTGGGGAAGGGCGTAAAAGCTGCCCGGGTGAACTCGGCTTGGCACGATGAACTCGCGGGCGCCGCCCGGCGTCTCCTTCGTGAGGATCGGCGTCTCGACTTCGAGAAACTCTCGGTCGCTGAGCCACTCTCGGAGGAAACGGACCGTTTGGTGACGCACCTGCAGATTTCGCTGCATCGGCTCGCGGCGGAGGTCAAGGTACCGGTATTTCAATCGCAGAAACTCGTCGACCTCGGCCGGCTCGTTGATCGGGAACGGGGGGGTGCGAGCCGCGTTCAGAATCTGAGCCGATTGGGCCCGAACCTCGATCGTACCGGTCCCCAGGTTCGGGTTGACCATTCCCTCCGGGCGAAGCTCGACAACGCCTTCGACTTCGAGCACGTACTCGGGACGGACCTCTTCGGCCACTGGCATCGCCTCCGGAGACGTTGCCGGATTGAAAACGACTTGAGTGATCCCCCAGCGGTCTCGCAGATCGACAAAGATGAGTCCGCCGTGGCTACGCCGACGATTAACCCAACCCTTCAGGATTACTGTCTTTCCCGCGTCGTCGGCCCGTAGCTGACCGCACGTCGTCGTCTTTAGCACCCGTCGTTTTCCTCCGTCGCGTCGCCACCGGGACGCTCCCGGCCCGATCTCCAGCCGACCGGAAAATTATACACGGTCCCCTTGACCGAGGACGGAATGGCCCAGGAATGAAGCTGGCGCAGCTAGCCTTTCCGTCCACGGCGATTCAGGTCTAGGCTATAATAAAGGGACCGTTATCTGGACCGATCCCACCCGGAGACCCAATGCCGCCGACGTGCGTCTCGATCGACCTCGAGATGACTAGTCCTCGCCCCGACAATCAGGAAGTAATCGAGATCGCCGCGATCAAGTTTCGCGGCGATCGAGTTGTCGACACCTGGTCGACCCTCGTGCGTCCCGATACACCCGTTCCTTACGGCGTTCAGATCCTTACCGGGATCGATCCGGCCTCCCTTCAACGGGCACCGGCCCTCGGCGAGGTCGCGAGTCGGTTGAAATCCTTTGTCGGCGACTTTCCACTCGTCGCTCATTCGGTCGGGTTGGACGTTGGCTGCCTCCGGCGGCAAGGTGTGGTTCTCGACAATCCCCAATTCGACACCTTCGAGCTGGCGAGCATTCTCCTTCCCCAGATGTCGAGTTACGGACTTGCGTCGCTCGTCGCCCACTTCGGCATCGATTTTCCGCAGCAACATCGGGCGGCTCACGACGCCCTGGTCACGAAGCACCTGTTCTTGAAGCTACTCGAGCTCGCAAACGAGCTCGAGCTAAGTGTCATTCAGGAGATCAACCGTCTGCTCCTGAATCACACCTGGCCCTTGAAAGAGATTTTTCGCGAGATCGAGGCGGAGAAAAGCCGGACTGCCATGGGATCGTCGATCCGGCAGGCCTTAGCGGCAAAGGGCGGGTTCGTCGAGACCGAGTTTGACTTGCTCTTGTCGCCCAACCGGCCGGACGAGCCGCTCCGGCCCACGCGAACCGTTCAATCGGTTGACGTCGATCGGGTCGCCGACGTGCTTCGCCCCGGCGGTCTCCTCGAAAAGAAGCTGGCAGGCTACGAGTACCGCGAGCCGCAAGTCCAGATGCTGCGAGCCGTCGCGGATGCGCTCAACGCCGGCCAACGCCTGGTTGTCGAAGCGGGCACCGGGACCGGCAAATCGATCGCATATCTTGTTCCGGCGATCTACTTTGCCGCGGCGAATGGCCAAAGGGTCGTCGTTTCGACGAACACAATCAACCTTCAGGACCAGCTGATCCTTAAGGACCTGCCGGATCTTCAATCAGTCCTGGGCCTGAAGTTTCGGGCGACCGTCGTCAAGGGTCGAACCAATTATCTGTGTCTTCAACGCCTGGCAAGCCTGCGCCGACGGACCGATTTATCGCTGACCGAAACGCTTGCCCTGATCAAGATTCTGGTCTGGTTGCCAATGACGTCGACTGGCGACCAAAGCGAGCTGAATTTAACCGAGGCCGAGCGCTCCGTTTGGGGAAAGTTGTGGGCGCATCCCGACATCTGTACCCCGAACACCTGCCGTTACGCGAAGCGGGGTCAGTGCTTCCTCTATCGCGCTCGGACGCGCGCCGAGGCATCTCACGTTATCGTCGTCAACCACGCGCTCCTTCTTTCCGACGTGGCCACCTCGAGCCAGGTCCTCCCGGAGTATCAGCACCTGATTGTCGACGAGGCCCATCATCTCGAGGATCAGGCCACCGATCAGCTAGGCTACGTGATGCAGCTGAAGGAGGTTTTGGGGTTCTTGGACGACCTGGCGCCCCCGACCAACGCGGAGCGGCGGGCGGGAGTTCTCGGCGAGCTCCCGCTGCATTTTCGGACGAGCTCGTGCCCTCCGGAGCTCCAACGCCGCGCGGAGGCGCTAGCGAAGGAGGCGATTCTTCGGGTTTCGGCGGCTCGGGTCGCGGTGGACGGGTTCTTTCGGTCCGTCACAAGCTTTATGACCCAGCGCCCGACCGACAATCGCGGCTACGAGCAGCGAGCTCGCCTCACCACGTCCGCCCGGACCCAGCAGGCCTGGACAACGGTCGAGGTCGCGTGGGAGAGTATGGATCTGCGCCTCCTCGCTCTGCAGGAGCCGATTGGCCAACTTCACTCACTCTTGCAGGGGTTGGATAGCTACGGCATTCTCGAATACGACGAGCTTGTCAGTCAGCTAGGAAGCCTGTTGACTTTTAATGATAACTTGCGGGAACAAGGCGGCGCCCTGGTCACCAATCCAGTCAAGGACCGGGTGTACTGGATCACGGTTGCCAACACCGGCGAGACGTCGCTTCACGCGGCGCCGTTGGACGTTGCGCCCCTGCTTCAGGAAAATCTCTACGCCTCGAAGCGCTCGGTGATTTTGACCTCCGCGACCATGACCGCCGCGGGGCGTTTTGATTACATGAAGGGCCGACTCGGTCTCACCGAAGCCGACGACCTCTCGGTTGGCTCGCCTTTCGACTACGCTCGTTCGACTCTGGTTCTGGTGCCTTCCGACATGCCCGAGCCCGAGCAGCCACTTTATCAGCGAACCCTCCACCAGACCCTTCAGCGACTTTGTTTAGCGACAAACGGTCGCGCCCTCGTCCTCTTCACCTCGCACACGCAGTTAAGGGCTGCCTGGCAGGCAATCAACGTCCCGCTCGCCGAACAGGGAATTCTGGTACTTGGTCAGGGAGTTGACGGGGCGCCGCGGCGCCAGCTCCTGAACACCTTCAAGACGAATCCGAAGACAGTGCTGCTGGGAGCGTCTAGTTTTTGGGAGGGTATCGACGTGGTTGGGGACGCGTTGAGTGTCCTCGTGATCACCCGGATTCCCTTCGCGGTACCGTCCGATCCGGTCATCTCGGCCCGAGGCGAGCTGTACGACGATCCCTTTGGTCAGTACAGCCTGCCGCAGGCAATCCTGAAGTTCCGGCAGGGCTTTGGTCGGCTCATTCGAAGCCAGAATGACCGAGGCGTCGTCGTGATTCTCGATCGCCGGGTGGTTAGCAAGTCCTACGGAAAGCAAGTCCTCAAATCGTTGCCGAATTGCCAGGTTCGGACCGTCACCGTCCCCGAGGTTCCGCGACTGGCCAAGGCATTTCTGGTTGAAGGAAAGTCGCCGACGCCAGTGTAACGTACTGGAATGTCCTGTCTCGATTGAGGGCTACCAGGAGTCGAAGCTCTAGCTGGTCAAGCGCGCCAAACCAGCTAATGCTCGGACTCCTGGTCGGGTCTGTCGGATAGATAAATGTTATCCGATCTCCTCTTGAAGCTCGGCAATCGCGGCAAAGCCAGCCTGGTTCGCCCAATAGATGTCGAAGTACAGCTGATACAGGCGATCGTACCGCTGGTGGAGCGACGGGTCGGGCGACGGTCCGGGGTCGACCTGGACCAATCGGGCGAAGTCTTCCAGATTCGCCAGCGCGCCGATGCCAATCAGCGCGATTCCTGCCGCGCCAAAGGCCGAGGCCTGAGGGGCCCGCGGGAGCACCATCGACCGTCCCAGGACATCCGAGAGCATTTGGCGCCAAAAGGGGGATCGGGTGAAACCGCCGGTGGCACGAATTTCGACCGGAGCGCCGGCGACCTCGTCGAGAGCGTCGACAATGCTGCGCATTCGGTAACAAACGCCTTCGAACGCCGACCTCGCCACGTGGGGCGGTCCCATGTGCGCCGCCAGACCGAACAATATCCCGCGGGCGCTCGCGTTCCAGAACGGTGCCCGTTCTCCGGTGAGGAACGGCAGAAAAATGAGACCGCCCGAGCCGGCCGGTGCCTGCTGGGCGTCTTGCACCAGCGTCTCGAAGTCGAACTCATCTTTCGGAGCCACCGGTCCGGGCAGAAGATTCTCGCGGACCCACTGCAAGGCAAGCCCGCCATTATTAATCGCTGCTCCGGCGACCCATCGCTCTTTGGCGAGGTAGTAGCACCAGGTGCGGCATTTATCGTCGACAACTGGATGCTCGACAACTAGTCGGGAGGCTCCGCTCGTGCCGATCATGACCGTCATCTGGCCCGGCGCGACCGCCCCGGATCCGAGACTGGAAAGAACTCCGTCACCCGCCCCGGCGATGACTTTCGTTTTTGAACCCAGACCGACGGCCCTGGCGACGTCAGGCCGGAGCGTTCCAACCGAGTCGGTCGGTTCGACGACATCCGGCAGCTGCTCTCGGCGAATTCCGATCGCCTGAATGATCTCCTCATCCCAGGTGTTCCGAAACAGATCAAACAGACCGGAGGCGGTAGCGACCGAGCGGTCGACGACCCGGCGCCCGGTCAGACGGGCGATTATCTCGTCTTTGATCGACCCGAAACAGGCGACCGAGGCGAAGCAATCGGGTTGAGTCTCCTTGAGCCATAGGATCTTGCCCGGCAGGTACATCGGATGCATCGGGCAGCCGGTCCGGCGATACGCGGCAACCGGATCGATCCGGTGCCGCAGCTGTTCGACCTGTCGCCGGGCCCGCAGGTCCGCCCAAATGATCGATCGAGTGACGGGCACACCGTCGCGACCGACCGCGACGAGTGAATGAAAAATCGTGCTGAGGCCAATTGCCGCGACCTCGCCGCCACTCGGCACCATTTTAACGACGTCGGCAATCGCGCGCTGTGACGCGTCCCAAACTCGTTCCGGATCCTGTTCGGCCCAACCGGGATGGGGCGTCTCCAACGGGTACTCGTGGTGGGCCGACCCAATTTCGGCACCAGTCAAGTCGTGCAGAACCGCCCGGGTTCCACTCGTGCCAACGTCAAGTCCGATGACGAAGGATTGGCTCATGCCTTTGGTGCCCGCCCGGCCGCGACCGCCGCGACGAAAGCGCGGGCAGTTGACGTAATCTGATCGAAATTTCCCCTCGCTACGACTTTAGGATCGACCAGCGCGCTCCCGAGTCCCAGCGCCGATGCGCCCGCGCGGACGAACTCAGTCGCATTGTCGAGCGAAACTCCGCCCGTTGGAACCAGCGGAATATCGTTCAACGGCGCGAGGACGTCGCGAATATACCGAGGACCGACCGGACCCGCGGGAAACACTTTGACCATACTTGCCCCGGAGGTCCAGGCACGATAAATTTCGGTCGGAGTGAAAGCGCCAGGAACACAGGCGACGCCCCGTTCGCTCGCGCGGCGAACGATTGCCTCGTCAAGATGGGGACAAACGATCAGTCGCGCGCCCGCGTCGACCGCTTGATCGACCGCATCGACCGAAAGCACCGTGCCGGCGCCGACGACGAGTCCCGTTCCAAAGTGGTCGGTTATTGCCCGAAGCATTCCGAGGGCGCCGGCCGTATTGAGAGTTACTTCGACGACGTCGATCCCGGCGGCCAGCAGGGCGTCCGCCGTGGCGATAGCCCGACTCGCTTCGGTGTGGCGCATAATCGCGATGAGACCACTCGCTCGAACTCGGCGGACGACTTCTTCCCGTTCCAAGATCTGATCCTCCAAACTCGGGCCATTATGCCACCTGCTGATCGGGGGTGTCGAGGGGCGAGCGACCAGGCATGGTAAAATCAACCGGAGAACCGATTGCCGTTGAGGGCTCGACATGAAGGCGGCAAGACCTGGAACGGGAGCAACATGGCGCGAATTCGTTTTGATCTGGCGTATCCGCCGCAGAATATCGCCTGGAAGGATTACCTTCCAATCGTCGAGGCGGCCGATCGTCTCAGTTTCGAAGGATTCTGGTCGTTCGATCACCTATTGACGATTGGTGGCGACCCGGACGGGCCCGAGCACGAGTGTTATACGACGCTCGCGGCACTTGCGCAGGCGACAAAGCGAATACGATTAGGTGCCCTGGTTTCGGGCGTTACCTATCGAAACCCAGCTCTTCAGCTTAAAATGGCGACCGAGATCGACGTCATTTCCAACGGACGGTTCGACTTTGGCATCGGCGCTGGCTGGGCCGAGCGCGAGTTCCGCGCATTCAACATTCCGTTTGGATCGCCGAAAGAACGCATTGGCATGCTCCGCGAAACCCTCGATCTCGCGACGCAGCTATGGACGGGCGACCCACACAAGAAAGTCACGTATAACGGGACCTACGTTCACGCGACCGACCTGTTCCTGAACCCGCAGCCAGTCCAGCGACCGCGTCCGCCGATTTTGATCGGCGGTGGCGGCGAACAGCTGACCCTCCGGGTCGTCGCTCGTTTCGCCGACATGTGGCACGGTTTTGGCGACATTCCAACGCTTCGACACAAAATTGAGCTGATCGACGCGTATGCGCCCCACTACGGCCGGAGTGGGGCGGACATTGTGAAGTCCACGAACGTTCAGATCTGGGTCGGTCCCATCACCGACGACGTCGCTCGGCGAATCGCCGGTTCGTCCGGTCGATCGGCGGACCAGATTCGTGCCTCGATCATAAGCGGCACCCCGGCTGAGATTGAAACGCGACTGCGTGCCTACATCGGCGCTGGAATAACTCACTTTGTCGTGAGCGCGATGGGCCCATCCTTTGGCGACAACTGGGAGAACATCTCTCGAGAGATCATCCCTCGGTTCGCGAACGGCTAGCCACTGCCGATGTTTGTCGGTGCATTGTTTCTTCGGCTGTTCCTGCCGGCAAGTGGGTCGCTCAAGGACAAGCGACAGGTGGTTAAGTCGCTGGCCGCCCGTCTTACGAATCAATTCGGAGTTTCGGTCGCCGAAGTCGGCGAGCTGTCGTCCTGGCAGGTTGCCGAGCTCGGCGTTTCGTACGTGTCAAATCAGGCGAACCACGCCGAACGGGTTCTCGACGCCGTGGTGACCTACGTCGAGGAAACCCGACCCGATCTCGAAGTGACGATGGCGTCGCGGGAGGTTTTGGCACCGTTCGATTAGGGCTCGCCATGGGTGCGAAGGCGTTTCCCAAGAGGTCCATGACGAGAGGCGTGTCACATCGCCAGCGGGCGAGGAGTCGAAGCTTATGGACCTTGTCATTTTAATCCGGTATGGGCGGCACTTAGGAGAACTCTCTGCCTTGAAAGGCAGGAGCAAAGGACGAAAGCGCTGAAGCGCTGGACCGG
>CAZBQK010000051.1:0-18637 GCA_964493975.1 uncultured Dehalococcoidales bacterium | reverse complement strand
GGTCGCTATCAGGCCGCCCGAGATGTGGTGGACGGTGCCGGTCAGGTTGAGCCGGTCGTAAAGGTCGATCACTCGATTTCGTCGGGCCGGAGGCAGTTTTTCATTCAGCCAGAAACCATCGGCGTCGAGAACACGTTTTCCGTCGCGAACGAGGATCTCCCCGTCGAACGCTTTGGTGATGTCGTGGAGGGTCGCCGCGTACTCGAGCGGTTTCAAATCACCGTGTTCAATCGTGGCAAGATTCCGGGCAAGGGCGCGGACGCGAATGACGTGGTCGAAGGTGTAATTGCGCCACGAAAAACCAACCCAGATTTCATCCCAGAGCTGGTAGGTTTCCCGCATCAGTGTTTCTAACTCACCGATGACAGCCACGTCACGATCGGTCAACGCAGAAGCGGTCATAACCATGAAACGGAGCAACCCCCTTCGAAAGTACACGTGGTCACGTGAATCGTGTCCGAGTATATCATCCGTGGGGTAATGCCGTACAAACATTCAGGGCTTCCCTGACATACAGGGCAGCCTGAAGGGCGTATTATCTCGGTGGATGACGAATCCAGCGGGTAGGGGGAGAGTAGAGACCGCGCCCTTTACTTTCCCCTCACTCAGCCCACCCTGTTCTAATTAGCCTTCAATTGTCCTCAATCTCGCGGAATCGCTATACTCGGAAGAAACTCCGGGGTAGCCTTGCTTCCGTCCCACTTTCGAATAATCCCCATAATGCGGATGGTCATCGCATTTTATCTAGTCCTGGGCTTCTCGGCGTCTAAAGTCGAGGCGTTTTCCGCGCGCCTCGAGCGCTGGGCGTTTTACGTAACCTACGACCCGGCCTCTCGCGCCTCGCTGCTGGCCCACGCAAGCAACATTGACGACGTCGCACCCGATTATTTCAGCGTGCTGCCTTCTGGATCGATCTCAAGCTCCGCGGACCCTTCGCTCGACGCGGCCGTCAGTGCCGCTGGACCTCGGATCGTACCACTGGTTCGGTCGAGCTTAGCGGGCAGCGCCCTGTCGCCGTTCCTGGAAGTCAGCGCCAACCGAAACAACTTGGTTTCGCGGATAGTCCAGGTGTCCCAGGGCGGGCCATACGCCGGGGTAACCCTGGATTTCGAAGGGGTCGATCCGGTAGATCGATTGGCGTTTAGCACTTTCGTCCAGGAGCTGGCGATCGCGCTTCACTCCTCGGGCAAGATCCTGGCGATCGCGGTTCCGGCGGCGGACCGTTACCCAGCTGCGCGGTGGTCCGATGCTTACGATTATGCGGCAATAGGCTCCCAGGCCGATCGAGTCATCGTGATGGCCTACGCCTATCGGACCGCAGCCAATCCGACGCCAGGGCCAGTTTCCCCGCTGCCGTGGGTATCGACCGTTGCCTCCTACGCCGCCTCAACGATTCCGACGACGCGCCTTCTCTTGGGTGTCGGCGTCTGGGGTTACGACTGGAACGTCAGTCAACCAGGTCGGGCACTTACCGTGCGCTTCTCTGACGTCTCGGATCGAGTGGCGGCGTGGCCGGGACAGCTTCGCTACGATGTGGCGGACGCGTCGCCCTCATACAGTTATCGGTCCGGCGCCGATAGTCACGTCATCTGGTTTGAAGACGCCGACAGCGTTCGGACGAAAATGAAGATCGCGCAAGCCGAAGGGTTTGCAGGCGTGGCGATCTGGCGATTGGGTCAGGAGGCCCCGGGAGTCTGGGGCAATCTCAGCTCGTTCGAGCCCGCAGATTATGCCGTGGCGAACGGGTGGTTCTTCACGCAGACTGGTGGTGGAGGCGGCCGAGGATACCGGGTCGTCGACGACGATGCGAGATTTTGGTCGGAGTTCCGGCGTCTTGGAGGTGTCGCAACGCTCGGGTACCCGATCAGTCGCCGATACATAGGTGCCGACGGCTTTACCTACCAGGCGTTCCAACGGGCGATCTTGCAGTGGCGGCCGGAGCTTCGGGTCGCCTTCCTCGCCAACGCGTTCGACTTGCTGTCGAAGGCCGGGCGCGACAAACTGCTCGCCCAGGCTGGTATACCCGCTCCGATCGGCGACGACGGCTCCGGAGGAGACTGGAATCGCGCCAAAGCGATTCGGCTTGGCTGGCTAACTCACCCCGCGATTGCCGCGACCTTCTACGCGAATCCGAGTCCCGCGTCGATTCCCGACTGGAACGAACTCCAATCGATCCAGCTCTACGGTCTTCCAGCGTCACTACCGATTCGAAGCGGGCCGTTTGTCGTTCAACGTTTTCAGCGAATCTCGCTGCAGCTTTGGATCGACGACGTACCAGGCATGCCGCATCCGGGAACTGTCGTGGGAATTCTCGGGGGTGATCTAGTCAAGAACGCCGGGCTCATTCCGACAAGCGCGATTCAATCGGAAGCTTTGAGTTAGAGCGGATTTCTCCTGTTAGCTGATCCCCACCAGTTGCTGGACTAAGCTCCTCGATACCGGTTGGTAATTGGCAAGCGTCGATCGCGGCCGAAGGCGCGGGGGCTAATCTTCACTCCGGGCGGCGCCTGCCGACGCTTGTACTCCGTCCGATCGACGAGCTGGATCGTGCGCCGAACGATAGCTTCGTCGAACCCCATCGCGACGATCTCTTCGAAGCTGCGGTCTTCCTCGACATAGGCCACGAGGATCGGATCGAGGATCGCGTAGGGCGGCAGGCTGTCGACGTCTCGCTGATCTGGTCGAAGCTCGGCGCTTGGCTCCTTGACGATCACCGCTTGAGGAATGATTGGGCGGGGACCCTGGGCATTGCGCCATTCACTCAGCTCGTAGATTAGTGTCTTCGGCACATCTTTAACGACGGCGAATCCACCAGCCATGTCACCATATAACGTCGCGTAGCCGGTCGCCATCTCACTCTTGTTACCAGTGGTCAGCACGAGCCAGTTGAATTTATTGGCGATCGTCATCAGAACATTGCCACGCAGTCGGGACTGCAAATTCTCTTCTGCCAGACCGACCGGCATCTCCGCGAAGCGCTCGGATACCATATCCAGCATCGCCTTGTGAGCCGGTTCGATGGGGATCGTCCAGTAGTCAATGCCGAGGATCGAGGCAAGCTCGCGGGCATCGTCCTTGCTGCCAGGCGACGAGAACCGCGAGGGCATCGACACGCCAAGGACGTTTGACGCGCCCAAAGCATCCGCGGCGATAACCGCGACGAGGCTGCTGTCGATGCCTCCGGAAAGACCGATGACCACCCGAGAAAAGCCACTCTTCCGGACGTAGTCGCGCGTTCCGATGACGAGCGCAGCGTAGACTTCAGCGATCGAACCCAACCGCTCGACCGGGCGAGGTGCGAGGGGTGAGCTGGGCGGCCGCTGGCGGCTGAGCTCGACGATCGGCGTGGGAATCACTTCGCCGCCGGATTCAAACCGCTCTTTGCGCCGACGGGGATCGTGGAGGCGGCGCCGAAACACGGCTTCGAGGTCGAGATCGACGACGAGCAGGTCCTCGGCAAACTGAGGGCCCTCGGCAATAAGCCGTCCTTCTTCGTCGAACACCTTTGCATTGCCGTCGAATACCAGCTCGTCCTGTCCGCCGACTAAATTAGTGTAGGCAATGATCGCGGCGTTGTCGGATGCCCGCGTTGCGAGCATCGAGTTCCGGGTCTCTCTCTTTCCACGGTGGAATGGCGATGCATTGAGATTCAGGATCAGATCGGCGCCAGCCCTCACCTGGGCCACGGCCGGGCCGATCGGATACCAGACATCTTCGCAAATGTTGACCCCAAAGGTGACGTCGCCAAGGACGAATATCGGCGCCTCTTCGCCGGCTCGGAAATAGCGATCTTCGTCAAAGACCCCGTAGTTTGGTAGGAACCGCTTGTGGTACACCCCGGCGACGCGGCCCTCGTGAATGACCGCGGCGGCGTTGTAGATGTCGATCTTAGCGTCGACGAATCCGACGACCGCGGTCATGCCAGCACAGCGCGACGCCAGAGCTGCCAGGTGCTGCAGATTATCCTCGATGAATCGAGGCTTAAGGAGCAAGTCCTCGGGTGGGTAGCCAGTTAGCGCCAGCTCCGGAAAGACGACGATCTCGGCGCCCGCCGCGCGCGCCTGCTCGACCGCGCCGACGATCCGATCGGCATTGCCGTCGAGGTCGCCGACGGTGGCATTCATCTGCGACAGAGCAACTCGCGTCCCACGCATGTCCCAATCTCCTCTCAAGCGACGTCTGGCGTTGTCGTCCCCGCGTGCATTAACTGAATATTGTACCAGCCCTCGCCGATTCGAGGAGGCGTGGATCTACCATCCGATGGCGTAGCCGTCTCGACGGGGATCGGCTGCTCCGAACTTCGCGCCGGTGACCGGATCGATCTGGATCATAACCTCGCTGCCACTGGCCTCCCACGGTCCGATGGCTCGGACCGGGTGACCGCGTCGGCGCAACTCGTCGCGGACGTCCGCCGGTAATCGGTCCTCGATTAACAGCTCGTTAATCGCGGTGTGGGGGATGGTCGACTCGGTAGGGCTCTGGACGTCGCGCCAGCGGGGCGCTTCGACGGCTTCCACGACGTTGTAACCGAAGTCGAACACGTGGGTGAGAACCTGAAGGTTGGTTTGGACCTGGGTGTCAGCTCCGGGCGTTCCGCAGAGGAGCACGAGCTTGCCGTCACGCGTGATCATCACCGGATTCATCGTATGGCGAACCCGTTTGCCAGGCTCGAGGCAGTCGACGTGGTCGGCATCCAGGTGCCAGTAGGTCATGCGGTTATTCAGGAGAATGCCCGTGCCCGGCGCGACGAGACCGGAGCCGAATCCAGATTGGATGCTCTGAAGCTGGCAGACAGCATTGCCCGATCCATCCGCCACGGCAAAGCAGGTCGTGTCACTGGGCTTCTGACCGTCAGTTCGAAGGCGGCGGCCCCTTAATTGGTGTCGCCAGGGATCTCCGGCGACCACGCTCGTGGCGGCTCGAACTGGATCGATCGCCGCGGCGCGCTCGTCGGCGTAGGACTTCGCGATGAGACCGTCGATCGGAACGTCCACGAATCTCGGGTCGGCAAGGAACGCCTCTCGGTCGGCGAACGCCAGCTTCTTGGCCTCCACCATCAGGTGAATCGATTGAGGGCTATTCGGGCCGAGGGCAGCGAGATCGTATCGTTCCACCAGGTTGAGCATCTGTAGGAGGACGTGGCCGCTGCAGTTCGGTGGGCCCTCGTAGACAGTGTACCCGCGGTAGTCGACGGAGATTGGCTCCTGCCAGGAGGCCGAAAATGCGGCGAGATCGTCGGCGGAAATCAGCCCGTCGTAGCTCTCGGAGCAGGCCGCGATCATTCGGGCGATCGCACCCTGGTAAAAGGCCTCCGGGCCGTCGCTCGCGATCCGGCGAAGGGACTCTGCTAGATCGTGCTGGATGAGGATCTCGCCTGCTCGCGGCGGGATTCCGTCGCGCGTGAAGATCAGGCGCGACGACGGAAACTCCGCGAGGGCCGGGTCGCCGGCGATTCCTTCGGCCAACTTCTGGCTCAGGGGAAATCCGTTCTCGGCGAGGTCGATGGCTGGACCGAAACACTCGGCGATGGATAGTTTCCCGTGCTCCCGGTGCGCGGTCAGCCACCCGCTCACGAGACCGGGCACCGAAACGCTTCGGATGCCCTTCATTGGGATGCCGTCGGAAAGGTAGGCCTCGCGAGTTGCCCGCGACGGGGCCGGGCCGGTCGCATTGACGACCCGCACCCGGCTAGCCGACGCGTCGAAGATCATGATGAAGCCATCGCCGCCAAGCCCGGACATGTTTGGCTCGACCACGCCAAGCGCCGCCGCCACGGCCAGCGCGGCATCGACCGCGTGGCCACCGCGCTGTAAGATTGTCATCCCTGCCTGCGACGCCAGCGGATGTCCCGAAGACACCATTCCGCGCCTTCCGGCCACGACTGGCCGATGCGCTTCGGCCTTTATGCCATGCGGTCCCATCGCCATCAACTGCCCTCCGCCGGATAGCCCGGCCGCCCGCAGCAGTTATAACACGGGCGACCGAATCCGATCAAAGCGGGCGCGAGAGGGCTTGGCGTGCTAGTCCGATTTCCCCACGTATCGGGAATCGCCAAAGGCAAGGATCGGGATGAATATCGGCGACAGGAAGATCAGCCCGATCCCAAATCCGGTACCTCTTCCGAAGGCCTTGGCGAGGCGAAGCCACATCACGACGATTCCGTAGATGTTCAAAAATGGAACGCAAAAACCAAGCAGCCACCAGCCGGATCGGCCAGCGATCTTAAGAAGCAGATAGGTGTTGTAAATGGGAATAATCGAACCCCAACCTGGACGCCCCGCCTTCGTAAAAACCCGCCACGCCGCGACGATGAAAAAGACCACGAGTGCAAGGTAGATAAGTCCGCCGATTCCGGTAAATACGCTATCCATCCCGAGCTTTTCCCAGCCTTTCGATTTGATCCATGTCCCGACTCAATCGCGCCGGCAATTTCGTGCGCCGGTTCGAACGAGTCAAGGTGTTGTCGATCATACACAACGTGTCAACGCCATTCGGCGGAGGTGACAGTGAGACCAATGGTTCCGGTTCCTAGCCAAACTGGCACGCCGCGTGCGGCGATTATCAGCCCCGTCCGATCGGCACAGCCTCGAAGGCGAGTAGAGATAACCCGGTGAGGTTTAGACATCAATGAAGTTAAGCAGCTTGAAATCAAAACCCGTGATCGCCGTGACCGGCGCCGCCAAAGTCGGGAATGTGGACGACGCGCTTGCCGATCTGAGACTGGAACGCATCGAAGCGCTTCGCGTCCGGACGGGAAGACGACAGCCGCCGCGATTCGTGTCGATGGCGGACGTCCGAGCCATTGGAAAAGACGCTGCCATCGTCGCCAGCGCGGACGCCCTGAAATCAACAGAAGATGCCCCGACTCTGGCTCGGCTTTACTCCCTTTCCTCTTTGCTTGGAAGCTCGGTTGTAACCGAAGCCGGTCAAGTGCTCGGGACCGTCGCCGACGTCGACTTCGATCCGGCCTCGCGACAGATCCTCGATCTCGAGTGCGATCGGGGACGATTAGGCACGCTCTTTGGTCGACGTTACCCAATTATGACGCGGGACGTCCTGGGGGTTGGGGAGGGGCTTGTCACTGTTTCCGAGGAGGCGCGTCCGGCCAAAGCCGCGTAGAACAGAATCAGCGGACATGCTCGGGTGTCCGTAGGGGCATCCCCTTGTGGGTGCCCTAGTTCCCGTTCGAACGGGAGACGGGGCACCCACAAGGGGATGCCCCTACAACTCGTTCACAACCGTGGCCTGCGATCACACTAGGAAAAAAGTCGTGGTGCGTCGGATCTGAACAATGAAAAAGGCGGTACTACTGCTCGATCGAGCAGTAGTACCGCCTTTTTGAACCTCTATCGGAAAGTCGGTCGCCTAGGCGTCGAAGTAGAGGAAGAACTCGTAAGGGTGCGGGCGAAGGGCCATTGGGTCGACCTCGCGCTCGCGCTTGTAGCCAATGTAGTTCGCGATTAGATCGCGGGTGAACACTCCGCCTTCGAGAAGGAACTCGTGATCCGCCTCGAGCGAGTTGAGCACTTCGGCGAGCGACCCTGGCGTCGACTTGATCTTCGCGGCCTCTTCCGGCTCCAGATCGTAGAGATCCCGGTCGATCGGCTCGGGCGGCTCGATCTCGTTGCGAATGCCGTCGAGGCCGGCCATCAAGAGGGCTGACAGGGTCAAGTATGGATTGCAGGTCGCGTCCGGACACCGGAACTCGACCCGCTTCGAGGCAGCGCTCGTCGAGTACATGGGGATTCGGACTGCCGCCGAGCGATTACGCTGGGAGTACATCAGGTTGACTGGCGCCTCGAATCCGGGAACCAGACGTCGATACGAGTTCGTCGTCGGGGCGGCGAACGCTAGGAGGGCCGGCGCGTGCTTGAGCAGTCCCCCGATGTAGTTGCGGGCTGTCTTGCTCAGGAGCGCATATCCCTTCGCGTCGTAGAACAGGTTGGTGCCGTCTTTCCAGAGGCTCTGGTGGACGTGCATGCCCGACCCGTTGTCTCCGAAGAGCGGCTTGGGCATGAATGTCGCGGTCATTCCGTGAGCAATCGCGACATTCTTGATGATGTACTTGTACAGCAGGAGCTGATCGGCCATTTTGACAAGGGTGCTGAATCGCATGTCGATTTCGGACTGGCCAGCCGATGCCACCTCGTGGTGGTGCAGCTCGACATCGATGCCCGATTCGAGCATTTTGAGAACCATTTCCGAGCGGAGATCCTGGAGGGAGTCAGTCGGCGGGACCGGAAAGTAGCCTTCTTTGGTGCGGGGCCGATAGCCAAGGTTCGGCTTGCCGTCCGCTCCGCTGTTCCAGATGCCCTCGTCGCCGTCGACCGAGTAAAAGCCGCTGTGGCTGTCTTGGTTGAAGCGGACGTCGTTGAAGAGAAAGAACTCGGCCTCGGGACCCCAGAAGCTCGTGGTCGCGATGCCACTTGAGATCAGGTACTTCTCCGCCTTCTTTGCGACGCCGCGGGGGTCGCGAGAGTACGGCTGGAGGGTCACCGGATCTCGGACGTCGCAGACGATACTTAGCGTCGGGACCTTGGCCACCGGGTCGACGATCGCCGTCGCCGGATCAGGCATCAGGAGCATGTCGCTCTCGTGGATTTTCTGGAAGCCACGGATGCTCGAACCGTCGAATCCCTGACCCTTCTCGAACTTCTCTTCGTCAAGCCAGTGAATTGGTGCGGTAATGTGCTGCCACGTGCCCGGAAGATCGATAAACTTGTAGTCGACGAACTTGACCCCTTGCTCTCGAGCGAACTCGACGACGTCGCCTGGGGTCGTTAGTGTCTTTTTGCCCGTTGCGTCTATAGCCATATACTGAGCTTCCTCCCGTTGGGTGCGCGAATAAAGCGTAGCCCGCCCCATCTCTCATAACGAGTGTAGGCTGAGGCGCCTAGGAGCGTCATCGTTGAGGGATACCAGAATTACACGGGGATATTTGGGCGCAATGCACAAAACGAGCTAACGATCAGGCGGTCGCTTCAGGAGAGGGTTGGCGATGCCGGTCCTGCTGCGCCGCGAGCGACAACAATCTTCGTTTTCACCCGTCCCAGCTTCAATCCCAGCCGACTGATGCTGTCATTCACGACCTGATCCACTTCCGACGCCTTCGACGGCACGTCTACTCCGGCATCGGTCCTGACCTCAAGCGCAACGTCGACCACTCTGCCCCGAACGTGAATCGTGGGAATCACGCGCACGACGAGCGGAATGGTCATAACGTCTTGCTTCAGGCGCTCCACCACCGATTCGGTGGCCAATTCCGTCGATCCGCCCCCGTGAAGCGGCACCGATGTTGGCCGATTCCGAGCCCATTGCAGCCGCAAGACGACAAAGCACAACGCGTCGACGGCGAGGCAGACAACGGCGATGATCAGGTGATTGACGGAGATCGGATCGACTCGCACCTGAGACAACTGGTCGGCGAGGAAAGTCGTCACGCCCTGGGGAGTTACGGCAATGGCGAGTAGGAACACGCCAACAACCAGGAGAAGTACCGTAACAATAATGCGATTCAGTATATTCAACATCGGGTCAAACCTATCCGATTGACCTGCCACTGTCAATAACGGCATTCCGCCAAACGTCAGCGCGACTAGCTTCTCGACTGGCATATAATTCAAAGTGAGTACCCGAAGAAGCGGAGGCGAAGATGCCTGCTCGAGTAGCCATCATTGGCGCAGGTTACTCCGACGTTCGATCGACGACCCCAGGGATCTCTTACAAGGAGATGATGTTCGAGGCGGCGACGCGCGCCTACGCGGACGCCGGGATTGCGCCGCGCCGGGACGTGCAAACATTTGTTACCGCGGCGGAAGATTACTGGGAAGGCACGAGCATTTTCGACGAATACGTGCCGGACCAGCTGGGCGCGGCGCAGCGACCGACCCACACGATCTCCGGCGACGGACTCCAGGCACTACTCGCGGCGGTGATGCAGATCGAGACCGGTATGTTCGACGTCGCCGTCGTGGAAGCCCACTCGAAGGCGTCAAACGTTCGCCATCCGGACCGGATCGTGGCATTTGGGCTTGACCCAATTTGGACCAGACCCCTGAGCTTCCATCCCACCGCACTCGCGGGACTCGAGATGCGCCGATTCCTCTCGGCAACCGGCAACACGGACGAACAGTGCGCGCACGTCGTCGTGAAGAATCGCGCGAACGCACTGGCGAATCCCCTGGCCGCGTTTCCCGCGAGTTTGAGCCTGAAAGACGTCGTCGAATCGCCGCCCTTCGCCGAGCCGATCCGCGAGCTCGATCGGGCCGCCCTCGCGGACGGTTGCTTCGTCCTCGTCGTGGCGTCGGCGGAACGGGCTCGGTCGTCCCCCCGCCAACCGGTCTGGATAACCGGCGGCGCGTGGTTCACTGAGACGGCCGCGCTCGAAACGCGCGATTGGGCATACGCGACCTACGCCCGCCTCTGCGCGGAACGCGCGTACGCCGACGCGGCGATCGTCGACCCGGCGCGACAGATCGACGTCGCCGAGATCGACGACAGTTTTTCGTTTAAAGAGCTGCAGCACCTCGAAGCGACTCGGCTCGCGGACGTCGGAGGCGCCGGGCGTGATCTGATGAGCGGTCGGTTTGACCGGAACGGCGAGGTCGCGGTGAATCCGTCCGGCGGTCATCTCGGTGCCGGACACCTTTTGGAGGCAAGCGGTCTACGCCAGGTATACGAGCTCGTCCAGCAGCTACGAGGCGACGCTGGTCCACGCCAGGTCCCAAACGCACGCACCGGTCTCGCGCTGAATTGGCGAGGAATCCCAACGACGACGGCGTCTGCCGTCGTGCTTGCCGGAGGACAGTGAGATGCGCAAGGTCGCGGTTGTTGGCGCGGGAATGACTCGGTTCATGCGTCGGGCGCTGGAGACTCCGCCGGAGCTGGCCTTTGAGGCGGCGCACCAGGCCCTGGAGACGAGCGGCGTCACGATGGCGGATGTCGACGTCGTTTGCATTGGGTCGGCACCCGATGCGTTCGACGGCGTCCACATGAAAGGCGAGTATCTCGCCCACGGCGCTGGCGGCTGGCATCGGCCAGTCATGCGAGCGTACGTTGGTGGAGGAACCGGGGTCTTTTCCCCGATTCAAGGGTGGTATCAGGTCGCGTCAGGCCGGGCCGACGTCGCCCTCGTGGTCTGCGAGGAGAAAATGTCGTCAGCCCGTCCCCATCCTCAAGGAGCCTTTCTCACCATTTTTGATAATCTCACCGAACGTCCACTTCTACCAAATCTTGTCTGGATCTTTGCTCTTGAAATGCGCCGCTACATGGAGACGTACCACATCCCAAAGGAGCAGATCGCTCAAGTGGCGGTCAAGAACAAGCGAAATGCCCTGGATCACCCGTGCGCTCAGCTCGCCGCCGAGATCACGGTTGAGGACGTTCTCGCGTCGGAAGTACTCGCCTGGCCGGTCCAAAGACTGGACATAAGTCCAACCAGCGATGGCGCGGTGGCGATTCTTCTGGCGTCAGAGGACCGGGCAAAGCGGATCACCGATCGACCGGTGTGGATCCAGGGCGTTGGCTGGAATCTCGACACCGCCTATTGGACCGACCGTGACCTCGCCTACCCTCAGTACGTCGAGAACGCGGCTCGGATGGCGTACGACATGGCCGGGATCCGCGATCCACGACACGAGATCAACATTGTCGAGGCGTACGATCCGTTCGATTACAAAGAGCTTCACCATTTGGAGGGCCTGCTGATGTGTGGCAAAGGTGAGGCCCCTCGCCTCACCGCTGACGGCGTCACCCAGCGCGACGGCGACTTGCCGGTCTGCCCCAGCGGCGGCCTCCTGGGAGTCGGAAACCCGATCGCGGCGGCGGGCTTGATGAAAATAGCCGAGATCTTCTGGCAGCTGCGAGGTGAAGCCGGACGGCGCCAGGTTCCAGGCCAGCCCCGGCGAGGGGTAGCGCAGGCGTGGGGCGACTTGATGCAGGTTGGCACCGTCGTCGTAATGGGCACGTGAACGAGGACGAGATCGATGAGTGTGAATATCAAGGCGTATCCCGGAACTCCACTTCGGGAGAACGATCTGGCAGGTGGTCAAGTTCTCACCGAGTCGGCGTCGGCCGGGGCGGAATATTCGTGGGATCGAGGAATAGCCATCGGCCGGTATCTCGCATGCCTACGGGAGGGACGCCTGGTGGGATGTCAGTGCACGGAATGCGGGCGCATCCTGTTCCCCCCGCGCGCCTTCTGTGAGGAGTGCTTTCACCCGACAAGCGCCTGGGTCGATCTTGCCGACACCGGAGTGATTCAGACGTTCGCGGTGTGTCACATCGCGTGGGACGCGAGCCGAATAACGACCCCATCGATTCCCGCTGTTATTGCAATCGATGGGGCGAGTCCGGGAATGGGGCTGCTTCATCTGATTGGCAACGTGGCGCCCGAGCGCGTAGCCGTGGGAATGCGAGTTCGAGCCGTCTGGCGTCCGGCAGCTGAAAGAAAGGCCGACATCACCGACATTCAGTATTTCGAGCCGTTGGAGGCTTCATCGTGAATCCAGCGGATAAGAACACGACGACGGCACTCCCGCAAACAGTGGAGGGCATTTTCCCCCTCGAGTATCTCTATACTGCGGGGATCGCTGGGGAACGGGTGCTGCGCGCGCTGAAGGACCATGGTACATTGCTTGGGTCTCGTTGCCCCGCGTGCGAAGTCACCTACGTTCCGGGCCGTCTGTACTGCGAGCGTTGTCTGTCACCGCTCGAGGAATGGCTCGAGATCCCATTGGAGGGCACGCTGGCCAGTTATACCGTCGTTCATCGCGACCTCGACGGTAACCCACTCTCCCCGCCCGCGATCCTCGGATTGATCGAGCTAGACGGCGTTGGCGGTACCTTCGTCCATTGGGTAGGTAATTCCGAGCCGGACAAGCTGGCGATTGGCCAACGAGTTTGCGCCGAAATGCGACCGAAGGCCGACCGCCGCGGCTCGATCACGGACATTGCCTTCTTTCGGCCGTCTACCTAGGAGGATCGTGCGCGTCGCCATTGTTTCGGATATTCACGCGAACCTCACCGCGTTTCAGTCCGTCATCGCCGACTGGGGCGCCGTCGACGCAGTGTGGTGTTTGGGGGATATCGTCGGATACGGTCCCGACCCAATGGCGTGCATCGACCTCATTCGATCCCTATCGACGGTGAGTGTCGCCGGCAACCACGATTGGGCGGCGACCGGTCGGATCGACGTCGACGACTTCAACGATCTCGCCCGGGAGGCGGCGTTGTGGACGTCCAGCCAGCTGTCGAACGAGGGGAGGGACTATCTCGACGGTCTTCCCCTGATCGAGACAGTTGGTGACTTCACCCTCGCCCACGGAAGTCCTCGCGATCCGGTTTGGGAATACATTCTGTCGGAACATCAGGCCGCCGACAACTTCCCTCTCTTCGATGGAATCGCCTGTTTCGTCGGCCACTCTCACGTCCCGATGGCTTTTCGTGCAACGTGGACTGGCGACTCGCAACGATGGGTGGTGCAGACCGAGGCAGTTTGGTACGACTCCTGGATCGCGTTCGGAGACGGCCGTGAGATCATCAACGTCGGCAGTGTTGGACAGCCACGGGACGGCGATCCGCGAGCGAGCTACGTCATTCTCGACACGACGGCACGCCGGTATCTGCGGCGCAGGGTTGGCTACGATGTGGCGTCAACTCAGTCACGAATGAGTCAAGTCGGTCTACCCGCTCCACTTTGGCAAAGGTTGGCGCTGGGCCGCTGATGAAGCGCTACGGGGCACGTGCTGGATTTATTGAAACCAGTCAGGGTCGTCGTAAGGGGCGGTAATCTGTTAGAATAAAGGTCAGTGAAGAGGCAAGGGCGCCCACCGCGATGTGGGCGCCCTATCTTTTGTTGCAGACGCTTAAGTTGGCACCAAGGAGTGAGGCTGTTCGAATGCCGAAGATCATCTTCGTCACTGGTGGAGTCGTTTCGTCGGTTGGCAAAGGTGTGACGGTCGCTTCGATCGGGCGTCTCCTCAAGAGCCGAGGAATCAGCGTCGCGGCAATGAAGCTCGATCCCTATCTCAACGTTGACCCCGGCACGATGAACCCCTACCAACACGGCGAGTGCTTCGTGACGGAAGATGGAGCCGAGACCGACCTTGACCTCGGGCATTACGAGCGATTCATCGACGTTAACCTGTCTCGCGAGTCCAACGTGACGACCGGTCAGGTCTACTCCTCGGTCATCTCACACGAACGCCGGGGCGACTACCTCGGCGGAACGATCCAGGTCATTCCCCACGTCACCAACGAGATCAAGGCCCGAGTCCGGCGGCTTGAAGAGGCGACCAACGTCGAGATCATCATCGCCGAGGTTGGCGGAACCGTTGGCGACATCGAAGGCCAGCCATTTCTCGAAGCGATTCGCCAGCTACATCGGGAGATCGGGTCCGACAACGCCGTCTACATTCATGTCACATTGCTCCCCTACATCAACTCAACCAAAGAGCTAAAGACAAAACCAACCCAACATAGCGTCAAAGAGCTGCAGCGACTGGGAATCCATCCCGACGTCATCGTTTGTCGGTCGGATTACCCGGTCAGCGATGATCTCAAGGAAAAGATTTCCCTCTTTTGCGACGTCGATCGGCGGGCGGTAATTCCGCTTCTGACCGTCGACACGATTTACGAGATCCCGCTGATTCTTGAAGCAGCCGGTCTTGGAGATTATCTGATCGATCGTCTCGGTCTGCCGGCACGCAGCCCATCCTGGGGAGAGTGGAAAGACCTGATCGAAAGGTTTCGCGCGCCAAAGCGGTCCGTTCGGATCGGCGTCGTTGGAAAATACGTCGATCTTCACGATGCGTACCTCTCGGTGCGCGAGGCGCTGACCCATTCGGCGCTCTTTCATGAACGCGAGCTGGAGATCGACTGGATTAACTCCGAGCGCTTGACCGCGGAAAATCGAGACAGTGTTCTATCCCATCTTAACGGTATCGTCGTACCGGGCGGATTCGGGTCGCGCGGGATTCCCGGGAAGATTCTCGCGGCCGGTTATGCCCGCGAGCACAAGGTTCCGTACCTGGGTTTGTGCCTTGGAATGCAGGTCATGACAATCGAGCTGGCGCGAAGCGTCGCGGGGCTGGCGGAGGCTAACAGTACCGAGTTCGACGAAAGCACCTCTCAACCGGTCATCGATCTGATGAACCACCAGCGGGGGCTGGCAAATAAGGGTGGAACGATGCGGCTTGGGGCGTATCCCTGTTGCGTCGAGCCAAACAGTCGCGCCGGACGGGCGTATGGAACCGCACTCGTGCACGAGCGCCATCGGCATCGCTGGGAATTCAACAATGACTACCTTGCAACACTCGAAAAGGCCGGACTAGTCGTCACCGGGCGATCGCCCGACGGACAGCTAGTGGAGATTGCCGAGATCGCCGATCACCCGTGGATGGTTGGGAGCCAGTTCCATCCCGAGCTAAAATCCCGTCCGACTCGACCGCATCCGTTATTCCGCGATTTCATCGAAGCCGCGGCGCAGACCTTGCGGGAAGGTGAACAGCAGGCGCTACCGATCGAGGTGCCGGTTCTCGTCGAGGCCGGGTGACTCGAAAACGGGTCTTGACGCGACTGGATCCACGAAGGTATAATGATCTTGGTTCTCTGTGACATCAGCCCAACCAACACCTTTGGTTTTGATTCCCCTTATTGATTTGGTCGGAATGTGATTGCACGTCCGATTTGCCACTAGGTGATCTTTACCCTCACCGGTCGGTTGGCTGACCGGCAGTTAGTCAATTTCAGAGAATTGTCCATCCATCGATGACCCATTTGACAGTGCAATCCTCGGCGATTCGGTCGGTTGACCGAATTCATCCGCTTTTTCATTCCTCAAGAGTACGTTGGAGCACCACGTGAACATCGCAGAGCTCGAAGCGAAAACACGCGACGAACTACAAGACATGGCAAAAGAGCTCAGCGTGACTGGTTACAGTGCGCTAAAGAAACAAGAGCTCATCTTCCGAATCCTCCAGGCCCAGACCGAACAGCAGGGCTATCTGTTTGGCGGTGGTATCCTGGAGATCGTCGAAGACGGTTACGGATTTCTTCGAAAAGAGGGTTTTCTCCCCGGCCCCGCCGACGTCTACGTTTCGCAAACGCAGATTCGTCGTTTTAGCCTGCGGACCGGCGACATGGTCACCGGCCAGGTTCGCCAGCCAAAAGAGAACGAAAAGTACTACGGATTGCTGCGGGTCGAGGCGGTCAACGGCCTCGACCCAGAGGTCGCGAAGCGTCGACCCCACTTCGAGCAGCTCACTCCGATTTTCCCTCGGGAAATGTACAACCTCGAAACGATATCGAATAACCTCACCCAGCGCGTGATCAACCTCGTTGCCCCAATTGGCCGTGGGCAGCGCGGTTTGATCGTGTCGCCGCCAAAAGCCGGCAAGACGACAATCCTCAAGCACATTGCGAACGGCATTACCGCGAACTACAACGACGTTCACTTAATGGTTTTGATGATTGGCGAGCGCCCCGAAGAAGTCACGGACGTCAAGCGATCGGTGAAAGGCGAAGTCGTCGCCTCAACCTTCGACGAGCCGGTTGAGGATCACCGCATCGTCGCCGAAATGGCGTTGGAGCGGGCAAAACGTCTCGTCGAAGGTGGCCGCGACGTTGTGATTCTGCTAGACAGCATCACCCGTCTGACCCGTGCCTACAACCTGATCGTGCCTCCCAGCGGGCGGACGCTGTCGGGAGGCGTCGATCCCGCCGCGCTCTACCCGCCAAAGCGCTTTTTCGGTGCGGCCCGAAAGCAAGAGGAGGCTGGAAGCCTGACGATCATCGCGACGTGCCTGGTCGACACCGGGAGCCGAATGGACGACGTCATTTACGAGGAGTTCAAAGGCACTGGTAACATGGAGCTGGTTCTCGACCGGAAGCTTTCGGAGAAGCGGATCTTTCCCGCGATCGACATCCCTCGTTCCGGAACTCGACGTGAGGAGCTTCTCCTCGAGGAATCGGTCCTGAAGCAGGTCGTGACCTTGCGCCGCATGCTCGCCGCGATTGGCGGAAGCGAAGGCATCGAAGCCATGATGTCGAGAATGGGACGAACGGCGACGAACCGGGAGTTTCTGACCAACCTCAGCAAAGACATCCTCTAAAGCTGCTTTCCCGATCAGCTCTCTGGCGAACGACACAATAGGTTTATCTTAGAGCGCTTTTCACTAGAGTGTTGCCTGGTTGCTCGGTAGGGTCGCACGGCCGTGCGCCCCTATGTTGGGCGGTCGCTGGCTTCACGAATCAGAGCACTTCTCTAGTCGGAACGAGAGCGACCGGCTAAAGCCTCGACTCCCGGGCGGGATCGACCGCGAGAGGGAGCCGATCTTTCCCCTCCGAGGAGTCGAGACTTTAGCCGGTCGCTCTCGCGTAAAGAAGGAAGCTGGCGACACGCTTCGACGTACGGCTCTACGCCGCCGCTCCACCACGTGGTTCGAGGACCACGACCTGTTGGCCCTCCGGCAGACTTGACTTCGTGACTGTCAGCTTTGGCTGGGGCTCCGATCCGGTTGCTCCCATCTCTCGGACGAACCGGTCGACCGGCTCCAGCTCCTTGTCGAGGTCGCCAACCCGACAATGCATCGGAATGACCACGTGGGGATCGATCAAGCTGATCACCTCGACCGCCTGGGCCGCGTCAAGTGTGACCTCTCCCCCGACCGGAACGAGCAGGACGTCGACGTTCCGAAGGTGACTCAGCTGCTCGGCCGTTGGAATGTGTCCGAGGTCGCCGAGGTGACACACCACCAGGTCGTCGATCTCCATGACAAAGGCAGTGTTTTTGCCCCGTTTCTTTCCGCGGTCGGCGTCGTGATAGGTTGGCACACCCTGAATGGCCACACCTTTGACCTCGTACTCGCCCGGGCTGGTTAAGACCCGGGGTGATCCGCCAACCGAGGCAACTTGATTGTGGGACTCGTGCTGGTGGCTCACCGTCACGATCTCGGCAGATAAGCGCTCGCGCCCGGCGGTCTTCCGCCCGGTCGGATCGGTGATAATTGTCGCGTCTCGCCCCTTTATTCGAAAGCACGCGTGTCCAAACCAGGTTATTTCCATGGGATTAGCCTCCGGCCGCGACGGTGGGTGTTCCCGCGGCAGACGTTGGCGGCGGCGTGATCGTCACTGGCGGTAGCGTTGGCAGAGGAGTTGGCGTCGGAAGCGCCTTGGGTGGCTTCGTCAGCGCGCCGTTCAGGTCATCGCCCAGCGACGCCCCAACCAAGTAGACCGATTTCGCCTTTGCCGCGTCTTCCGGCAGGCGGACGTAATAGTCGGCCCCATCCGGTGTCTTGTCTCCAAACGCCAGTTTCACCGAGGTCCCGGTTTTCAGGTCGACCTGCACGTTGAATTTTGGACTTGCCAGGCCATATGTCGTGAGATCGGTCGCGTTGTCGATGACGCGATCGGCGGCCAGGCTGCCGATCTGATCGGCCCAGCCCTGTACCTGAGCAACTTCCGCCGGACCCTGAATCGGTTTCGTGATCGTCCAGGCGCTTCCGTCTTTCGTGACCTCGGTCGTTTTGTCCGCGCTTGTCACCAGGATTTTTGTCGCGTCGGCCGGGGTAAAGGTCACCACCGGCGAGGTCTTCGGCGCCGCCGCGGTGTCGGCCGGCGAGGGTTGACGCGTCACGTA
>CAZBQK010000050.1:0-19451 GCA_964493975.1 uncultured Dehalococcoidales bacterium | reverse complement strand
CAAGTCGAGCCAGCAGATCGTTTTTCTGAAGGGTCAATGCCATTCACCTCAAGACCGGTCATTGGTTCTGCGCGGAGGCAGACTGGCAAGAATCGATGATTCCTTGGGCGTCCAACGCCGCGCCGCGGGCCGAGTCGTTATTCTACCAATCCAGCATTGGACTCGTCCGACTTTCAAGCGTCGCCCCATCGTACTGCCTGGAGCGAGGAGAGTAATGGCGGTAGAGACGAAACGGATTCAGAATCCGTCGACGGTTGGCCGCTGGATAGGCGCCAACCTGGTCGGATGGGCGCCGTACCCAATTGCGAAGGTGTTCTGGATAAGCTTCACCGACTACCACTTCATTAGCGGACCAAACACGGCAGTGCACTTCGTCGGGCTCCAGAATTATCTTGCCACCGTCCAGGCCCCCATCGTAACAGCTTCGTCGCGACCGGCGGAACCATCATAACGACGACTATTTCCGCGGTTCTCGGTGGCTATGCCCTGGTGCACCTCAGGAAGCCAGGAAAATTGACGGGGCCGGATTCTGGCGGACGCTCTGGGCCATCATGCTTCCCCTGGCCTGTTACGGCATCGTCGTCGTCATCGTGGTGGCATTCGTGAGTGCCGGGGGTGAGTTCCTGATCGAACGGACGCTCATCGACGATCAGAAGGTCCGAACGTTACCCCTCGTGCTCGCCAGCGTGTCGGGCGGAATGGGAGCCTGGGCTTGGCCGCGCATTGCCGCCGTTTACGCCATGGCAATCACCCCGGGTATCGTCATCTTTGCCTTCGTCCAGCGCTGGTACACGCGCGGGTTGACCGAAGGAGCGTTGAAGGGCTAACGCGCGGTCACGTCGCCCGAGCGAGATCGGTCAGCCACCCGGCGAACCGGTCTCGCCAGATTGCCCGGTCATCCGGGTCGCCAAAATCGAGGGTGAAAGGACCGGTGTAGCCTAGTTGAGTCAAGCGGGCAAAAACGCCGCGGAAATCGACGACTCCTTCGCCGGGCAGCAGGTGTTCCTCGAATTGGCCGCGATTGTCGTTGAGGCGTACCTGGCCAATCCGATCGGCGCCGAACGCGTCGAGGAATCCGAAAGGACCATCCGGCACGAGACTGGCGTGGGCGACGTTGAAGGCCCACTTGAACCGCGGTGAATCGATTGCTTCGAAGAAGCGCCGAGTTTCGGCGACGTCGCGCGGCATGTAGTGAATCTCGGCATTATCCGGCTCACGGTTGTGGTTCTCAAAGTAGACGTCGAGAGCGCGCTCCTCGGCGAGCCTCGTGGCCAAACGCATCCGATCGATCGCAATAGCCAATCGTTCCTCGCGGTCGCCGGAAAAGTGGTAACCGCCGTGACAAATGACGTACGCACCACCGAGGGATGTCGCAAGATCGAAATTCTGCCGCACGTACCCGTCGATTGCCGCGTGCAGAACCGGCGTGATCTCGGCCATATTCACCGCCGACAGGGTATGCAAGCCAATGGTCACGCCATGACTCGCGGCCAGGTTGCGAATCAAAGTGATGCGCTCCTGGGTGAACGTGGCCGGATAATTCGCTGGCGCGTCGGCGTTGAAGTCAACCCGGGTGAAGCCATGGGCAACGGCCCATTCGACCGCGCGCTCCAGAGGCCATGACGCGGGCCCAGCAAAGACGAAGCGACTGGCGTGATTCAGCAAGGATTCCTCCCAACGCGGCCCTCGCGTGACCGGACTCAGCCGCGTTGGGGCAAGTATACGCGACGCGAACGGGGTGAGGCACAAGGCTCCTGAATCAGGTGCGCTCGTCGGCCGCTAGACGGCGTACTCCGAGCGAACACCGGTTATGTCTTTTGCGGACACCGTTGGGCTAATCGTTTGGAGGGGTCGTCGAAGGACTGACTATCCTCGATCGAGGAGCCTGGTTGAAGACGTCAACCCGCTGGCAGACTGTTTTCGGCGCGTGATGTAGGAGTACACCCTTGCGTGCTAATACAGTCCATCTGTGGACGGCGACTCGACACCGTCGAACCCTGCCGACGAACGAGCTCATTTTTCCCGGGGCGCGGCCGATTTGGTCCTCCTCGCCTAGTGCGGACGCAATCGACAATAGCGGATAACGAGCGGCGTTCGCTCAGCTTATCCGTCACTACTTTCATCCTGGCATGGAAAGTGCTACATTTATGAACGAGCGATCAATCTGCCGCTCGCGGTCGCGCATCCACGCAAGGCCGCGATAGGCCATGTAAGGTCAGGTCGCCGGATCGAGACCAACGAAGGCCCGGAGTTGCCCACGACCTCGCGCCTCCGTTCCGCTTCAAAGCAAGGATCTGCCCCATGTCTCGCCGCACCGCTTCAATGAATCGCCGTCCGTTTAGCCGTGATTCATCGACCCATCGATCAAAGATACGACGCCGCTCGGGTGTTAGCTATAGCGGCGCACGGTCGATCCGGGCCAACCACGCCGTGTCTCGACTCGCCGCGGAACTCCACGATCGGGTTGCCCAGTCGCTCTATAGCGTTGACACCGAAATCGCGTCAGCGCTCGAGAGTCTTCCGCCGGATTGCGCCAAAACGCGGGCACACCTCGAGTCTGCTCGCGAGCTGACCGGAGGTGCGTATCGCGACGTGCGCCGCACCATTGGCGCCTTGCGCGAAAATCTGCCGTATTATAAAGACGTTGTCGAAGCACTCGCGTCGATCCTCACCAACTTCTCCCACCAGACCTCTGTCGCATCCTCATTTCAACCTCCCAACCACTCCCCCACTTGGCCGAAGTTCGTCGAACTTCAGGTCCTCGCAATCGTCCATCACGGGCTCGATAACATTGCCCAGCACGCGGGAGCATCGAACGTTGTCCTGTCGCTCGAGCCTAAGGCCGGTGGATGGTCGCTGATCCTGCGCGACGATGGTCGCGGGTTCGCCGAGTCTTTCGCGCCCTCTCCTGATTCGCCAGGACACTACGGTCTCGCGATCATGGGTGAGCGCGCCGAGAGCTTTGGGGGCGTCCTCTCTGTCCAGTCGGTCACTAACCAGGGCACTACTCTGACAATCTCTATTCCGGACACCCCAACGTCGCGACGCTAAAGTCGACGCGTCCGAGGTGAATAAAAGATGCCCGAGGTAACTCGGCTTCTCCTCGTCGACGATCATAACGTCGTCCGCCAGGGTATCGCCAAGCTCCTTTCGCGAGTCGATGGAATGAAAGTCATCGGCGAAGCCGGAAGCGCGGAGGAAGCGATCGCTCGGGCACGCGAGCTGAGACCAGACCTGGTTCTTATGGATCTCACCTTGCCGGGTACGAGCGGCCTCGACGCGACCAGGTCGATTACCCATGAGTTGCCCGGAGTAGGCGTGTTGGTGCTCACCGCGTCGGACGACGACGACGACGTCTACGAAGCCATCGCGGCCGGAGCGCGAGGCTACATTTTAAAAACCACGGATCACGTCGAGCTCATCCGGCAGATCCGAAAGGCGGCGGCCGGCGAGATTGCTCTCTCCCACGAGGTCGTCGGCAAGCTTGCCGGCCGGCTGAGCCGTCGGGGGACGTCCGCCTCCGCCGAGCCCGGCGCACTTGAACGACTCACCCACCGAGAAAAGGAGGTGCTGGCCCTGGTCGGCCAGGGCGCCAGGAACAAGGTTGTCGCCGAAGTCCTGTCGATATCCGCAAACACCGCTCGCGAGCACGTTCGCAACATCATGCGCAAACTCGAGCTCGAGAACCGAGCTCAACTCGCCGCCTACGCTGTTCGCCACCGACTTGCCTAACGTTTTCCGAAGGAGAGCCCGTCATGACCGCTTCGGCGGAGCCGACGATTGTTGTCGGCGCCGGGCCATACGGCCTGGCCGCCAGTGCTCACCTCCGAGCCGCTGGCATTGAAACGCACCATTTCGGCACGCCGATGGAGTTCTGGGACTGCCAGATGCCCGTCGGCATGTGCCTTCGTTCGTCCTGGGATGCCTCGCACATCTCTGATCCAGGGCAGTACCTGACGCTGGATCGATTTGAGGGCGTCCGTGGCGTGCGGTTTTCTCGGCCTTTGCCCCTTCACGACTTCATCGACTACGGGCGTTGGTTCCAGCGTCAGGTCGCTCCGAACCTGGACAATCGACGAGTTGAGCAGATCGAATGGGCGAAAGACGGCTTTCGGGTTCGGTTACGAGATGGCGACGAAATCGCTGCTGCTCGGGTCGTCATCGCGGCTGGCATCTCGCCATTCGCGTATCGCCCGCGGGGGTTCGCTCACCTCTCCACCGACGTTGCACCCCATTCGTCGGCGATCCGGAATGTCGACGAGTTCGCGAACCGACGGGTACTCGTCGTCGGCGGTGGGCAAAGCGCGCTCGAAACGGCCGCTCTGCTCGGAGAGGCCGGGGCGGACGTGGAGATAATCGTACGTCGCCCGGCCATTCGTTGGTTGAATCGCAGTGGCTGGGTGCACAACCACCTGGGTCCCACGCGCCCGTTGCTCTATCCGCCAACCGACGTTGGGCCCCCGGGGTTGAACCAGCTCGTGGCTCGACCGGACCTCTTTCGTCGGATTCCGCGACAGTGGCAGCAAATCCTTGCCTATCGGGCAATCCGGCCCGCGGTGAGCGATTGGCTACGTCCGCGACTCAAAGGCATCCAGATTACCACGGGTCGATCGGTGACCGCGGCGGAAAAGACCGGTAACGGGGCCATTCTCCAACTGAACGACGGAACAACCCGTCACGCCGACACCGTTGTTCTTGCGACGGGTTATCAGGTTAACGTGTCGCGGTACGCTTTCCTGGCTCGACAACTCGTCGATTCGCTTCAGTTGAGAAACGGCTATCCGGTGCTCGCCGAAGGATTTGAGTCCTCGGTGAGCGGGCTTCACTTTCTCGGTGCACCAGCCGCGGACAGTTACGGGCCGCTCATGCGGTTCGTCTCTGGCACCTCCTTCGCCGCTCGTCGGCTGACCCGATACGTGATCGGTCGATCCGGAACTCGCCAGCTAGAATCCGCGAGCGCCCAGTCCCTCGGTCAACTCGCGACTGGGATTTGACGCCGGTGAAGGCTCCAGGCTTTGAGCTCGGGACCGGCGCTCTAGTGCTTGGCGGAGAATATCGAGGTCTTGGCATCGTCCGCAGCCTCGGTCGGCGGGGCATCCCCGCTTGGGTGCTAACCGACGAAAATCGAATTGCCGCGGTTT
Organism: uncultured Dehalococcoidales bacterium; assembly: GCA_964493975.1. Taxonomy (GTDB): domain Bacteria; phylum Chloroflexota; class UBA6077; order FW602-bin22; family CADDYW01; genus CAZBQK01. The sequence continues at coordinate 14,310 of CAZBQK010000050.1, read as the reverse complement.
CCCGGTACGCCCGGCGTTCCATACCGTGGCCCCGGCAGGGCGATCGCGAGCGGATGAGGTTTCTGTTCACCCTGGTCAGTAAAGCGAAGGTGTACGGTTGGACTCTGTTCCCCACGAACGATGAAGACGCGGCTTTCGTCGCTCGACATTGCGACGACTTGAGCCCCGTCTTTCGACTGACCACACCTCATTGGGACGAAATTCAGTGGGCCTATGACAAACGCCTGACTCTGGATCTCGCGGTACGTGCCGGAGTTGCTCACCCCTGGACCTATTGCCCGGCGTCGCGCGACGACGTCGCGGCGATCTGTCACCCCGGACCGCTGATCTTAAAGCCGTCGGTCAAGGTGGAGTTCAACGCGTTTACCCACGCCAAAGCGTGGCCGGTGCGCGATCGGGAGGACTTGCTCCGTGGCTACGACGCGGCGTGCCGTCTCGTCGATCCATCGACGATTATGGTGCAAGAGGTCATTCCGGGAAGCGGTGATTCCCAGTACTCTTTCGCGGCGCTCTGCCGATCCGGGGTGCCCGTCGCCTATCTCACTGCCCGCCGCCTTCGCCAATATCCGGTCGACTTTGGCCGGGCCAGCACGTACGTGGAGTCGATCGACTGTCCAGAAATAGAGAGAAGCTCCCGCCGACTTATCGCGGCGATGGGCTACAGCGGCTTGATCGAGGTCGAGTTCAAACGCGATCCACGCGATGGGGCCTTCAAATTGCTCGACCTCAATCCCCGCGTCTGGGGATGGCATTCGATTGGGCAGTTGGCGGGAGTCGACTTCCCATGGTTGCAATGGCAAATGGCCCGCGGAATTGACGTCGGCGAAACGCGTGGTCGTTCCCAAGTACGCTGGATCCGCCTTTCAACCGACCTGCCGGCATCCATGCGCGCAATCTTGCAGGGTCGTATAACTGTTGGAGATTACCTGCGAGGCTTACGCGGACCGATTGAATTCGCCATGTTCGCTGCCGACGACCCACTTCCCGCCTTTCTCGACGTTCCTCTTTTGCTCTTTCAAGCACTCAAAAGGGGAGCCGCGTGAACCAGATCATTGAGGAGTAGTCCAAAGTGCGTATTCGGACGACGCCATGGCCCCGCCAAGAGGGTAATCAGGCGGTAGGAGGTCCGTGTTTATGAAAACCCTTCATCTAGTCGTGGTTAAATACCGACCGTACCACTATGCTCTTTATAGGTCGGTTGTCTCAATTGAGCAACGTACTAGTCGCCTCTGATGTTGCCTCGCCATCATCGGCAGGATACCTGCCACCAGTCGGGGCAACCTGGACTCGTCACCTCAAACGCGGTTTAGGCAATCACCAACAGTCTCGCAAGATGACTTCGAGGAGGCTCGGCGTGACGGCCATTGAAATCGGAGTGGTGGGATGCGGCTACTGGGGGGCCAAGCACATCCGAAGCTTGCACGATCTCGGCAAGTCCGAGATCGTCGCCTGTGACCTCGATCTCGAACTTTTGGCGAAGGTTCAGCGCAAGTACCGAACTGTGGGAACAACCTCGCGCTACCAGGACCTGCTTGACTCAGAGATCGAAGGCATTATCATCGCGACGCCCATGTCGACCCACTACGATTTGGCTCGCAAGGCGCTCCTCCATGGAAAGGACGTCTTAGTCGAAAAACCACTCGCGACAAGTGTCGAGCAGGCCTACGAGCTCGTCGAGCTCGCGGAACGCAAAAGGGCTGTTCTCATGGTCGGCCACACTTTTTGCTACAACCCGGCCGTCGAGGCAGTGCGGGAGTTGGTGGCCTGCGGGGAACTAGGTGACATCCATTATATTACGTCATCCCGGCTCAATCTTGGCCTTTTTCAGCACGACGCGAACGTGCTGTGGGACCTCGCACCGCACGATCTCTCAATTCTGCTCTACTGGCTCGGCGAATCCCCATCGACAGTGAGCTCACACGGCGCCGCCCACGTCAATCGGAGAGTGCACGACAACATTCACTTAGACCTCACCTTTCCACGAGGCACGACGGCGCACGTCCACCTAAGCTGGCTCGAACCGGCGAAAGTCCGTCGCGCGACGGTCGTCGGCACGCGGAAGATGGTCGTCTACGACGACGTTGCCCCGACCGAAAAAGTCTGGGTCTTCGATAAAGGCGTCAATAAGCACTACGCCACCGACAATTATGACGACTTCCATTTGTCCTACCGCTGGGGTAACACGACGATTCTGCATACTTCACCGGATGAACCGCTGCAGGTAGAGCAAAAAGACTTCATCGACAGCATCAAAGAGAGGCGCCGCCCGAAAAGCGATGGCTTCGCCGGACTGCGGGTCGTGGAGCTCCTCGAGCTCGCTCAAAAGTCCCTCGATCGAGGAGGCGAGGTTCTTGGCTTCCACGGCATCGTCGAGAGCCCGGCGGACTCGCTCGGGTCTGGCCTCGAACGAATACTGTCCGCGCACCTCTCCCGCAACGGCGCAATGGCCGGCTTCGCAGGGGACTCACCGTGATTCAATCTCTTCGATCGACCACCCAGAACCAGGTCGGGTACGACGTCGCTAAAGCAATCCTCGATCGGATTTTGGCGCTTGTTGGGCTTGTCGTCCTATTCCCAATTCTTGTGCTCATCGCCCTGGTCATTCGAATCGATTCGCCGGGCCCAATCTTCTATCGCCAGCAGCGGGTTGGCCAGGGTGGTCAGCCATTCACGATGTACAAGTTCCGAACGATGATTGTCAACGCCGACGACGCCCCGCACCGCGCCGCCTTCGACCGCTTCGCGCGCGCTCGGTCCCTCGACGACGTTGGCGACACCTCGTTCAAATTGCGGAATGACTCTCGGATCACCCGGGTTGGCCGAATTCTTCGCTCCACCAGCCTCGACGAGCTGCCCCAGCTCTTGAACGTGCTGAACGGAACCATGAGCCTGGTGGGACCACGACCTCCAATCGAGTACGAAACGGCCTACTACAACGAACGGCACTGGGGCAGGATGGCGGTACGTCCTGGAATCACCGGTCCGTGGCAGGTCTACGGAAGGAGTCGGGTCTCTCTCGACGAGATGGTCGACCTGGATCTTGACTACATTGCCCGGCGGTCATTGGTCTACGACTTCAAACTCCTCTTTCTCACGCTACGTGCTATGACGTCGCGGAAGGGGGCCGGCTAATGGGAACGCGAATGTGTATTCTCCGCCATAACCTGTTTCCGTATGACGTCAGAGTATCAAGACAGGTGACCGCACTCCGCGCAGCCGGATTTGAAGTCGACGTTCTCTGTCTTGGCCTCCCAACTGAGCCGCGTCGAGAAACGATTCAGGGAGTTTCGGTGTTCCGCATGCCGATGACGCACAAGCGTACCAGTCGTGCCCGTTACGTCTTCGAGTATACGGTCTCATTTCTCCTGAGCATGGTCACTCTTAGCGCGCTTCACCTCCGACGACGCTATGACATCGTCCAGGTTAGCAACATGCCAGATTTCCTGGTATTTGCTGCGCTCGTACCCAAGCTTCTCGGCGCCAAGATCGTCCTCGACTTGCTCGACCCGATGCCCGAGCTGTACATGGCAAAGTACCGGGTGTCCGAACAACACCCAATAACTCGCCTGATGTCGTGGCAAGAAGGGCTCAGCATGCGTTTTGCGGACCGCGTGGTCACCGTGACGGAAGAGTTCCGAAAGTTGTTTGTCCGCCGTCACGGGATGATGGAGATTCCCATTATCTTGAACCTACCGGACCACACGACGTGGCCCCGAAGGACGCCGGAACAAGCGGTCGCCGCGGCAAGCGGCCATCCCGGACGATTTGTCTTGATTGCCCACGGCGTTCTCCTTCCCCGACTTGGATTTGACACGATCATTCGAGCTATCGCCTTACTCAAAGCCAAGATTCCGGGCCTCGACCTTCGAGTCGTCGGGACCGGCGAGAATCCGGTGGAGTTGAAGTCGCTCGCCGCCGAATTAGGTGTCGACGATTGCGTTCAATTCCCTGGTTTCGTTCCGTTCGATCGCCTTGTCGAGCTCATCGACGAAGCCGACGTGGGCCTTGTTGCGAACAAGCGCGACGGTTTCGCCGAGCTGATCCTACCCACAAAGCTCATGGAATTGGTCTGGATGGGGAAACCGGTCGTGGCGGCCCGGACGCCGACGATTTCACACTACTTCGACGACAACATGGTGGCGTTTTTCACCCCCGGCGACGAAAAGGACCTGGCGTCCCGAATTCTTACCCTCTACCACGATCCCGAGCTCCGGCTGCGTTTGGCTCAGAACGCAACCAAGTTTTACGACTACCACGGATGGCAAGCTGAAGGCGAACGCTACAGCGACGTTCTGCTCGAACTCCTTCAAGCTCCCAGTGGTCCCCAGCCGGTTCCATCGAACTAAGACCCGAACCTCGTCAGCGCGCCTCGCGAATGGCGGCGCGTGTCCATCGTCGGTGGAGGATACAACGTCGTGATCTATCGGCCGAACTCGGCACAAGCGATCCCTCAACCTCCAGACATTCCTCTGGAGGATGACAGCGAGATCGACGCCGGCGTCGTCCTGGGATACCCAACCGGGCGAGCGATCGAAGATCGGCAGCTTCTCATCGGCCCGCGCGCCCGTATTCGTCACGGTACGGTGATTTACGGAGGCACGTCCATTGGGAGCTCGCTCCAAACTGGCCACAACGTCACGATTCGAGAAGAAAACATCATCGGCAACAACCTCAGTATTTGGAACAACTCGACGATCGATTACGGCTGTCGAATCGGATCGAACGTCAAGATCCACTCGAACGTCTATGTCGCTCAGTTTACGACGATCGAGGACGACGTGTTCCTCGCCCCAGGGGTCACAATTGCGAACGATCCCCGCCCGGGTTGCGCCCTCGCAAAAGAGTGCATGCGAGGTCCAACGATTAAGCGCGGGGCCCAGGTGGGCTGCAATGTAACGATTCTGCCGAACGTCGTCATCGGGGAAGGTTCGCTCGTCGGCGCGGGAAGCGTCGTCGTTCGCGACGTCCCTCCCCGAAGTGTTGTCGTTGGAAACCCGGCCCGAGTGTTGAAGGCAGTTGACGATTTGCGTTGTCCGACTGGTCGAGTCGACGGACCGTGTCCGCCCTCAATCAGCTGGAAAGACGAGGACGAGGCGACATGATCGAGACCCAAACGATTCCGCTCGTAGATTTGAAGGCGCAATACCGATCGATTAAGACGGACGTTATGGCCGCCATCGAATCGATTCTCGATGGAATGCAGCTATTCCTCGGGGAGAACGTGGTCGGCTTTGAGCGGGAGTTCGCGGATTTCTGTGGAGTAAGCGACTGCGTCGGAGTTGCGACGGGCACTGATGCGCTCTTTCTAGCGCTCCGCGCGTGTGGAGTTGGGCCTGGCGACGAGGTCATCACCGTCTCCAACACGTTCATTGCTACGGTGGAGGCAATTCTTCTGGCGGGTGCCACGCCAGTCTTGGTCGACGTGGATCACGATACCCTGACAATCGATCCGCGAGCCGTCGCGGAGCACGTCACCCCCCGGACGAAAGCGGTCATTCCCGTCCATCTGTACGGTCGGCTCGCAGATATGGATGGCATTAACGAGGTCGCGAGGCGCCACGGTCTCGCCGTGGTGGAAGACGCGTGTCAGGCCCACGGCGCCACCCGCGGTGGCAAGCGCGCTGGTTCATTTGGGAACGCTGGCTGTTTTAGCTCGTACTTCTCAAAGAACCTCGGTGCGTATGGCGAGGCCGGGGCCGTCGTCACCAACGATAACAAAATCGCCGACCGAGTCCGCCAGCTCCGCAACCACGGATCGACGGCTCGATACTATCACGCGGAGTTCGGCACGAACTCCCGCCTGGACGAGATTCAAGCAGTTGTCCTGCGGATCAAGTTACGACACCTCGACCGGTGGAATAATGATCGGCGCGCGATCGCGGCGACCTACGACCGCCAACTAGCGGACTCCGGCGTCAAACCGCTCCCGGCTGGCAATGGCGAGGATCACGCGTATCACCTGTACGTTGTTCGAACGGAATTGCGCGACTGGCTCCGGCCGCGCCTAGACGCGGTGGGCATCTCGACGGCGATTCACTATCCGGTTCCAATCCACCTCCAACCGGCGTGGGCTACCCTTGGTCTACCCGCGGTTCACCTGCCGGTCACCGAAGCGGCGGCCAACCACATTCTGTCCCTTCCAATGTATCCCGAGCTTTCTGAATCGCACATCAGCTACATTTGCGATCAAGTCGCGCGGGCCATGAGCGGGGAGCTATCCCCCGGTACGTCGGCGGCCGAGCCTAACCGAGTTGATTGGCGACGCGGGCCGGCCCAACCGCAAACGGCGTGAGGTCAAACGCGCCGAATGGCTCGTCCTTAAGCGGAGGATAACGCGTGGAACTCGCCAAATTTTTTGGAGTAATTCGCCGCTGGATTGTGCTCATCATCCTCGGAACAGCCATGACCGCGGTCGCCGCGTATGGCGTCGTTTCGAGAACGCCTCCGACATACCGAGCGACGGCGTCGATCTGGGTGACATCCGGCGGACTACCCGGAGTCTACACGTCCGCGACCGACCTCGAAAACTTCTCCCAAACCTACGCCCAATTGATCCCCTCGACGCCCGTCGTACGCCGGGCCCTCGATTCGATCGGCGACGGAACGTCGGCAGATGCCGTGTTGACCGAGGTAGCAGCCCGAGCGATTCCCCGCACCGCCATCATCGAAATCGCGGTCACCGATCGAAATCCCGAACGGGCCCAACTGTTGGCGAACGCGGTCGCCAACACGTTCGTGGCAACCACAACTAGCGGCGCTACCAAGTTGTCCATCGCCTCACCCGCGGCTCTACCAACGGTCTCAGCGGACCGGCGAATGGGTCTCATTGGAGTGCTCCTCGCAACCGTCGTCGGGTTTGCCATGGTGACGGCTCTGAGCTTCGTGCTCGACTATGTCGACGATCGAGTGCGGTCAGCAGCGGAGCTCGAAGACACTCTGGGACTGCGCTTTTTAGGTGCGGTTCCTCGGTGGTCCGGGTCTGTCGCGAGAGGGTCAGGACGGTGGGCCAGCGATCCTGGGAGCCGGGTGGCGGATGCGTATCGCCGACTGCGACCGAGCCTGCTTCGTGTCCTGCGCGACAAGCCGACGTCAGTGCTGGTCGTTTCACCGTCAGTGGCGGTGGAGCGCGGACCAATCGTGCTTAACCTGGCAGCGGCGCTTGGCGAAACTGGAGCTCGAGTCGTTGTCGTCGATGCGGATCCGCACCAGCCCTGGCTCACGCCCACCCTGGGACTGCCCGAGCGAATCGGATTGGTCGATCTCATCGAACGAACCGACGTCTCGGTGAACGACACCCTCCGAAAGCTGAATATACCTGGCGTGTGGCTACTCCCAGTGGGCAAGGTAGCCGGAAGCTCATCCGCCACACTCTCGTCGGACCGAGTCGGCCAGGTAATGAAGGACATTCAGGCGTCGGCGGACATTGCGCTTTTCGCCTGTGCTCCGATCGAGTCCCGTAGCGATGCAAGCGCGCTTGCACCCTACGTGCGGCACGTTGTTCTGATCGTCGACGCCGAGCGCGAGCGACGTGAGCTCATATTGCGCGGTGAGGCCGAGCTCGAACGGGCAGGTGCGAACGTAGCGGGAGCGATCATGGTGAACGTCGCTGCTGGTGACCTTCAGAGCTCGGTCAGAGATCGGCAGTCCCTCACCGTGGCCTTTGAACCGCTCCATGGTGGGATGCCGACCAACGGCCAAAACCTCCACCGCGTCATCGGCGCCGAGCAGCGGCGCACCGAATCCGACATCGCGATCGTGAATCACCAATCGTGAGAGGAAACCCCACCGTGACGACAATGACGCGTGGGCACGTGGCGGAATCTCGGGCCATATTTATCCCTCACTCGACCCACCAGGCAACTCGACCGGAGGGGAAGACCTTAACTCCGCTCATCGTCGTCGCGGCGCTTGCGCTGTGCGTGTCGATCGGCATCGCGGTCGTCGGTGCAACCTGGTTACCCCTGGCCGCCGTGGCGGCAACAATCGCCTTTGTCTGCCTTGTGGCCGTGGGCGAGTACTGGGGATTGCTCGTATGGTTCGCTCTCTCACCCTGGCTGCAGCCGTTCGCCGCGGACTACCTGGGCATTGGGACGCCCGTCTCGTTCGATCGGATCTTTTTTCCAGCCGTGTTCGCCGCGTTCCTCATTCGAAGAGTGACCTCCCGCCGCCCTCTTACCATCGATTGGGCCACCGGACTTATGGCGGTATTCGTTACCTATTACGGAATCACCTTGCTCTACGCCAACGACCCGTATAAGGACGGAGTTGAGCTCGTCCAGCACTACATTCTGTCGTTTGCGACGTACATCGTCGTGGCGGCCACAGTCACGACGACGTCGCGACTCGGGATTCTACTGGGAGTCGGTCTGGTCAACACGATCGGTCTCAGCGCGATCGGTATTCTCGAGCACTTCACCGGGACCAGTATATTTACCGGCTCGTTGGCATTCGGGGGAATCTACCAGGGACGAGCGGCCGGACCATTCGTCAATCCGGCGGTATACGGACCGGTTCTCTGCATGCTAGCGTTTCTGACCATCATTTATGCCCGAACCTCGCAGCGCCGCGGACGAATAATTCTTGGACTGGTGGCGCTGGGCTTGACCGGAGTCGCGTGCTTCTTCACCTATACCCGATCGGTCTGGCTGTCGCTCCTCATTGGTCTGATCACGTTCGCGGCCTTTGACCGGCGGCTGCGACTCCCGGTTTTCGCCGGGCTCGTCGCTCTGGCCATTGGCATCTGGATTCTTCTTCCAAACCTTGAAGCTGATCCCGACCTGTACAATCGGCTCGCCGATCCCGCGAACGCGATTGGACGGGTCGATAACGCGGCTCTTCAGTGGCAGGCGTTCGCGCGCAGTCCCTTGTTCGGCAGCGGGCCCGGCGTCTTTAGCGCTTGGAATAACATTCGCGAAGGCTGGGTCTCGCACAACGCTTTCCTGACGATCCTCGTCGACAACGGGCTCCTAGGGCTCCTGCTTTTTGTCGCGACGCTGGTCGCCGCGGTTGCAAGAACCATAAAGGCCTTTCTGGCGTGCGAACCGGACTCGCTTCAGCGTGGTACCGTCGTGGCATGTTGGGCGGGAATCGCGACCTATCTCACGACGACGATGTTTATCGACGACATTTACTTCGTGTTTCCAACCGCATTCTACTGGATGGCTCTCGCCTTACCCATTGCCGTTCGGCGGAGCGGAGGAACGACTTGATTGCCGAAGAGCGCGGCGTCGATACCGCTCGGCGCGTGGCCCGTAACTATCTTTTCCTGGGTGGGGCCCAGGTTGCCACGATGGCACTCGGGCTGTTTTCCGTCGTGAGCGTTGCGCGTCACTTCGGGGCAGCCGAGTTTGGCAAGCTGGCGTTTGCGATCGCGCTGACCAGTTGGTTCGCGCTCGTGCCGGAGTCGCTCGTCGCCCTTGGTGTTCGCGAGCTCTCCCGACGCCGGCCGGAGACACCGCGATTAGCCGGCAGCATTGCCAGCCTGCGCGTCACGATTGCCCTGGTGTGCTTTGTCGTGATGCTGGCGTGTACGATTTCTTTCGTCGGCGACGGCGAAACATTCGTGTTGGTGCTCACCCTCGGGGTGAACTTTGTCATCCAGGCAATGGATCTCGGGTGGACGTTCAACGCCCACGAGTCGATGGGTTATCCAAGTCTCGGCAAGACAGCCGGCCAATTCGCGTACAGCACAATCGTGGTCATGTTGGTTGTCCTAAACGCACCCTTGCCGACGGTCGCCTTCGCCCGGTTGGCCGCGACAAGCGCCACCGTCGTGATGTCGTACGCATTCTTTCGGCGTCATTTTGGACGAATCTATCTTGAGATCCGACGGGAAGAGTTTCGAGGTCTCCTCGTCGGCGCCCTACCAATCACCCTATCGTATGCAATGGGGCAGGCGTACCTGGTAACTGGGGTCGTCCTGCTTGGCATCCTGGCGAGTAACGAGGCGGTTGGGTGGTACTCGGCAGCCAACCGGATCGTCCTTGGCGGGATCGTCCCCTTCTCGTATCTGTACTTTGACTCGGTCTATCCGCTTCTCTCCCGACGCTTTCAGGAATCGCCGGAAAAGGCCGGCCGCCTGATCGAACAGTCCGTCAAGTTGATGCTTGTCGTCGGCCTACCCATTGCCGTCGCGGGCGGGGTCCTGGCGAGACAAATCATTCAGACGCTGTATGGCGCGAGCTATGCTCCCGCGGCGTTGCCTTTTCAGATCCTCCTCTGGGCGACCGCGGCAACCTTCCTCAGTCAGGCTCTGAGCTCGCCGCTGCTTTCGCTCGATCGCCAGCGGGCGTACGCCCGTAATATCGCGACCGGTCTGGTGGTTAATCTTGCCACCAACCTCGTGCTCATTCCACGTCTGGGCTTGGTGGGGGTGGCAATTGCAACGCTTGCGACCGAGATAACCGTTCTGCTCGTGGGCGGATACGAAGTCCGGCGTGCGGTGCCGTATTCCCTCTGGCGTCACGTGCCGCGCCCAGCCCTCGCGGCCACGATCATGGGACTCGCCCTGTTGCCACTAGCCACGCGGACCGTGTTCTTGACGATCCCGCTTGGATTGCTGATCTACGTCGTCTGTCTCTTCGTGCTGGGTGGCATCGGTGAGGACGAAGTCGCCGTACTTCGGTCGATGGTGATGGTTCGCCAGCGGAAGGGATCATCCGCGTGAGTGGTTATGAATATCTCCGGAAGGACCGAGCGATGGACCGAGTTCCGGTTCTCTTCCTCGAGCCGACGCTGCCCTTAGGTGGTGCGGAGCGAGTCTTAGCCAACCTGGTGACGAGGTTGGACCGAGATCGCTTTACTCCGATCGTTTGCTGCTTGAAAAATTCGGGTGCGGTTGGCGACGAGCTCCAAGCCGCCGGTCTGACTGTCTATCACGACATTCTGAGCTATCGCTATTCGCCGGGGGTTTTACCGCGCCTGGTCGGCCTCATGCGTCGGGAGCGAATTCAGGTCGTCCACACCATCCATCAGCCACTCAACAATTTCTGGTCGGTCGTTGCCGGTCGGCTCGCTGGCGTTCCAGTCCTCGTCAGCAGTGTCCACGCGACGCGCAGTACGTCGCATCGCGGACGAGCAAGACTGGTCGATCGCGTTATCGCCCCCCAGCTTGATGCGATCGTGGCTCTGGCCAATTCACACCGGGAATTTGTCGTGTCTGAAATGGGAATGAGCTCGTCGAAGGTGCACGTGATCCCGAATGGAATCGATCTTCGCCGGTTTGGCGGGAAGAACCCCCTCCGACGCTCGGACATTGGTCTCCCGGAGGAAGCGCCCATTGCCGGGGTCCTGGCGGTCTTGCGCTCCGAGAAGGCGCACGACAACTTTCTCCAAGCTGCCGCCCTCATCCGAGCGCAGCTTCCGTCAGCCCACTTCGCAATCATCGGCGATGGTCCCGAGCGCGGCCGACTGGAAGCGCTTACCCAGTCCTTGAAGCTCCAAGACAGCGTTCACTTTCTCGGCCGTCGCGACGACATCGAGCACGTGTTGCCGCTGATCGACGTGTCGGTCCTTCCGTCGCGCACCGAAGCCTTTCCAATGTCAGTCCTCGAGGCAATGGCGGCCGGGCGACCAGTCGTCGTAACTGACGTCGGGGCGCTCCGGGAAATGGTGACCCCGGAGGAGAACGGTCTGATCGTTCCCCGAGAGAATGTCGACGCGTTGGCCTCGGCAGTCCTCCGTCTACTTCTCGACCGCGAGCTCGCGAGCCGGATGGGTGCCGTCGGTCACGAGCGGGTGCAACAGTTCGACGTGTCGCGGATGGTCCGCGGAATGGAAGTCTTGTTTACGACTCTGCTCAAAGAAAAATCCCCGGGAGGAACGTTGGTCCGTGCATAGACCTTCGAATGACCGCCTTCGTCGCCTGCCGTCAGGAGAGAGTAGATGACCGGGAAAGTTCTCGTTCTCACCAACATGTATCCTCACGACCGCAACCCGGTTCTCGGTATCTTTGTTAAGCAACAGGTCGAGTCGCTCCGGGCGAAGGGTCTCGACGTCGATGTCCTCTTCGTCAACGGTCCCCAAAGCAAGATCAACTACCTCCGGGGAGTCTTCCAGCTCTCCAAACAAATCGCAATGTATCGTTACAGTCTCATTCACGCTCACTACCACTTTTCGGCGTTCATCGCGCGGACTCAGTTCCGTCTGCCAATTGTTCTCACCCACCACGGCCCGGAGGTTGTGTCGGGTTGGGAGAAACCGCTTTGCCGGCTGATCACCCCACTGGTCGACGGGGTAATCGCCGTGTCCCCGGAGGTGAAGACAATCCTGGGAGACCCCCGAATCAAGGTGATTCCGTGCGGCGTCGACCTGGGTCTCTTCGCGCCGTCGAATCAGAGAGCCGCTCGCGATGTGCTGGGCCTGTCCCAGGACAAGAAGCTCGTTCTGTGGGCGGCAGCGCTGAACCGACGCAAACGCCTCGATCGGGCCCAGGAGGCAGTCGCGATCCTGAAAACGCGGATGCCCGACGCGGAATTGGTCGTCGCGACGAGGCTGCCCCCGGAAAATGTTCCGACCTACATGAACGCCTGCGACGTGCTGGTGCTAACGTCCGAATCCGAGGGTAGTCCCCAAGTGGTCAAGGAAGCGATGGCCTGCAATCTTCCGGTCGTATCGGTCGACGTGGGCGATGTGGCCGACGTCATCGGCTGGACCGAGGGTTGCTTCATAACTGGAACCGATCCCGCCGAAATCGCCGGGAAGTTAGAGATGGCCTTGAGCCGAGGACAGCGGACGAGCGGACGTGAGGCCGTTCAAAAGTTCGGTCTACCGGCAATTGCCGATCAGGTCATCGAAGTCTACGAGGACACTCTCCGATTGAAGTCCCCCCGCCGTGTCATGAAAACCGCCTGACTCCAGCGCCGGCCCGCATCACGTACGGAGCGCGGCAGAAAAGACGAAGGAAGAGAGACGGAGCGTCCAAACGACACCACCCAGCCGCAATCACTTACCAATCGCCCTGACGGACGGTTCCCATTGGTCCGGCGCCGTCCGTTTGTCTTCGCGAGCGCCCTCGCAATCCTGTCCGGTACCTTTGCTATTCAACGGGCCCCAGCCAAGTCGGAATCGGATTCCCCGGGGTTACCGTTCCCGCGCCTGGCCAATTACTTCTTAGGCGGGCCGTGGCCGGTTCTCCAGGACCTGGCAAAGTGGGACCTCGTGATTCTCAAGTTGGATCACGCGGACGCCGCCACGTCAATCAAACAAATGAATCCCGGACTCAAGATTCTCGCGTACCTGGCATCCGAGGAAACCTCACGGCCCGGCTCCGGGCCAACCGATCCGTCGTCTGGCTTTTCTCCAAACTGGTGGCTCCGACATTCGGATGGTAGTAACGTCACTGGCTGGGGCGGCAATTTGCTGATCAACGTCACTCGAGTATCACCCGATGTGAACGGCATCCACTGGCCCGACCATCTCGCGAGCTGGATCGCCGATCGGCTCGCGGGCGACGCGGTGTGGGATGGCGTCTACTACGACAATTCCTGGCCCACGATCGACTGGAAAAGCACCGACCTCGACCTACAGCTGAGCGGGAAGAACGACATCGAGACCTATGGTCGGCACTGGGTCAACGAGCGATGGAATGAGGGAATGCTCGATCTCATGCGGGGAACCAGGGAAAGGCTCGGAACTGGTGCAATCGTCATGGGAAACGGCCCACTGCGAGCCACCGAATTCAATAATGGCCGACTATTCGAATCGTTTCCGAACGAGTGGAATCCGATCTACCATTCCGGGGGGTGGACGACCGCAACCCAGGACTACTGGGAGTGGCACCACTCACGTTTCAGTAATCTTTACTACGTTATCGCCGCGAACCCCTCAAACAACGGTGGCGGCTTCGACGACTTTCAACGCATGCGATTTGGGCTGGCGAGCTCGCTCTTGGGCGATGGCTACTTTGCGTTTGACCAGGGTATCTCAAACCACGCGCAGGTCTGGTGGTACGACGAGTACTCGGTCGACCTGACCTCCCGGCGCGCGACTGGCGATGTCTCTCGGAAGGGCTATCTCGGCCAGCCGATGGCGGTGGCAACCCAGCTGAAGAACGGAGTCTGGCGCCGCGATTTTGCCCAGGGGGTTGCTCTCGTGAATCCGACCGACTCTCGCCAGGTTATCGGTTTGGAACGCCCATTCGGCCATATCCTGGGAACCCAGGACCCGGTGACCAACGACGGTTCGACCGTCTCCTGGGTCGCGGTCTCGAGCCACGATGGGCTGATCTTACTGAATCCGCAGAGCTGACCGGGGCGCCCCCTCTATCCCCTCGCCCCTTTCCCCCACCAGGGGGGAAAGGGGAAGAACGGG
>CAZBQK010000049.1:0-19597 GCA_964493975.1 uncultured Dehalococcoidales bacterium | reverse complement strand
GGTGCCGTCTCGCGGAGACGCGCGGCTCTCGCTTCCGAGGTGAACCAAGTCTCACACGATTGAAGCGAGGCCCATTCCTCGTAATTGACGACCTAGCGACGATCGATGGTACTGACCGGACATCGACCTTGGAGCCATCCTGTCGTCTGCAAGCGAGCGATTGTATGGGCAAGCAAACGGCCAATAGTTGGGGAAATAAAAAAGTGCCCGTAGTACGGGCACTTTTTTGGTGGGCCATGTAGGACTCGAACCTACAACCAGGCGATTAAGAGTCGTCTGCTCTGCCAGTTGAGCTAATGGCCCAGGTAAACAAATGCAGCCCGGAATCGGACTGCAGTACCAAAATTATACCTTTTCGGTCCATGCAGGTCAAGCCTGAGAGTGATCTAGGGAGGCGCGTAGCAGCGGACGCAACGCGCTTCGTAGTGATCGCCATCGCCAACTAAAACGACCGGAGCTGCGTTACTCGCGGGCCGGCCGTCGATGAGGCGCTGAGTTCTGGTCGCCCACGGGGACCCGCAGCGAATGCACACCGCCGACAATTTGTCGACTCGGTCCGCCAGGGCAAGCAAGTAGGGCATCGGTCCAAAAGGGCGGGCGGCAAAATCCAGGTCGAGGCCAGCCACGATCACTCGACGTCCGGCTCGGAGAAGCTCCTGCACGACGTCGACGAGATCTTCGTCGAAAAACTGCGCCTCGTCAATCGCGACGACGTCGACGCCGGTCCCCACCCGCTCAATTATTTCGGCAGCGGTGCCGATGCGCTCGGCCTCGGTCGCCTGGCCACTTCGCGCGATGATTCGCTCGAGGGGCGATCGAATGTCCTGTGAAGGGAAAAACACCCGAACCCGAAGGCGGCCAATTTCGGCCCGGCGGACGCGGCGGACAACCTCCTCGGTCTTGCCGCTGAACATCGGCCCGCAAATGACTTCGAGCACCGGTTGAAAGTGTGGATCGACCCGACTCGTCACGGTGACGTGCTCCTCCGATGACCACTCCAGGTTGACTTCGCGAGAGCATTGCGGCTATAATTCATGCGTTGAATCGGGGCGGTTAGCTCAGTTGGTTAGAGCGCCACGTTGACATCGTGGAGGTCACTGGTTCGAGTCCAGTATCGCCCACCCAAACCGGCCTAATGGGGCCGGTTTTTTGTTTCCCCGACCAAGCTAGGCCGACGGTGTTGCCGTCAAGATCGGTTCGTACGCCTGTAAGAACCGAATCACCTCTCGAGTTATGTCGCTTGGCGTCGACGATCCAGCGGTGACGGCAACGGTCGATGCGTTCGCGAGCATGTCCGGGCGAATATCCTCAACCCGATCGATAAGGTAGACCGGTCGATTCGCCTGATTCTTCACGACGTCGACGAGTCGATTCGAATTGCTCGAATGGCGGTCGCCGACGACGAAGACGACATCGGCGCCGGCTCCTTGCCGAACCGCCGCCTCTTGCCGAAGCTGCGTCGCCTGACAGATCTCGGTGTGAACCACGGCTTTAGGGTACCGCTCGAGAATGCGACCGACCAGCTCTTCGGTATCCCATCGCGACAACGTCGTCTGAGTTGTGACCGCGACCCGGTCTGATTGCGGGAGCTCAATTGTCGCCAGGTCTTCCACGTCCTGAACGAGGAACACGTGGTCAGGCGCTTCGCCGATGGCCCCTTCGGGCTCCGGGTGCCCTTTGCGCCCGACGTAGAGAACGTCGTACCCGTCGTGGATCAGCTTCCGAATGAGAACGTGGGTCTTATCGACGTCAGGGCACGTCGTGTCGACGCAGTGCAGACCCTTTTGCCGGGCCCGCTCCTTCACCTGGGGCGACACCCCATGGGCCGTGAAGACGACGGTTCCGTGATCGATCCCTTCGAGCAGGTCGATTCGACTGGCGGTGTTCTCCAGTGACGTAATGCCATATTGGGATAAGCGCTCGACCATGTGGTGGTTATGAACCAGCTGGCCAAGCACATAAATCGGTCGCGGCGTCGCGGGGTCAGCGGCAACTTTCTTCGCCATCTCGACGGCGTCGACGACACCGTAACAAAATCCCCGTGGCGTGATGCTGATAACTTTCATGTCGACTCTCTTCCCAGACTCAAGTATAGCCAGGTTCGACCGACGTGGCTATACGGCTAATGGAGGACGAACTCGGACGAACGATCGATCCGCGCGTTCACCCGACGGGAAGTATGTTCCGTGGTATAATCCAGATCTACCAACGACAGGAGGGGTTTCTGGAGGCACTGGCACTCGCCAGGCAGGTAACTGACTGGGCAGCCGACGCAAAGGCCGAGGACATCGTCTTACTCGACGTACGGCGCTCGACCTACATTTCCGACTACTTTGTTATTTGTACCGCGACGAGCGAACGCCATCTTACCTCGCTAAGCGATCGGCTTCGCGAGCGGGCCCACGAAGAAGGCATCGAACCAACCCACATTGAAGGTACCCCAGATTCTGGCTGGCTGCTGATCGACTACGGCGACGTAATTCTGCATATTTTCTCCGCGGCTCTTCGAGACTTCTACCATCTCGAGAAAGTGTGGAGCGACGCGTCGGTTGTTGTTCGCGTCTTGTAAACGGCGGACAGGCGAGCCGGAGAAGGACAAGGAATCGTGGACAAACTACATATCTTCAGTGGCTCGTCCCATCCGAAGCTGACGCAGGGTATCGCGAGGGCCCTTGACCTTCCAGTAGGTCCGGTCCAGATTGGGCGTTTCAGCAACGACAACCTGTACGTCCGGCTTTGTGAGAACGTTCGCGGAGCCGACGTCTTCGTCGTTCAAACCTTTGCCCCGCCGGTCCAGGATAACCTTTTCGAGTTGCTCATGCTCATCGACGCGGCGCGATCCTCGTCGGCTGCGCGCGTCACCGCGGTCATCCCGTACTATTCATACGCACGATCGGACAAGAAAGACGAGCCGCGCATTTCGATTGCCGGTCGTCTGGTCGCCGATCTTTTACAAACAGCCGGTGCCGACCGAGTCCTGACTCTCAATCTGCACTCCCCCCAGGTTCACGGCTTCTTCTCGGTCCCAACCGATCACCTCAATGCCGAGCCAGTCCTTGCCGAGGCGCTCCGCCAGCGCGACCTCAAGGATGCCGTCGTCGTCACACCGGATATCGGCAACGCGAAGCGGGCGACTCATCTTGCTCGTCGGCTCAACCTGCCGGTCGCGGCTGGAAACAAACGCCGGATCGACGACAATCGGGTGATCATCGACGGGATCGTGGGGGACGTCCACAAAGAAACGGCGATCGTCGCCGACGACGAGGTAGCGACCGGTGGCTCAGTCATTGAAATGCTCAACCTGCTTCAACGCGAAGGGGTCAGACGAGCGCTGGTCGCATGTACCCACGGTGTCTTTACCAAAGGTGCGATCGAACGCCTCTTCGCCCATCCACTCGTCGAGGAAGTCATCGCCACCGACACAATGCCAATCGATTTGCCCAGATATGACGGCAAGGTGACCATTGTTTCCGTCGCCCCGCTCCTCGCCGAGGCAATTCGCCGAATCAATCAGGACGAGTCGGTGAGCGAGCTGTTCCTGTAACGCAATCGTTCGACAGCATTAGCGCTCGGGACGTCAACCAGTAGCGCGGGGAGCTTGCCCCGCCGCTCGTGGCACATGACGGCTGGAGGTATGCCCCTATTGCAAGGCAGACGAGCGGGGGACAAGCCCCCGCGCTACAGACCCCTTGACCGGCCTCTCGCTAAGCACAACACTCTCTTGTGGTGGCGGTACCCTGCGCCGGTAGTCTCACCGCGACGACGAGGTGGACGGTTCCCCCTTCGGATGGTTGGTTGATCGCTCGACTGGAGAAGAGGTGCCGGGCTATTGGTATGGTGGCCTCGAGATCCTCCGCCGCCATATCGGCTCGTCGATCCGCGCTGGTGGCATGTGGTGGTCGAGGCACCGAAGCGACGATTCGTTCGACGAGCGCCGGCCACACTCGAGAGCTCGAGCGAGCCCCCATCACAATCACGAACCGACCGCCAGGGCGCACGACCCGCGCGGCCTCATTCCACAACGATGAGTCGCGAACGATGGGGGTGGGGAACGTCATGACAACCGAGTCGAAGACCCGATCGGCAAACGGGAGAGCCCGAGCGTCGGCGGCAATGACCCGGCCAGGTCGACCAGTCCGCGCAAGTCGTCGGTGGGCCCGGTTCCACATCGCCGGCGAGAGATCGATCCCAACGGCCTGATAGCCGGCTACCGAAAGGTCGGAGAGAAGGTGGCCCGGTCCGCAGCCAATCTCAAGTACCCGCGATCCAACAACGTGGGGCAGCGACGATCGCTGCCAGGCTCGCCAATGCCCGCCGGAGACCGTCCAGCTAACGGCGTCGTAGGCCCACGCCAATTCGTGGTACAGCCGCTCGTACAACCATCCGAGAATTAGCGCCGCAGCTCGGCTCCCAGCTCCCCCACGACCGCTTGCTCGACTTTCCGCTGAACCTCCGCGACTTCGACATCGGTCAGGGTCCGATCGACGGCCTGATAGGTGATGTGATAGGCGAGGTTGATCTTGCCTTCCGGAATTGGCGGACCCTGGTAGATGTCGAACAGGTCTACCGATTTGACGAGAGGCATTCCGACTTCCCGGATCAGCTTTTCGATCGCCGCCGACGTGACGCCAGCCGCGATTATGAGCGCCAGATCCTGAACGACGGCCGGATAGCGCGGAAGCGGGGTCACGGCCCGGACCGACGTGGCGAGACTAAACGCCAGGTCGAGGTCGACCGCGAGAAGGTACGTCGGCTGGTCGATATCAAAGGCACTTCGGACGTCTGACTCGACCTCGCCGAGCACGCCAATCAACCGCTCGGTTTCCCCGGTTGTGACGATTGCGGCGGACCGGGTTGGGTGAAAGATCGGATGACGCAACGGACGATAGCTTCGTGAGGCAATTCCAAGTCGGTCGAGCGCGACCTCGGCGATGCTCTTGAGCCAGAAGAAGTCGTTCGCAACCCGCTCTCCCCACGACGAGCCCGATCGAAAGGCACCCGCTGCGACGGTGAGGACGCGTCGCTCCTCGGGCAGATCGTCGACGCGGGGGAGATAGGTCTTCCCAATCTCAAACAACGCCACGTCCCGATCGGCAACGCGAAGATTGGCCCGAACCGTCTCAAGTAAAGAACCAAAGCTCGTCGTCCGAAGCGCCTCGCTTTCGCGACTGAGCGGATTGAGCAGCTCGACCGGCTCGACCTCAAGAGGGGCGAACCGTTCGGTCACCGCCTTGTCAAGATCGGCAGCCCCATATCCCTGCGCAGTCGCGGCGGGCGCCATGAACGCCTCGGCCCCGGCCATTCGTCCGGATGAGCCAAGCAGTCGCCCCAGCCGCTCCCGACTCGTGAGGGAATAGGTAACAACCTCGTTCAGACCAAATCCGGTCATGGCGTCGCGGAGGACCTCTTTCCAGCGCCAATCCTCATTCACGGCAGGTTCGGTCTGACGGCCGTACGGCAATGTCGAAGGCACGTCGTCGTAGCCGACCATTCGAGCAATTTCCTCGCTAAGGTCAGCGGGAATCGTCAAATCGGTGCGCTGCATCGGCGGAACGACGCGCATGTCGTTCTCTTCAGTTGTGACAAAACAACCGACCCGCCGGAGGATTCGCGCAATCTCCTGGACCGTCAAATCGATGCCCAGAACACGCTTGACTTCGCCCGGGCTGAGCATGATTTCCGGTAACGTCGTCGGAAGTGGGTACCGATCGACCAGACCCTTTGCCGCGTGCCCGCCGGCGACATCGAGGATCAGCTGAGTTGCCCGGCGTGCGGCCGGTTCCGTCAATTGACGGGGTAGACCTCGCTCGAAGCGATGCGCGGCGTCGGTCAGTGCCTTGAGCGACCGCGCGGTCCGGCGAACACTGATTGGATTAAAGTTAGCGGATTCAAGTAGAATGTTGCGGGTCTCCGACGTGACCTCACTCTCGCCGCCGCCCATCACGCCGGCCACCGCCACGGCTCTCTCGCCATCCGCGATGACTAGATTGTCGTGGGTGAGGGTTCGCTCCGTCCCGTCCAGCAGGACAATCTTCTCGCCGTCGCCGGCCCGCCGAACAATTATTTTCCGGCCGCGTACCTTATCGTAGTCGAACGCGTGGAGAGGCTGGCCCCATTCGAGCATCACGTAGTTGGTGACGTCCACGACATTGTTGATCGGGCGTAGCCCTGCGGCGGTCAGCCGATCCCGCATCCAGCGTGGCGACTGACCGATCGTGACCCCCCGAATGACTGACGCGGTGTACCGGGGGCATAAATCCGGATCGACGATCTGAATGTCCACGAAAGAGCTCGCCGACGGTTCGGTTTCGACGTACGCGCCATCTGGTAGCGTCACCGGATCCTCGAGAAGCGCGGCGACCTCCCTCGCGACGCCGATCATCGAAAAAATGTCGACTCGGTTTGGCGTCACGTCGAGATCCAGGATGACGTCGCCCAGCTCCTCGGCGAGCGGCGTGCCGGGAACCGACTCCTGGTCAAGAATCAGGATGCCCTGGTGGTCCTCGCCAAGTCCGAGCTCCTTCGCCGAGCACACCATGCCCTCGGATACGATTCCGCGAAGCTTTGTCGGCTTGAGCTCGCGCACCTGCGGCGGGATGGAGTGGGTATCCAACAGCATCGCACCGGCGAGGGCTAACGGGACCTTCGCGCCGACCGTCAGATTCGGAGCGCCGGTCACCACCGTGATCGCGCGACCGTCGCCGTAATTGACCGTCGCGAGAACGAGTCGATCGGCATTCGGGTGGGGGCGAATCTCGGTCACTTCCCCAACGTAGACGTGGGACCAGGTTTCGCCAATCCGATAGATCGCCGAGACCTCGATGCCAGCCATCGTCAGGCGATGGGCCAAGTCCTCAGCCGGTAGCGCGGCCGGGGTGTAACTCCTCAGCCATTTCAGAGAGACCTTCAAGGCTACTCCTAGCGAAATTGCCGCAAGAAGCGGAGGTCGTTGCCGTAGAAAAGACGGATGTCGTCGATGCCGTACTTCAGCATCGCGATGCGTTCCGCGCCAATTCCAAATGCGAAACCGGTGTACCGCGAAGGGTCGTAGCCGACGCCTTCGAGAACGCGCGGGTGAACCATCCCCGCTCCCATGATCTCAATCCAGCCGCTACCCTTACAGATTCGGCAGCCAGCTCCGCGGCAGACGTGACAATCAATCGCCATCTCGGCGCCCGGTTCGACAAACGGGAAGTAATCAACCCGAAACCGCGTCCGACGTTCCGGTCCGAACACGGCGTGCGCGAACGCGGTCAACGTGCCCTTGAGATCGGCAAACGTGAGGTGTTCGTCGACGGCGAGGCCCTCGATCTGGGTGAACTCGCTCTCGTGAGTCGCGTCGGTCGCCTCGTAGCGATAACACCGTCCCGGAACGACAACCCGAATTGGCGGCTTACTCCGCTCCATCACTCGGACCTGCATTGGCGACGTGTGCGTGCGCAGCAGTATCTGCCCCTCGGGAATCGCTCCGGTTGGCTTGACGTAGAACGTATCCCAGCGGTCGCGAGCCGGGTGCTCGGGAGGAATGTTTAAGAGGGCGAAGTTATATCGGTCCCATTCAACCTCGGGACCTTCGACGACATCGTATCCCAACGTGCGAAATGCACTGACGACTTCCTCGACGATGGCCGTGATCGGGTGACGTTGGCCGACGGCGACTGGTCGGGCCGGCAGAGTCACGTCGACGTATTCCCGCGCCAGCTCGGCCTCGCGGGCCTGCCGCTCGAGGTGAAACAAGCGCGCCGAGTATTCTTCTTCGAGGGCGCGTTTGACGTCGTTTGCGATCTGTCCGACAGCTCGACGGTCAGACGGATCGAGGGTCCCGAGTGCCCGCATGGTTTGGTTCAGATCGCTCCGCTTTCCAAGATAGGTAACCCGCCATTCCTCGAGTAGCTTCTGATCCTGAACCCGCCCCAGGTCTTCCAGGGCTTTCCTCTTGATCTCTGCGATTTGCTCGATCATCGTTCCTCTGCCAGCCTCGCTTGGGGCTAGAGTCGGGGTCGGGGCGGTCGGGGTGAGGACGGTCCAGACTCCGGACGACGAGAACGAGGCTGGCGCTTATCGCCTTGCGGCTTGCCGGGAGGGCTGCCTGGTCCTCGATCTGGACGTGGTGCCGGAGCATTCGTCCGCCGGGAATCTTCGGTTCGTGACCCCTTTTCGTGACTTCGCGGCGCCTCGGCTGGCCTGGACGGTTGCCGCGGGCCGGTCGGCGTTCCCGGTCGTGGCTTCACCCTCGGATAACCGCCGGCGGTTTTGGCCGGAGCAGCCGCGATCGCGGAGACGTCAGGACCGATCTCGGCACGCGCCGATTGTCCGCGACGGATCCGGGCCGCCTCAAAGAGGAGAACCGTAGCGGCCATCGCCGCGTTCAACGATTCGGTCGACCCGGCCATTGGGATGCTGACCCGCGTCGTGGCAACCGACTCGGCTTCGGGACCTGCTCCCTCCGCCTCGCCGCCAACAATCAGAACGGAGTCCTGGGTCCAATCGGCCCGATCGTACTCGGTTCCACCAGAGGCCACCGCTAAATATCGCGGCCGGTTGCCCAAGCGCGGGAGCAGTCGATCCCAGGTCATCCCGTCAAGAATCTGGAGCCGAAAGTGAGCGCCCATCCCGGCCCGTACGACTTTCGGAGAGAACGCGTCGACGGAGTCGACAAAGGCAACCGTTCGAGCGACCCCGCTCGCGTCAGCCGACCGGAGGATGGTTCCCGCGTTTCCCGGATCCCGGATTCGATCGAGCACGAGGACGATTGGTCCCAATGGCGTTGCCTCGGCCGGAGCCGGAATTGGGAAAGCCGCGATAACGCCCTGCGGCGCGACGGTGTCGGTCAGCGACTCGAGAACACTCTCGGTGACGTCGAGGCAGCGGAATCGGGCTAGCCGCTCTAACAGGGCAACTCCGCGAGGCGATCGACCCAATTGAGCCCGGGCGACCAGGACCAGCTCCGGACGGGCGCCACTCTTGAGTGCATCCTCGAGGAGGCGCACCCCTTCGACAACGAAAAGGCGCTCTTCTTGTCGCACCGCGGCTCGATAGAGCGCCTTGACGTAGCGAATCTGGTCGTTGGCCGGACTAGCGATCGTGGGAGCAGAATCGCGGCGACGTCTTGATTGTGGCACGACGTACGCCCCTCTCAGGCAGTCGCGAGGGCACCCTTTGCGACACCGACCAATTGCCCAAAGTCGGAACTATCCGCGAGGGCGAGCTCCGCCAGGATCTTACGATCCACGTCAACTCCCGCCAACTTCAGGCCGTGCATCAGCTGACTATACGAAAGTCCGACTAAGCGAGCCGCCGCGTTGATCCGCGTAATCCACAGCCGACGCATGTCACCCTTGCGATCGCGACGATGCACGTATTCGTAAGACAGGGCATGGAGCATGGATTCGTGCGCGCGCCGGTACAGCGAGTGATTGCTGGCACGATGGCCTTTGGTAAGCTTTAGTACTTTCTTGTGCTTCGCGTGGGCGGCTACGCCCCGTTTGACGCGTGGCATACGATCCTCTCTTTAGCCCGTGCCATACGGGACGAGCAAGGCGAGACGCTTGCTGTCGCCCGACGCCGTCGGCTGCATTTTGTCATATTGCGACTTCGCGCGGTTCGAGCGATTGCGCCGCAAGTGACCCCGGTATCCCTTCATCCGAAGGATCTTCCCGGTGCTCGTGACCTTCAGTCGCTTCGAAGCACCCTTGTGCGTCTTAAGTTTTGGCATGGCAGAAGTGACGGCCCCCTTCGGCGCCAACAGCGCCGGACGTTACCGATTGGTTCAGACACAAGTAACCACCGGCTAGAATCAAATCCGGCCAGTGGCGTGAGGACAATTAGAGCGATTATAACAGACTGGTTGGAGCGCCGCAAACCAAACCGGGCGATTTGCCGAGGATTAGGATCCCCGTTTCGGTATGACTTGAACGCCCCGAACCAACGTTTCCGGCGCAAACAACGCAAACGGTATGACGACGGCGATGGCGAGAACTGCCGATCCCAGGAGAGCTGTTCCGGCGCTGCTAAATTCGGCCACCGCGCCAAGCAGTGCCGGACCGACGACGTAGCCAAGGTCCGACAACGTTCGATAGATGCCGAGGGTGATGCCGTTCGCGCCGGGCGGCGCCTGGTCGGCGGCATAGGCCGCTGATGCTGCTCCGGCACCGGCCACGCCGATCCCCCACATGATCGCGCTTGCGACATACAAAGGATAGCCAGTTGTGATGGCAAATCCGGCAAAGGCAAGCCCGCTGAAGATGCAGCTCGGAACGATGACGGTTTTTCGTCCGTACCGATCGACGAGAACTCCCACGAAGCCGACGATCCCAAGGTTACACAGGTTGCCGATGGTCAGCGCGAGACCGATCGCCGAGGTGGTGAGGGCCAAGCGTTCGACGCCCATGAGAGGTACAACGCTAAAGATAGCCCCGGTTCGATTGAAAGCGGCAACCAGGTCGATCGCGGCGATGGTCAGAAATCCAACATTCTTGAGAAGCATGCGAAGCGCTTGCCGAGTGTCGAGCTGATCCAGGGACGATCGGTTCAAACCGCGGCTCTTGCTCGTCTCGGGCAAGACCGACATTGCGATGCCTCCGGCGACGAGAGCGAGTCCGGCAAAGACAAAAAACGGAGCGCGTGGTCCCCAAGCGTCGGCCACAGCGCCCCCAACACTTGGTCCAACGCCGACCGCGAATTGGAAGACACCGGAGTACGTGCTCATCAGTCGGCCGCGATTTTCGCGGGTCGCCAGATCGGCGACGACGATTTGCGTTCCGGTGATGACCGCCGTCGAACCGGCGCCGGCGATGAACCGGAAGAATAGCAGCTGAGCGAAACTTCCCGCCGTCCCACAGAGGACGCTGCCGACACAGGTAAGAAGGGTACCGGCGACGATGACGTTCCGTCGCCCGAATCGATCAGCGGCATGGCCGACCGGCGCACTGAATAAGAACCGTCCTAACCCGTAGACGGCCACGACCAGGCCAATTGCCGCCTCGTGCACGCCAAAGGTCTTGGCGTAAATCGGCGTCACCGGCACGATGATTCCGAAACCAATCTGGTTGATCAGGATGACGAGACAGACGAGGGCAAGCGTTCGGTGGGTCTTGAAGAATGCCCGTAGGGTCGTCGGCATGCTCGCGGCCCCTCCCTCGTCCACTCGGCGGCAGACGCGGGGTTATTCTACACGGCCGGTAGGTGCCAACGTGCCACGTTAAATGACCACGGCGCGCGTAGCCGACCTCAGGCAGCCGCCACCACGCCGTTCGTCAGCGGATGTCCATCGAGCGCCTCGATCGCGATCCGGGCCCAGGGAGTGTAACTCTCGGGATGTCGGGCCAGGTCAGCAGCGCAAGACGCGAAATCGACCCACTTGAACTCATAGACGTGCTCGGGGTTTGGGCAAACTCCCCCGGCTACTTGACCGACCATCAGGACACAATATTCATTTTCGCTGTCGTCGCCGAATGGGGCCTGGTAGATAAAGGCGAGTGCCTGCTCCAATTTTGCCTTAGCGTTCCACTCGACCTCCATGCAGCGACTCATCGCCTGCTCGTACGACTCGTCGCCCTCTGGCAAATGGAGGGGATGGGTCGCGGCGGTAATGTCCCAATAGTTATCCCAAAGGTGAGCTTTTCGCCTTTGCAGGAGAATCTGGCCGCGATCGTCGAAGATCACGCCGGCCAGCGCCCGGTGCAGCCGTCCTTCGCCTCGATGGCACTCCTCCCGTGGGGCATACTCGACGAACCGGTCGTCGGGGGTCACAACAATCAAGATCTGTTCGCTCACGTCTATGGTCCTTGTCCTTAATCATCGTTGGTTTTTGGCTGTCGCGAGGCGAAAGCTCTCGTCACAAGGCTTGTCGTGTCGGGCAGCAGCAATCGGCTGGCATTATTGACCCCGTCCAGCCATCGGACGAAACCGTTCGGAGGGATCGGCGGGCTTAAGAAATACCCCTGGGCAGTGTCACAACCAAGCGCCGCGAGCAAGTTCCAGGTCGTCAGAGTTTCGATCCCTTCGGCGACGACTGTCAGGCCGAGCTCGTGGGCAAGTCCAATGGTCGAGCGAACGATCGCGGAATCGGCATCGTCTTTGGCCATTTGCAGCACAAAGCACTTATCGATCTTGATCTCGTCAATGGGCAATCGCTTCAGATACGCCAGGGAGGAGTAGCCGGTTCCGAAGTCGTCGATACCGACGTGCGTTCCGAGTGTTCGGAGCTTAAGCAGAACGTCCATCGCTCGCCCTGGCTCAAATAACAGACAATTCTCGGTAATCTCTAATTTCAGACACGAGGCGGGCATCCCCCAACGTTCGAGGTACTTGATGACGGTCCCCACCAGCTCCGGGTCGTGAAGCGTTTGTGCCGAAAGGTTAACGGCCATACTGATGCGATGGCCGGCGTCCCACCACGCCCGAGCCTGGCGAATCGCGGCATTGAGAATCCAGGCGCTGAGAGGCTTGATCAGCCCGGTTTGTTCGGCTATCGGGATGAAATTCGCCGGTAGAACGAGGCCGTGGCGGGGATGCTCCCAGCGGACGAGCGCCTCGGCTCGCACGACCTCGCGCGACTTAAAGTCCACCAGAGGTTGATAGTGGAGTGTCATTTGGTCCTGCTCGATCGCCGTACGAAGCTCGCCGAGCAGA
Organism: uncultured Dehalococcoidales bacterium; assembly: GCA_964493975.1. Taxonomy (GTDB): domain Bacteria; phylum Chloroflexota; class UBA6077; order FW602-bin22; family CADDYW01; genus CAZBQK01. The sequence goes on along the minus strand of CAZBQK010000049.1, from coordinate 6,964 downwards.
TCCATTCGGTTTGGCGAATTGTAGTCAAGCGCCGCGGAATACACCGCGTGTCCGGCGTGGGAGCGCTTCGCCGAATACATCGACACATCGGCCCGTCGCAATAGAGTGTCTCCGTCGGTACCATGTTCGGGATACAGGGCGATTCCGATGCTCGCGCCAATGTTGAACGCCCTGTCTTCAATTGTGAAGGGTTGGTCCAGAGCCGCGCTTAGCCGCCGAGCAATGATCGACGCGCCGTCGACCGTCGATCCAGGAAGCACGATCGAGAACTCGTCCCCACCAAGGCGCGCGATCGTATCGCCATCACGGAGGGCGGCTTGGAGCCTGGTCGCAACCATCTGAAGTAGTCGATCGCCACATTGGTGCCCAAAGGTGTCGTTGACGTCCTTGAAATGGTCGAGATCCATTATAAGGAGAGCGAGGCCAGTCGCCGTATGTTGCGCGGTCGAAATCGCCAAGTCGAGCCGCTCGCGTAGGAGCACCCGATTCGGCAGGTCGGTGAGAGCGTCGCGGGTCGCCTGCCGCCGCAAAACGTCTTCGAGCCGCTTCCGTTCCCCGATGTCCCGCACGCTGAGGATGAACCGTCGCCGATCCATCAAATGCATCTCACTAATGGCAATGTCGATTGGAAAGAGGGCTCCATCGCTCCGCTTGCCGAGGGTCTCCGTTCGTCGCAGCGGTCCGATCTGGTCGTCCCGCGCCCAACCCACTCCGCTAAAGCGGTCCGGCTGGGTTTCAATATCTCGCGGTGGATTAATGATCTCGCGGTAGCCATGGCCAACGACGACGGTCGCGCTAACGCCAAATATCTTTTCCGCGGCGGGGTTGAGCGACTCCACCGTCCCAAAATCGTCGATGGTGATGATTCCTTCGGCAACATTATCTAAAACCGCGCGTAGATGGGTCTCGCGCGCGCTCAAAGTTTCGGTTTGTCGCCGGAGCTTCTCGTACAGCTGGGCGCTTCGGGTCGCATTTGCGACGAGAGTGCTGACCGCGTTTAACAGCATTCCTTCGCCGGCGGAGAACGCGGCGGCAGTCAAGGGGCGTCCGAGGGTGATGAATCCAACCGTTTGGCCCCCGCTTCGCAACGTCGCCTTGAGCAGATGGTGACCGGGATGACGCTCGATATCGATTGGCCCACTATACTCCGTCACCCGGCGGTGGACGCTTTTGCTTTCCGACAGCTCGAGCTCGGCCCACGATGCCGCTACCGTTGTTAGAATCTTGTCGAGAATAAGGTCGAGGTAATTCGCCCCATCGACGACGGTCAGCTGGTCGGTTAGCGTCTCGCTCATTCCGTATAGTAGATGAAGCTCTTCGTATACTCGAACGATCTCCGCGGCGAGGCTATCGATTTCCTCCGCCGCGCTCCAGGCGGCCGATAGGTGATCGGCCGTCACCTGAATCGCCGCTTCTGGATCCTGTCGAACGTCCCCTTGGACCGTGGCAATCAGTGTCCCGACGGCGTTCCCTCGAATAACGACGTCGGCCGACACCTCCCGAGGTCCGGCGGACCGGACGTAACCCTCGAGATGGGTTATGACCTTCCCATCGATTCGCGCCCGCTCCCGTCCCTGAGTGTCCTTGAGAACCACTCGAGTTGCACCCCAATGGCATGCACCTTCAAGCACGCCATGAAGGCGGTCGACGGGCAGCGGACACGCCCACGGATCCAGCTCGGCGAGCCGAGGTTTTGGTTGCATCATCTTGATTACGCTGCCCTCTTTCCGCTGTCGACGGCTACGTTGTCACGCAACCGCGGCCATCAGCTGTGTTTCTCTCACTTCCACGTGCTCATCCCCAACGAGAGCCGGAAGAGAGAAGCCAAATGTGCTACCGGATCCGAGCCGAGAATTGACCCAAAGGCGCCCTCGATGGAACTCGACGATCTCACGACAAATCGGCAACCCGAGGCCCGTTCCCCGTGGCTTGTTCGTGAGAACCGCTCCGACTTGCTGAAACTTCTCGAACACCCGATCGTGATCTATTGGATCGATACCGATACCAGTGTCAGTCACGGTGACAATTATGTTGGCACCGGCCTGTTCGGCCCGGAGCGTAATTCCTCCGTCACTCGTAAATTTGGAGGCGTTGCTGAGGAGGTTACCAATCACTTGCAGGATTCGGTCGCGGTCGCCGTAAATCGGACGAAGACCTGGCTCGACGTCGACGTCCAGGTACAGGTTCTGGGATTCGATCATCTGCCGGTAGGAACGCGCCGTGTCCTGCACAAGAGCCCCAAGATCGACCGTTGCCATTTGCCAATCCATATAGCCGGACTCGATCTTCGTAATGTCGAGGACATCGTTGACCATCCGGGTCAACCGCTCGCTTTCCGTGTTGATAATCTCGACGAACTCTCGCTGCGTCTCGACGGTATCTCCGTAGGTCAAAAGCAGCTCGGAAAACGACCGAATCGACGTGAGCGGCGTTCGGAACTCGTGAGACACGTTCGCGAGAAAGTCGGTCTTCATCTCGTCGACCCGGAGCAGGTCACGGTGGGCCTGTTCAAGATCGGCATAAGCTCCCTGAAGATCGGACGACCGGGAGGCTAGAGTCCGGTAGAGCGACGCGTTTTCGAGCGCAAGCGTGGCCCGCTTCGAAAACGAATCGAGGATGTCTCGATCGAGCTCGGGCGTGGTCGTACCAGCGGGCAACAAGAGCGCGATCGTCGCCAGCGGTACGGACTGGGACGGAGAACAAAGTGACAGGACAATTCCGGTCCGTTTCTCGTCGATCCTATTACTGACAAATAGCTCGTGGCCGTGGCCTACCACGCTATTGTCGATCAAGTACCGTCGACATAGTGACTGAAGCTGAACGCGGTCACCCGGCGCCAAACCCTCTGGCCAGGCCACGAATGAGTGGTTTTCCAACGAGTCGTGGTGGCTGACACCCTCAATGAGGACGACGCCTGAGCTTCGAAAAAGGCGTCCGGCTGCGCTCGCGACCGCCCGAAGAACGTTTTCGAGCTCGAGACTCGCGCCAAGCTTCGCCGTCGAATCGTTGAGCAAGTTGGCCTGCTGCAGCCGTACCCCCAACGCGTCTTCGGCGTTGCTAGCCTGTTGACGAAGATAACCGGCTAGCGCGGCAGTCAAGTACAAAAAACCCGCACGAAAGAAGAACCCGGCCCCGAAGACCCAGCCCCCGGAAATGCTAGCCAAGATATCCGACGCGGTAAAAAACGTCGCCATGGCGAAGGCCGGACCGTATCCGTAACGCATCGCGGCCGAGATGACCACGGTAAACAAAAGGTTCGAGAGAGGACTGTCGAACCCTCCCCCGAGGAACAGCATCGCGGCGTTCAGCAGCGCGTCACAGGCACTTGTCAGGTAGCCCGGGCTAACCCAGCCGGGGCGATGGCGGATCAGGAGCTGAACCAACGCGTTGTAAATGGCGGCGACAACCAGAAGAGCATACGCGCGTTGGAGCTGCACCGGATTGAGGCCGGCGAATGGCAGGCCGGGAGCTACGCAAACGATTCCGAACCAACGGATCAGGACAAATCGCCACTCCAGGCGGAGCGACCTCGGCAGGTCACTCGGACCATGCCACGCAAGCCGCGCCCACCGACGCCCAATCTGGACCGCCCAGGTGAGACTCATGCCTCAGGCGCTCATCCGATGGCTCGTCGCCAAAAGCGACCTAACGTGAACGGCGAGCTCTCGCGGGCTGAACGGCTTGGTCATGTACTCGTTCGCGCCTCCAAGGAGACCCCGCTGACGATCCGTTTGCTGACCTTTCGCGCTCAGCATAATGACGTACGTGCCCTGGAGTGATTCGTCCTGGCGGATTTGCTCGCAGACCTCGTAACCATTAAGGCGAGGCATCATTATGTCGAGAAAAACGAGGGGAGGTCGAAGCTTGCGGACCATCTCCAGACCGTCACCGCCGTTGTCGGCAGTCGCAACCTCGAAGCCTTCGCGAACGAGCAGATAACTTAATGCCCGAAGAATGTAAGGTTCATCGTCGATGACGAGAATCGGCCCGACGCGCTTCGACGATCCTTCGTGTACAGCCATTTGGTTTTGCCTCCCGAAAGCATTGACGACGTCCTGGCGCGCAATTGTTACGCGGCGCCTAATTGAACGGCATTGCCCTGCCGTAGTCTCAGAATCGCGGACTCGATAACCGACCGCACGACGAGGCGGGGCGAGTATAGACATTTGTCAATCCACTGAGGCGGCATGAGTAAGTCGCGATTTCCACCGTGGCGACTCACCGCGGCCTCCAGGGTTCGTAGCGAGCTCTCGGCGACCGTCCATTCATGATCTGAGGAATGGAAGCCGGCCGACGACAGGCCCAGGACGGCGTATGCCGTCTCTTCGGCCGTTGGACGATCACCAAACCCCCAGGCGTTACCTTCGCTTCCGCTTTGAAGGAGCCACTCGCGAGCGCGCCGAACGGCTGGTTCCACGCGACCGGTCAGGTTACGAGGTAATTCGGCAAACACGAGGAGTGCGTGCGCGGTGGCGTAGTACGGCGACATGTGCCATTTGTCCACCCAATAGGTATTCTGGCGTTGCTCGCCAATAATGTAGTCGACCAGCCTTTCGACGACCCTCTGACTGTCGGGATATCCTGGTACCCGGAGCAAAGCGTGCAAAACGTGCAAGTTTACCCCGACGGAGGGGTGCCGCTCGAGTGGAAAGCTCGCGAAATGTCCGTCGGGAAGCGCAAAGCCAGCAAGAACACCGGCATCAACGGGCCAACCCAACGCGTTGAGAAGGATGAGTGCCACCGCCGTGTCGTCGGCGTCGGGAACGGGAAAGGTCGGGGACAAGCTGACCCCGCCCTCGGCGAGCGCGAGCGCCAGCGCCTCCTGTTCCTGACGGTTTAGAAGCTCTCGTGGCGAAACGCCGCCCAGAAAAAGGTGGTAGGCCGCCCACAATAATTCAAACGTCTCACACGGGTAGAGAACCGGCACGACCGAACCCGCCCCCCGCTCAAGGCAGCCGTCAAGATAGGCGAGGGCGCGCGAGTCACCGGACAATCCGGCGTAAAATGCCGTCGCGGCTGGAGAATTACCAATCGATCCATTCTCGAATTGGGCACGAGCAAGACCCTCGACCTGCGCCTGGTGTCCTAGGAACTCGAGCGAGTGCGTGACCGTCACGTGAGGCGAATAGAGAACGTCCGGCGGAATAAGCCGCAGCTTAGCCGCGCGCTCCGATTCGTAGACGTGCAGAAACGGAGGCACACTGACTCCGGCGGCCTTTGCCGTTTCAATCATTGTTGGGAGAAGTAACTCGAATCCAACCAGCTCGACTGGCTCGCCCTGAAGCCGGTGGCCGTTCCGCCAGAGGTAGCGGGTACCACGCGCCATACTCTCCTGGCGGCGCGACGTGCGTTCGTACTTTCCTAGCGCGCTGAGGGCCGAGAGCGTCGAGATAACTCGGTCGTGCTCGTACCTCAGATCGCCGCCCCAGCTCCCATCCGGTAACTGATGACGCTCGATCCAGGCCAGCGCCTGCGGATACCGCGGCAATCTCGGATCGGCCGCCGACGGAACGGTCGCCAACCATGCCGTATCGTAGCTGGTCCCGTCGAGTATGGGTCGCGCTTCGGGTTCACCCAAGACTCGTCTGGCGACGTCCCACGCTGCGCTGGTGGGCGTCGACGTACTTTCTGGATTTCGCTGAATCCGACGGACCAGGGTCGGACGCATCGATGGACCGAACGCGTCGTCGGCTGATATTGTCTCGGGCCTTAGGTCGCTGACCATGCTGGCACTCCCGGAGCTTCGATACCGTCTGGTGGCGCGTTGGGAAATTGACCGCCGGAGGCAACGAATGTGTGGTAGTCGTGCTTTGAATAGAAATCGCAGACGAACCGTGCGATGTTCGCAATCGCAGCCTCCGGCCGTCCTGTATCAGTTGCGCTGTGATTGACGAATCGCTCGAGCCGGAGAAGCCCGCGGTCAATCTCGCTCGCAATGCGTCGCAAAGCTTTGTCGTGCGCGTCGGCAGCCGGAAGCCCCACGTCTTGAAACGCCGTTGTGAGAATCCGGATGCCGTTGACCTTCCCTTCGAGCTTCTCCTTCTCATCGCTTCGAAGGTCGTTCGCCAGTCGGATGCATTGCGACGCGGTCCGCTCCATCGAGCGAATCAGCTCGAAGCACCGAGAAACGGATAGGTCGCCGGCAGTGATGACGCTCGACCAGATGTGTGGCGGCCCGCCGATGCTATACCGCCCGGCAGTCATATATTCGCGGTAGGTAGGTAGAGCCGGCCGGCCGAATCGACGAAAGTCGTGTCGCCAGTTGTCCTCCCGGAGCATCCCGTCGAGCGTACCTTCAATCGCGCCTGCCCAGGTGGAACTCAGCGGTTGGAAGACCGGGAACCGAGCCATGTCGTCGACGATCTCCGACAGGGCGTAAGCGAGCTCGTCCTGACCGAGAGTCGCTCGTCCGCCGCGGCATATAGCCCGGTACTCATTTGCGCGACGAACCAGCACGCGACGGGACCAACCTCCCTCGTCGAACGCATCGTCAACCGCAAAAACCCACAAGCTGACCCGAGCCGTTGAGAAGATGTCTGATCGGCTACAAAATGGCGCCGACGCGGCGACCGACAGGGCTAAAGGCAGGCAGCGGACCGGTCGAATCAAGGGATAGCGCCTGGACCACTCGGCGAGATCCGTGGCGACGTCGTTCGCCAGGGCGACGATCCGTTCTCTTTCCGCCGCTGACAAGGCGGCGTGACGCCAGTTTGTCGTCGCACTAATGATGGGGGGAACAGCCGTCGCCGATGCGTTCATGGTCCATCCCTTGACCGGGTACGAGTAGCCCCACATTAGTGGATTTCGCTCGGTCAATCACGTGGCTTCGGCTGTAGGTTGAGACCGACCTTGGACGGACGGTGCCCCTACATCAATGGTAGGACCAACACGTAGTGGGTAAGCTAGTGCGGACGCAAACGACACTGGCGGACATGGGTGTAGGGGCATCCCCTTGTGGGTGCCC
>CAZBQK010000048.1:16736-20340 GCA_964493975.1 uncultured Dehalococcoidales bacterium | reverse complement strand
GTCCCATCGACCCACCCCTACCCGCGCTGGCGCGACGAGTTGTCCTACCTGCCGTGTTCAACGAGATACCGGTCGGGGGGTTCTGAGGGCGAGTCACGGGAGACGGACCTAACCCCTCGCCCCTTCCCTTCGAGGGAAGGGGAAGGAAGGAGACGATCGCACTCCGAACACCGATTCAACCATCACTCGTCGTCCAGATCCGGGTCCGCGATGATCCCATCCGCCCGTAGCCGCTCGATCAAAGCCACCGCCTTGGGATATCCGATGCGCATTTTGCGTTGAAGGAAGCTTGCCGATACTCGGGGGTGCTCCTGGGCCAACGCCTTCGCGCTGCCGTACAGTCGATCGTCGGCCATTTGGGTTGCCGAGAGGAGCTTTTTGAAGCGCTCGGCCTCGGGATCCGCCGCTCCGATCGGCGTCGCGCTTTTGGACGTTTTGACGAGCTGGGCCAACCAGGGATCTTTTGACAGAGCGCCCTGTCCTCGGACCGGGCGCATCGCGTCCGGGGCGAGGAAGAGGAAATCGCCCCGCCCGAGCAGCCGCTCGGCTCCCGGCTGGTCGAGGATGGTTCGGGAGTCGATCATCGACGACACCGCGAACGCGAGGCGAGCCGGCAAGTTTGCTTTGATCAAGCCAGTGACGACGTCGACCGATGGGCGCTGGGTCGCGACGACCAGGTGAATTCCGGCCGCGCGCCCGAGCTGGGCCAGGCGACAGACGGACCGCTCGACGTCCTCCGAGGCAAGCATCATCAGGTCGGCAAGCTCGTCGATCACCACCACGAGAGCCGGGAGACCGGGTTGGTGACCCGCGTTATAGGCGAGGCGGTTCCGACACCCGGCGTTCGCCAGAAGGTCGTACCGGTGCGCCATCTCGGTTTCGGTTTTTCCCAGGATCTCGACCGCTTGCTCGATCTCGGTGACGACGGGCGTCAGCAAATGGGGAACGCCTTCGAGCCAGGTGAATTCCACCCGTTTGGGGTCGACGACGATCAGGCGAACGTCGGCTGGGGATCGCGTGCGCAGAATCGCCCCGAGCAACGAGTTTACCGCCACCGATTTCCCGGCTCCGGTCGCCCCGGCAATCAAAAGGTGGGGAAGCCGGGCCAGGTCCGCCAGGATTGGCTGACCGGCCACGTCCCGGCCCAGGGCCACCGGCAGCACTCCCCGTTCCAGGTGCGATTGGAACGCCGGGTCGTCGAGGAGCTGGGCGAGCGGAACTGCCTTCGGGTTTGGGTTGGGAATCTCGAGCCCGATGTAGGTCTTTCCCGGCACTGGCGCTTCGATCCGCAAAGACGTCACTCCCAGCGCCAACGCCAGATCGTTCGAGCGGGCAGCAATCCGAGCCGCTCGGACGCGCTCGCGGCGGGCTGGTTGGTCGCCGCGCGCTGGCTTGATCAGGTGGCCTGGCGCCACGCCGAACCGGAGGAGCATTGGACCAGTCTCGGCGTGGACCACGTGGCCAGGCGTACCCAGCTCCGCCAGCGTTTGTTCGATCAGAGCGGCATAGCGCCGGGCGGCCCCGCTGAGGCGAGGCCGGACGGGCTTGACCTCCGGAGCGACCTCTTCTTCAGGAACGCCGCTTATGGGCGCCTCATTCTCGACCGGCTCTTCGATCGTCTCCAACACGTCGGGCTCAACCACGCCGGGTACGTCCGGCTCGGCCCGGGAGCCGACGGGTCGGCGACCGGATGAGTCAGTCGTCGAACCGCTTGGTTTAGCCCGAGGGAGCTGCGAAGGACTCCGAGCGGACGGCTCACTTGCCGAAGGACGAACCTCGATCGGCGGGGGGACGTCAATCCGCGTCTTTTGTCGGCCAAAGGCGCCCGGCTTTGACGGCACGAGTGGGGCGGCGGGTTCGGGTCGCCGACTTGCCGGAAGGGGCGCCGGTTTGCTTCGCGGGGGTGGCGACGCTTTTGGTGGAGGCGCTGCATTCGGAACATCCGCCGGCTTTCCCGACTTTCGCGCCTTGGGCGGTACCCCGCGCGGCGTCGCAACCGGAGGGTCATCCGTCGGAGCGGCTCCGCTCATGAATCGGACGAGCATCTGCCCTATTTTCAAAGCGAGGCTATCGTCTCCAGACCCGGAGTTCGAAGCGGGCGGCTGCCGCGGTTTTTTCGGGGCGCTAGTCGATCGTTTTGGCATAGCGGACCGGATTATGGGGCGATATGGGAGACGGTTCTAGATGGAAATGCGTTAGAGACGGGCCGTCGGGGATCGTTTCGCGCCCTTCGTGTTCCAAACGTATCCCCGCTACCATCCCATCTCGTACAGCATGTATCGGTCGGTCACGTTGAAGTGGTAGTCTTCCAGCGGCTTGACCATCGGGAGATTGTCTTCAAGGATCCACGACGCCTCGACCTCGCGCGCCCCAAACTCCCTTGCGACCCGGAGCGAGTCGTAGAGCAGGAGGGCCGAGACGGGCGTATGGCGGTACTCCGGGAGAACGCCGAGAACGGCGATACGAATGCGGGTGGTAGGCGTGCCGGTCTTCATGCGCACGAGCTTCCAGATTGTCGACGGGTGAAGCAGACGTCCGCCCGAGTAACGGAGAAACTCATTCAAGTCCGGCACGGCGATGATGACGCCAACCATTTTCCGAACGCCGTTCTCTTCGACCTCGGCCGCCCGAATCAGATTTGGATCGACCATGTACTGGAAGAGCTCGGCCAACGAGCGCAGCTCCGCGTAGCTCATCGGGGCAAAGCCCCAGTTCTGTGACCACGCCGAGTTAAACACGGACACGAACGACTTGACTTCCTGATCGAGATTCTTGAAGTTGGCGCCGCGCAGGGTGATGCCGGGATTCGCGCGCTGGATCCGCGCGACGAACTTCGCCCAGCGAGCCCACTTTTCCTCGGGAATCTGGTCGAAGCCAAGGCGATACACCCGGAGCGATTTAACCGGCCTCAGGCCAGCGGCCTGGAGTAGCGAGTCGTAGTAGCGGGGGTTCGACGGCATGAGAAACGTTGGGTAGCTCTCGCCATCGATCCAAATGCCGCAGTCGTCGTTGATCGTTGGGTTGAAAGGCCCGCGGATCGATTCCAGGCCGCGCCCCTTGAGCCAGCTCGCCGCGGCGTCGACCACCGCCCTGGTGGCGGCTCGGCCCAGCTCTCCGCCGTCAAGGCACTGGTAGAAGCCGAAAAATCCGACTTTGTCGTGGTGAAAGTCGTTGTGGAGATGGTTGTGAATCGCCGCGATCCGGGCGATCGGCCGGCCGCTCAGGTCCCGGGCCAGAAACATCTCGATCTCGCCGTGCTCGTAAAAGGGGTTGTCCTTGCCCAAAAGCATGCCGTCGATTTGGGAGGCCAGGGAGAGATTGCCGCGATATTGTCGACCGCGATCGAACAGGTGGCGCTCGAACTCGCGCATCGGCCGGACCATCGGACGATCCTCGGGAACGTGCCAGGGGACGTCCACGAACGCCTTGTAATCGTCCTTCGTTCGAACGGGTCGGACCGCGACAGTCGACGTGCTCACGCGCCCTCCTCTAGCTTCGGACGAGGGTTCACCGCGGAGGACGACGGAGAAAATGAGAGATTGTGGGCGGAGTTCCTGACCGGAACGCCCTCGCGGAGTCGAGGCTGTTTGAGGGCCCCCCCCCG
>CAZBQK010000048.1:0-16726 GCA_964493975.1 uncultured Dehalococcoidales bacterium | reverse complement strand
CGAGGCTTTAGCCGGCCCCCCTACGGTTGGGGGACCGGCTAAAGCCTCGACTCCGCGGAAGCTCAAATCGAGGGTAATCCTCTAATCAATCGCCCCAGTCTCCCCCTCGTCCTCTGCGTTCTCTGTGCCTCTGCGGTGAAAACGATCCCTATGGCAAATACTGGCTCAGGTATTTCTGAGCCACGATCAGCCCTTCTTTGGTACGCTCGGGATTATCCAGCCAGCCCCACAGGTCGTCTTCGTGTTCGACCGAGAGGAATCCGTCGTACCCGATGTCGAGAAGCGCGCCGATGTAAGCGCCCCAGTGGACGTTTCCAAAGCCCGGCAGCGTATAACGCCACCACCCCGGTTTCCCCACTGGCTTGCGTCCAAAGGACGGACCGGCCAGAATGCCATATTGATAGAGGCCTTCTGGCACGATCTCGGTGTCTTTCGCGTGGGCGTAGTGAATGCGGCTGCCAAACTCGCGGACGGCCCGTAAGTAGTCGATCCCCAGGAAAACCAGGTGGGAGGGGTCGATGCAAAGCCCCAGGCTCGGGACCGGCACGAGCTCGAACAATCGCCGCCAATTGGCGGGATTGATCGCCAGGTTACGACCGTAATTTGGGTAATGCTCGATCGCCAGCTTAAGGCCAAGCTTCTCGGCGCGCTCCGCGACGGGGGTATAACCAAGTCGGGCAAATTCGAAGTTCTCGTCGTCCGTCTTATCGGCCACTTTACCGTGATTGAGCATAACTAAGGGAATGCCATCGCCGGCGATCACGGCGAGCCGCTCGAGCGCACGAGTAACGTTTGCCTCGCGCTCGGCAGCATCGGCAACGATCAGGTTTGGGAGACCACCAGTCGCGGCCGGAGCGAGTCCGGCGTCACGAACAATCTTCACCGCGTTCGGGACGGAGTCCGGAACGTCCACGGCCTGATATCCGTGCGCGGCGCTCCAGCGGACGAGCTCGCCAAAATCCATGCGCCGCATGATTCCAGTGGTCAAAAAGCCAATCTTCATCAGTGTCCTCTTGAGGGCCAGGGTCGAATGCAGTCGCGATTATAGCAGACGACAGAAATGGACTTGCGGCGGGGGCCAGCCGTTGAAATGGGAGGCATACGACAAAGTGTAGGCGCCGGCGTTCAAGAGATACACCCGATCGCCAATGTCGACAGGCCCAACCTCAATCGCGTCGCCGATCACGTCGACGCTGTCGCAACTTGGACCAGCCAGCACCACCGTCTCCGTCGGACCGTCGACCGAGGCAACAACTCCATAGGAGAACCCTTCGATCGTCTCCATCAGCCCATTAAACACGCCGACGTCCAGGTAGATCCAGCGCTCTTCGCCCCGCCGCGCTTTCCCGATGACCGACCCGCCAAGGAGCGCGGCATCTCCCACGATCATCCGCCCCGGCTCGAGCATAACCCGGACGTTCGACGAAAACCGCTCGGTCACTCCATGGCGCACGACCTCCGCGATATCGGGAATCTCCGGAATCGGGCGCGTGTGATGCACCGGAAACCCGCCGCCGATGCTCAGGAATTCCAGGTCGATTCCACGCCGGGCCACCGCGTTCCAAACATCGGCAGTAACGGCGAGCGCTTCGTCCCAGCTGGTGCTGACCCGGCACTGCGACCCGACGTGAAAGGTTGTTCCCAGCGGACGAAGCCCGAGCTCAGCGGCTTGAAACAGCAGGTCGACCGCGTCGGACGGCCCGACTCCATACTTGCGCGCCAGCGGCCACTCGCTACCACTGTTGTCCACCAGCAGGCGAACGTAGACCGCTGCCCCTGGCGCCACCCGGGCCACCTTCGCGACCTCCTCCGGAGAGTCGACCGCGAAGCCTTCGACCCCCGCCTTCACCGCCCGCGCGATGAATCGATCGGTCTTAATCGGATTACTGGAGACGAGCGGGACCGGTCGATCCAGTGCCTCGATCAGATCCAGCTCACCCTCGGAGGATATCTCGAAGCCGCAACCTTCTTCGGCGAGAGTCCGCAGGATCGCCGGATGCGGGTTTGCCTTGACCGCGTAGTGGATCTCGGCGTGACCGAAAGCGGCGAGCAGCGATCGATAGTTCGTCCGCACTCGCTCTAAATCGATCAAAAGGAACGGCGTCGGCAACCCTTGACTCTGCTCGATCATCCGCTCCATGTAGGGTATTGTCGTCGGCGCAACAGCCACAGCCAAACCTCGTGTCCCGTCCGTACGGGAGCTCAATCTTGGGTGAAGCCTTACGGTATTGATCATTCGATAACAAGAGGATGGGCGTCGTCGATCACGGTCGAAGCGTGAGCCACCGCGTTGCGATAGTAGCGATCGGGGGAAAATAGGGCGCGATTGGTAAGTCCATCGTAGTAGCGCAAATCAGAACACCCACGCTGGGCGAGGATTCGATCCACGGCCTCGATCGTCAGATCCGCCGGCAACAACCCGTCGCTGGCAACCGCGAACCCCCAGGTCTCGCCAAATGATGGGACGTGCGCTCGGAACCCGTGAGCACGGGAGAAGACGGACCGCAGCGTATTGACGATCGCCACGTGGCCGGTGAGGCCACCAATATCGCCGCTCTCGGCCTGAACCGAGATGACGCCACCCGGTCGTAGTCGCGCCCGCGCGAGCTCGTAAAACTCCCGGGTAAAGATCCGGTACGAAGGCCCGCCCTTGAGCGGATCGGTCACGTCGACGACGATCGCGTCGAAATCAGGCCGGGCCTTCTCGAGCTCGGCCCGGGCATCGTCGTAGACGAGCTCGAGGCGTGGATCGTCAAACGCGCCCTGGTGGACGTCGGTCAGGTAATCGCGGCAGGCGCGGACGGCATCTTCGTCGATGTCGACCATCACCACCGATTCGATAGTCTGGTGGCGAAGAATTTCGCGCGCGGTCGCTCCCTCGCCACCACCGGCGATGAAGACGCGCCGGGGCGCCGGGTGGGCGACCAACGCCGGGTGAACGAGGCACTCGTGATAAATGAACTCGTCCGCCTGGCCAGATTGGATCTTCCCGTCGAGAAAGAGAGCGCGACCGTAGGAGACGGTATCGACTATATCCATGGCCTGAAACTGGGTCTTGACTTCAACCGGCGGCGCGCCGGTCAGTTGCAGTGAGGTCCGCTCCCCGCGTCGCTTACTAAAAGTCTTCCAGAAGTCCTGGGGCAATCCGAAGCTCCTTGTCCACAAAAAAGGGTAGAGAACAATTGTACCTGGGATGGGGGGTGGCAGCAATTGAGATGATGCCAGGTGGCGGTGCAAGAAGCAGCTAGAGAACGGTCAGGCGGTAACCTAGGGCCGGATCTTGACGACGAAGGCGTCGTATTCCCCGCCGCCGAAGCTGGCTTGGAGCGGGTGCTTGGTCGGGAATCGCTTGGACTGGGTCCAGCCGGTGACATAGATGCCGCCAGCCCGGTCCACGGCGATGCCATTCCCCTGGTCGTCGTAGGGACTGCCCCCAAAGTATGAAGATCTACGATGCCAGGTTACAACTGGCAGAGTAGGATTCTTTAGGAGTGGCGAGCAACACCTCACTTGTCGGGGGTGGTATCCAGTCTGGAGTAGGAGCCGATGAGCGCGCCGGCCGCGCTGCCTAAGAGAACCCCGAGAACCAGTCCCGCCAGGGCCGGCTGGTCGGGAGAGATGATTGTCGAGCCCAGCAAGCCCCCAAGCCCTCCCAGAATGAGCCCGAGGATCATCCCGGTCGCCGTGCTGCGCTCCACGAGAATGACGGACCGCACTTCCTCGGGCCGCGCTATTTCGCCGCGCTCGAGCAGGAGACGATCGTTCTCCGGCGGATAGAGATAGCCAAGGGAAGCGCCGTAGACCAGATGGAGCACGAGATTTCCGACGATCGGGAGGGGGCCAGCCCCTAAGCCCAGACCGAACAAACCCCCTCCCAGAGCTGGAAGGAGCACGACGAGCGAAAGGATGCCGGGAAGCGGCGCGAAGAGAAGACCGCGCCGCCAACCAGGCCCACTCAACCGCGGCTCGACGAAGCTGGCGTACACGACGGCCCAGGCAATCCCGGCGACAAAATGGAGAAGCACGGCGATCGCGACCGCCGTTTGCGCCTGACGCGTCACCGCGTTATTCGCCAGAGCCCACATCCAGCGCAACAGGATGGGCGCTTCGGGGCTCGAGGACCCCAGGACGACGGCTATAACGTAAGCGACTGCCAACACGCTAGTCATCAAGCCGGTCGCGATGAACCCCACGAGCACGGCCCGGACCAGCCATTCGTCTTTCCGTTCGTGTAAACGCAGGTCGTACTGCAAACCCATCAGATTGCCTCCTGTGAATGTCCCGCCCGCGGCGTTCAGCCGATGCGCGAGTACGTTATTGCAGGTGCATCCCCGATCGATCGTCGCGGCCGCTGCTACCTCGTTCTCCAAGGGCCAACAAGTCGGCCGCTTCCGTGAGTTCTCCCTCCAATGCATAATATGCTTCTGTGGCGGGACGTCAAGTTTTTACTACCCTGGTGAATAGGGCCTATCTCCCCGAGGTCAGTTCCTCTTCGGGACGAGATAGTCCGGTAAGTCCGCCACGCTTGGCAGGACGAGGTCCGGCGCGATTTTGGCGCGCCCCAAATCGCCGGGGCGGAACTTTCCGGTTTGCACCAGGGCGGTCCGGCACCCCGCCGCGTGACCACCGGCGATGTCGACCGCCACGTCGTCGCCGACGACGAGAACGCGGGCCGCTGGAACGCCCATGTCGGCAAGAGCCAGCTCGAAGAAGTGGGAAGAGGGCTTGCCAATAAGCGTCGCGGTGCGGCCGGTGGCAGATTCAAGCGCGGCGACGTAGGCGCCGGCATCGAGCTGCAGTCCGCGCTCGGTCGCCCACGAGGCGTTGCGGTGAATGGCGACGAGCTCGGCGCCCGCGTCGACCAGCTGAAACGCCCGGTTCATGCGCTCGTAGGTGAAGAGCTCCTCGGCTCCGCCCAGGACGACCGCGTCGACGTCGGCGTCGGCCAGCTCGAAATCAGAAAAGTCATCCACGACGTCGCCCTTCACCACGAGAAAGATGCGGCGCTTGCCGGTTGCGCGGAGGTATTCGGCCGTCGCGTACGCGGCGGTGAACAGCTCGCCGTCGGCGATCTCGATCCCCAAACGACTCAGATTGCCGCGCAGGCTGTTGCGGCTCCGTACCGACGTGTTGGTCAAGAAGCGCAGGCCAAATCCAGCCTGACGGAGCCGAGCCAGCGCCTCGGCCGCACCGCGGATCACGGTATTGTCGATCCGCAGCACCCCGTCGACGTCGATGAGCAGGCCAGAAATATCAAGCATCGGTTTATCGCCGGTAAAACTCGTCGTAAACCTGAAGCGTGAAGTATAGGATCGCGCCCGAAAAGACAATAGTAATGAGATTGAGTCGGAGAAGTGCTCCGACCAACGAGAGAACCGTTCCCAGAACGAACAGTCGCCAGCCCAGGAGGCGGCGGTCCCGTAACGGGAGGTAGGACCCGGCCCAGAGAAATGGGGGAAGTAGCTCGAGCCAGAAGAAAGGTGACAGGACGAGGCCGACGATAATCGTCGGGGAAATTGCCACCGCCTGAATCACGGAGAAGACGGCACCTAGCCAGCCGCCAAGCAACGCGGTGAACACCACGCTAAAAAGGGCGAGCAACGGTAACGAGCGAGCAAACTGGTCGCGCTGCTCGTAGTACAGCGGTGGAACGGCCGCCTTGAACTTCGAGATGATTGTCCCTTCAAGCTTGCTATACATCGTGCCCTTCCACGCGCGGCTCCTCTCGGATGATCCCACCCTTCAATTGTAGCCGACCTGGGTCTCAATATTAGGTTACGCCAGGCGGTACCGAACCGGATCCGCGATGCCGTTCTCGCCGAAACCTTTCAGGCGCAAGAGACAGGCGTCGCAGTGACCGCAGGCCTCTCCGCTGGGCGAGGGATCGTAACAGGAGGTGGTGAGAGAGAAGTCGACGCCAAGGGACAGACCGGTTTTGACAATGTCTGCCTTGGACATGTCGATCAGTGGTGTGTGGATGATAAGGTCCTGGCTACCCTCGACGCCGGCCTTTGTCGCAAGGTTAGCCATCGCCTGATACGCGGCGATGTACTCCGGTCGGCAGTCGGGATAGCCGCTGTAGTCGAGAGCATTGACCCCGATGAAGATATCACTCGCGCCAAGAACCTCAGCCCAGGCCAGGGCAAATGACAGGAAGATAGTGTTTCGCGCGGGAACGTACGTAATCGGAATTCCGTGGCCCATGTCGTCCAGGCTTCGATCCTTGGGCACGTCAATATCGGCGGTAAGGGCTGAGCCTCCGAAGACGCGCAAATCGACGTCGACGACGACGTGCCTCACCACGCCCAGGCTCATCGCAATGCGCTTTGCCGCCTCGATCTCAACGTCGTGGCGCTGACCGTAGCGAAACGTCAGCGCAAACAGCTCAAAACCACGTTTTTTGGCAATGGCCAACGCCGTCGAGGAATCGACTCCGCCGCTCAGCAGAACGACGGCTCGCTTTGATCCGGTCACGAGGGAACCTCCGCTGCCTTCCAAGCGGACGCGAAGGCGATCGCGGCTTGAGGCGGCGAGGTTACTGTATCACGGGTGGGGGAGACATTTCGAGATTAGTCGACGACGCTAGATCTGTCGTCACGTCGGCCGGGGAAGAGCTGGCTCCGAAAAGTCACGCGGAGCGGTCGCGAAGTGTTCGCACTATTTGGCGAGGTCGTCCGATTATAGGACACGGACTATCCGCGACAGGCTCTGCTTTAGTTCCGCGACGCGGCGACAACATTCCTTATTTCTTCGTAATTGCTCAGGGTTCCCTCGGCCGGTTCGAAGAGATGATCGACGGCATATTTGATCTGCTCCCACTGCTCGAAGGTGCAGGTCAGGTGTTGGCCCTTACTACTGGCATCTGTTCGCTTGATTTGGATGGTTTCTGTTCGCTCGTCGAACCAAACTTCGGCCTGGAACGTTCCGGGCTCGATTCTCGCTCGTCCTTGCATCTGCTGGCTATCCTTTCTCGGCTAAGTCCGCGTGTTTCGGCTCAATCGCTCTCTATATCAATTGTTGGACCAGGCTTTCAAGCACTTCTTCTAGACTGGGCCGAGGATACAAGCAACTCAATCGGCGCACACCAGCCAAAAGGTCAAGCCCGAGTCCAACGTAAGTCTCAGACCGAAACGGTGAGCCAGTTTGGTACCGGTCACGTTCTAAGACGCAGAAATAGGCAACGGCAGACAACTAGTTAGGATGGGGGAGGCGCGCTCCGGGGCGCTTCTCCGAGAAGGGTGGCTAACCGGAGAAACCTCCCGCGATAACGCCTCCACCGTCGACCCATGACCCGACTCGGATGGAGTCGCGGTCGCATGTCTAAACGCTTGAATGCGCCAAATTGGGGCTGGCGAGGATGTCGAGTGGTATAATCGGCCCGGGCCCGCTTGCTCGGCTTCAGAGGAGTCATGCCTCATGGAAAAACCGCTCCCAATCGACCGCCCTTTGCCTAGCGTTCCCTTAGGCCCGGGGCCGGTGGCGAAGCCGTTCCTCGCCGGCCTCGACTCTCCCGACTACGATAACGTCCTGGCGTGTATTCGCTGTGGACTTTGCCTGTCGGTCTGTCCGACCTACAACGTGGAACACCTGGAAGTCCAGTCCCCCCGGGGAAGGGTTGCGTTGATCCGCGCCGTCGACGAAGGGCGGCTGCCAATCGAGTCACCCGGCTTCAAAGACCACATGTACAACTGCCTGGATTGCCGCGCCTGCGAGACGATCTGTCCCTCCGGCGTGAAAGTCGGCGAGCTAGTGCTGGCGGCCCGCGCCGAGATCGACCAGCGCGAGCCGCAACCCTGGCTCGAACGAACTCTGAAGCGATGGGTTCTCCAATGGGTGCTTCTTCGGCCGGAACGGGTCGAGTGGGCCATGGTGCCGCTACGGCTGTACCAGAAGCTGGGCTTGCAGCGTCTCGTTCGAGCGAGTGGGCTCCTCGGTAAGCTGCCCGGTCGCTTCAGCGTTCTCGGCTCGATGGAGGAGCTGCTTCCGTCATTGCCCGGTCGGCCGCTCCGACGAGAGCTCGCCGAGATAACCCCGGCGAAGGGCGAGCAGCACTACCGGGTTGGTTTCTTTCTGGGCTGCGTGATGAACGTCGTCTACGCCGAGGTCAGTCGATCCACGGTGAACGTGCTGGTCGAAAACCACTGTGAAGTCGTCACGCCGAAAGTCCAGCGGTGCTGCGGCGCTCCGCATTCGGCCGAGGGAGATACCGAAACGGTCCGCGACCTCGCTCGACACAACATCGATCTGTTCGAGAGCTTCAACGTGGACTACGTCGTCGCCGACTGCGCGGCGTGCGCCGCTCAGACCAAAGAGTACGCCCACTTACTCCGGGAGGATGCCGTCTACCACGAGCGGGCGGTGAGCTTCAGTCGGAAGGTCCGCGACATCAGCGAGCTGCTCGCCGAGATTCCGCTCGAGCCGCCAAAGGGGAACGTCCCGGTCCGGGTCACCTATCACGAAGCGTGTCACCTCTGCCACGCCCAGGGGGTGAAGCGGCAGCCACGCAAGGTTATCGCGCAGATTCCGGGGATCGAGTTCGTCGAGATGAAAGAGTCAGACTGGTGTTGCGGCAGCGCGGGGATCTACAATATTACCCATTCCGAGCGCGCCACCGAGATTCTCAATCGCAAGCTGGACAACATCGCCGCGACCAAGGCGGAGGTCGTTCTGACCGGTAACCCCGGCTGCATGCTCCAGCTAGACGCCGGAGTGAAGCGGGCCGGGCTCAACGCAAAGGTCCTGCACCCAACGCAGCTACTCGATCAGGCTTATAAGAATGGAGAGGAGACGGTTCACCACGGAGACACAGAGTAACGGGAGAGAGCACGGAGAGAGAAATGTCATTCTGAGCGAAGCGAAGACTCGGCCCCGAAAGTGGAACCACCTGCCTGATCCACGCCGATCCTTCGCTATCGCTCAGGATGACAACAAAAAGCCTCCGTGCTCTCCCTCCCGTCCTCTGTGTCTCCGTGGTGACGTCACCCTCGTCAAATCCAATCAGTAAGGGACGGAAGAATGGCAGCTAAGTATCGCATCGGCATTGCCGGCTTAGACCATTGGTACGCTGGACTCGCGGCGGCGGAGAGCGCGACGAAGAACCCGCGCACGGAGATTGTCGCGATTGCCCACCGCGATCCGGGCCACCTTGCGGAAACGGCCAAGCGGTTTGGGGTCGGCTCGACGACGGCGAATTATCTCGAGATTGCCCAGCGCGACGACGTCGACATCGTCGTCACCGCTTGCTACTGCAACGAGAACCCGGCGCTGGTTCAAGAAGCCGCGCGCCACGGCAAGCACATCGTCAGCGTGAAGCCGGTCGCGTTGGACGTCGCCGGTGCCGACAAGATCGTCGAAGCGGTCCGAGCGGCGAAGGTGAAGTTCATTTCGAACGAGAACACCTACCTTGTGTCACCAGCCTACAAGCGGATGAAGACCTGGATTGACGAAGGCCGAATCGGCAAGCCGATCACCGCGCACGCGACGATGCGAGCATCGATTCCGCGCCAGCCCTGGCCGGGCGAGCGGGGCGACACCTGGTGGCTCGACAAAACGAAGTCGCCGGGCGGCGGCTGGATCGATCACTCGATCTATTACATCGCGGCACTGCGGTGGCTCTTCGGAGCCGAAGTCACTCGCTCCGGTGGTGAGATCGCGAACCTCGTCGACCAGAGTCTGACGAGCCGGGGTCTCGAAGACTTTGGCGTGGCGAACCTGCGCTTCTCCGGTGGACAGATCGCGACCGTGGAAGTCACCTGGCACGGGCCGCCGGGCGCCGGCTACAACACCTTCCAGATCGTGGGCACCGAGGGTCAGATCGTCTGGGACGAATCCACCTCCGGCAAGATCGCCGTCGCCGGGAAGTTCGACGTCGCGGGCTGGTTCCAGGTCAACCCCGGGCCGCGAGCGGGGAGCGTTCTCGACCATCTCGTCGAGTGCCTGGATACGGGCAAGGAGCTCGTCGCGAACGAGCTTGATGCTCGGGCGAATCTCGCCGCCTGCCTCGATTTTTACAAGTCGGCGAAGAGCGAGTAGATCACTTTCACCGCAGAGACGCAGAGGACGCAGAGAAACTCGCAGGAACGTCCGGCCTACGACTCATTTTCTCCGGTTCTCCCTGCGTCCTCTGCGCCTATGCGGTGAAGGATTGGAACAGGGTCGGAACGATCCCTTCTTCAACAATCGTCGTCCGGCCCGATCAATCATCAGGTGAAGATCACAACGCTTGCCCGGTTTCTACGCCGACAATTGGGGATGAGCACGTACGTCGAGATCGGCGTCGCCCACTGGCTGACATTCCCCGAACAGTGTCTGCGGGAGATCACGGACGGGAAAGTATTCCACGATGGCCTGGGCGAGCTTCACCGGCTACGCGTAGCATTTGGTTATTATCCGCGCGATCTCTGGCTTTATCTCCTGGCCACCCAGTGGGCGCGGATCGCCCAACAGGAGCCGTTCGTGGGTCGCTGCGGCGACGTCGGCGATGACCTGGGGTCAGCTCTCGTCGCCTCCGCGCTGTTACGCGACCTGATCCGACTCTGCTTTCTCGTGGAGCGGACCTACGCTCCCTATAGCAAATGGCTCGTGACAGCGTTTGCGCGGCTGCGATGCGCGCCGCGCCTTCTCCCTTTTTTCGAATCTGTCGTACGGGCTCAATCCTGGCAGGAACGCGAAACGCACCTTTGCTCCGCCTACACAATTGTCGCCACGATGCACAACGAATTGGGGATCACCGAGCCTCAATCGGTCGACGTCGCCCCGTTCCACGACCGCCCCTACCTTGTGATCGACGCCGGCCGGTTCAGCGAAGCAATCCACGCGAGAATTGCCGACGACCGAATTCGTCAGCTTCCCCGCGCGATTGGCTCGATCGACCAGTACGTCGACTCGACCGACGTTCTCGGGAATGCCGACATTCGGGAGAAGCTTCGAGCCATCTACGGCGCGGAAGAGTAATAGCATCGACTCTTGGTTCCGAGTCTAAGTTCTGGCTCTCTCTCGTGGATTCCGCCGTCACTTATCCCGAACGTAAGACCGCGATCGGATCCAGGCGTGAGGCCGCTCGAGCGGGATAGAAGCCAAACGCGAGACCGATCAGAACGGATACCCCGAACGCAATCACGATCGCCGAAGCCGTCGGCATCGTTGGAAAGTCGGCCAGCTCGCTGACGACGCGCGGAATCGCGGCGGAGGCAGCAACGCCAGTCAGCGTTCCGCCGAGCCCTCCGATGAGCGTTAGTGTCAGCGCTTCGACGAGAAACTGGAGCTGAATGTTTCGGGGCTGCGCGCCGACGGCCAGCCGAAGGCCGATCTCCGGGGTCCGGTCGGCCACCGCCATCAGCATCACGTTCAGCACCCCAACGCCGCCGAGCAGTAGCGCAATCAGCGCCACTCCCGTTAGCATCCGAGGAAAGAAAGAACTCTGCTGCTGCGTCAGTTCGAGCAGCGTCTGGTTGTTCGTGACGGTGAAGTCGTCGGGGTGGCCCGGTGCGAGGCGATGACTGGCTTCGAGCGCTTTCCGGACGCCGGCGACGACCGTCGGGATGCTCTCGGGACCGGTCGATTGGATCAGAATGCTGTTGATCTTTGCGAAGCCGAAGAGACGCTGTTGGGCGGTGCTAAAGGGTATCAGCGCGACGTCGTCCAGATCGGACCGGTCGTTGTGCCCTTTGCGCCCGAGCACTCCGACAACCTGGAACTCGACATTGCGTATGCGAACTGACTGGCCGACCGGATCTGCTCCGCCGAAGAGGTGATCGACAGCGGTCTGCCCGAGCACGATGACCCGGGCGCCAGTCGCCTCATCGGCGTCGCCGAGGAACCGTCCTCTTTGCACCGCATCGTTCTGAATTCGTTGAGCGGACGGCTCGACGCCCACGATTTGGGTCTCCCAGCGTTGCCGTCCGACGACGACCCACTCGAGGTTGGCATCTTCCGGACTCATCGCGGCGATTCCCGCGACCTGCCGCTGGATGGCGGCGACGTCGCGCGCCGTCAGCGATGGCGGCGCCCCGGCAACCCTAACACCGCCGACACTCGTGCCCCCGGGCGTCACCTGAATCCGATTCGATCCAAGCTGGGCCACCTGAGCCGCGAATGCCGCGCTCTGGGACCGCTGCAGGGCATCGACCGTCAGCATGCCAGCGCTGCCGACGAGGATGCCAAGCAGCGTCACCGCCGACCAGAGCTTCCGGGTCACGAGCGACCGGAACGCCTCGCGCACGCTCTGCTGCACCGCGAGCAGCCAGGGAAGACCACCCGATCCCTCGAGTTGAGTAAACGCGGCAAGCCGCGCCCGGGGCTTTGGCGGCACCTGTGAGCCGATTGCAATCACCTCGGTCACCTTCGTTTCACGATTACGGGATGATCACGAGACAAACTCTTCCAGGAGTCGAAGCTTCAGCTGGTCAAGCGACGAGGGACCAGCTATAGCTTCGACTCCTGGAACCCCCTCATGAGGGATGTGACCATCTACTACCAGTTCACGACACAAGGAGTGATGGCGCTGGCATTCCTGGAGCGAGGGCTAGAGGCCCGCCTAGATGCGGACGGGCGCGTCTCTAGCCCTCGCTCCCGCCACAAAACACTAGCTCTCGCGCAAAGCGACAATCGGATCAAGGCTCGCCGCCCGGCGGGCGGGAAAGAAACCGAACCCAATACCAAGGAGGACGCAGGCGACGAGCGCCACGACCAATGCGATTGGCGATGGAACCGGATGGTTCTGCACCGCCTGTCGAAACCAGTGGCCGAGGAGAGCGTCCCGATAGGCAAAGTAGAATGCGAAAACGGCTCCAATGCCGACCAGGATGCCGATCGCTCCTCCAACCAACGAGAGGGTTGCCGCTTCGGCGAGGAACTGACGGAGAACGTCGGCGGGCTGAGCTCCCACCGCGAGCCGAAGGCCGATCTCGGACGTGCGCTGTCGAACCGCCAGGAACATCGTGCTGCCCACGCCGAAGCCTCCAATGAGGAGTGCGATACCGGCGACGACGGTCATCACCAGATGGGCAAGATTGAGCTGCTGAACTTGTGGATCGGCGCTCGCGTTGTCATACCAGACGACGAAGTCACTGGACTGATCGTAAGCGATGTGGTGTTGTTTATCGAGCGTCTGGCTGACCGACGTGATCACCGCCGGGATATTGGCCGGCTGATCTACTTGCAGCATGATCTGCGGCGCATTGTGCCCGGACAGCCGCTGCTGGTAGGTCGAGAACGGCAGGTAGGTCATGTCCGGCTGGTTATCGTTGCTCTGCCTTGAGACAACCCCTACCACTCGAAAATTGACGGTCCCAAGACGTATGTCTTTGCCGATTGGATCGACGCCGGGGAAATAGCGGTCGGCAACGTCCGGACCGATAACGGCGACCGTGGCGCCAGACGCCTCGTCCTGATCGGTGAAAAAGCTTCCACTTTGAAGGTTCAGATTCTGGAGTGTTTGGATCGACGGAAAGCCAGCCTCGATCGGCCACCCGCCACTCGTGAAGGCGCCGGTCACCATCGGCACGCCGTCGTAGCCGATCGGACTAACCGCGGTGACGTGCGTGAGCCGCTGAAGTGCCTGAATGTCCGACAGGGTCAGGGTTGACATGGCCATTGCGGCGGCCTTTCCGACGCCGGGCTGCGGGCGGTATCCGACCGACACCAGGTTTGCTCCGACGTGGGACCACTGCAGCGCGATGTAGTCCTGAGTCACGTCTCCCAGCTCGACAATCAGCAGGAGAGCCGCGACACCCACGACGATGCCGAAGAGGGTCAGCGCTGACCGGAGGCGGTAGGCGCCAAATGCCCGCAGGGCAAAGCGCATGCTCTGCTTCACCGACGCGAGCGACGAGGATCGTGTCGGTTCCTCGAGCGGTGGTAGGCTTCGAACGAAAGATATCCTGCTATCCAGTGGCTGATTCATCGAAGAGCCTCCTGCTCTCGTGGTGGCGGAAGGGCCGCCAGGATCTCGGTAGCCCGACGCGGATTCTTGGATCGGACGTCGTCGACGACGTTGCCATCCTGGAAGCCGATGGCACGCGAACAGTAGGCGGCGACGTCCGGTTCGTGGGTCACCACAAGGATAGTCACCCCGGAATCGTTGAGCTCTTGCAGGATCGCCATGATTTCGACGCTCGTGCGGGTGTCGAGGTTGCCGGTCGGCTCATCCGCGAGAACGATCGACGGACCGGTCACCAGGCTCCGCGCGATGGCGACCCGCTGCTGTTGCCCACCAGAAAGCTGATTCGGCTTGTGGTGAGCGCGGTCCGCAAGTCCCACCGCCTCGAGAGCCAACCGGCCGCGCTCCTCGGCTGCCCGACCGACGAGTCCCGCGTACAGCAGGGGTAGCGTGACGTTCTCGAGAGCGGTCGCCCGCGGGAGTAAATGAAAGGTCTGGAAGACAAAGCCGATTTTTCGGTTTCGCACGATCGCGAGCTGACTCGGGGATAACTCGTCGATCGGCTGACCGTCGAGCCAGTAGCGGCCGGACGTGGGTCGATCGAGGCAGCCGACGAGGTTCATGAAAGTCGACTTTCCGGCACCGGAGGGCCCGGTGACCGCGACGAAATCGCCTTTCTCGATCTCCAGGCTCACTCCCCGTAGCGCGCGCACCACCGAGGCGCCAATTTGGTAGTCGCGGCTCAGTCCGTCCACCCGGATCGTGGGGTTGGTGGGGTTATTCATGTTTGCTTATCCTCCTCCGGACGGTCCCGGCTGGTTGGTTTGGGCAATGCCCGTGACCACGACGTCGCCGACGTCGACGCCGGCGATGATCTCGACCAGATGGCCGTCGCTGAGCCCGACCTGGACCGGTCGTGGCGTCGCTCTCCCATTGGCAAGAACGAGCACGGTGCCCGATCCGCGAGTCTGGCTCGGGACGGCGGGAGTGGTATCAGGCGAGGGCGTCCCGGGCAGCTGGGGCGCGGAGAGCGCGGCAACCGGAACGACGAGGACATTCTGGCGTCGGTTCGTCGCGATGGCGACGTTCGCGGTCATGCCGGGCAGAAGCTTTGCCGAGGTCGGATCGATCGTGCTCGTCACGTTGTAGCTGACGACGTTTTGTGAGGTCGTTCCCTGGGTTTGAACCGCGGTCACCTTGCCGGTGAACGTTTGCCCGGGAAACGCGTTGAGCGTGAAACTGACCGGATTACCAACGTCGATCCCGGCCATGTCAGCCTCATTGACCTGCGACACGACGGTCAGATGCGCGAGATCCACCAGCTGGATCAAACCACTACTGCTCGATCCACCGCTGCCGCCGCCGCTGACCCACTGGCCCACCGCGCCATCAATCGATGCGATCGTCCCATCGTAGGGCGCGCGTAGCGTCGCCGCGTCGAGGTTTGCCTGAGCGATCTCGACGGCTGCCCGCGCTCCGTCGACCTGGGCCCTGGCGGCGTCCCGACTTGCTTGCGACGGCGTCGCAACCGCGACACGATAACCGGCCTGGGCCGAGGTCAACCCGCTCGAGGATTGGTCGACCTGGGACTGTGCCGTCTGAACGGTCACCCCAGCCCTTGCCCGGGCGTTGTCGTACGTCCGTCGCGCGACCGTCAGTGCATCGGTGGCCTGACGGATCTGTCCCTGGACGCTGGAAATCGTCGCGTCGTCGTGAGCTTTGTCGCTCGCCAACTGAGCCCGGGCCTGATCCAGCTGACTTTGCGCCGTCACGACCTGTTGGGCGCCCTGTTTCTGGCCCTGCTCCACCTGCGCCATCGCGGTGTCCACGGAGGTTTGGGCGGCGCCGACGCTCGCGTTCGCCGCGCCGCAGGCGAACCCTTTCCCCTGCCCGCAGATGCCGTCACGGTTTGTCTGGGCCGCCCAGAGATCGTCCTTCGCTTTCCCAAGCTGACCCTGAAGCACTTTCAGGTTTGCCGTTGCGGCGGTCTTTTGGGCGTCGAGGGTCTTCTGAGCATTGTCGACCGTGGTCTGATCGGCCGCGAGAGCTTTGTTTTCCTGCTCCCGAGCGGCGACGAGCGCCGCTTGTGCCACGGCGAGATTCGTTTCGGCGGTCGTGACACCGGCTTCGGCCAGCGCGATCTCCTTGTCCGTGCTCTCCTTCGTCACGCCCAGGTTAGCGGTCGCATCGTCTGCCGCGGTTTGAGCGGTTTTCACCGCCGCATCGGCAACGCTCCGCTGAGCCTCGCCAATACCGGCTTCCAGGCCCGCGAGGGTCGCCTGGGCTTGAGCCAGACTCGCCTTGGCGCCGTCCAGCGTCGCCTGTAGATCGCTCGGGTCCTCGGTGGCGAGGATTTGGCCGGCTTTCACCCGGTCCCCTGGCTGGACCGAGATGGCGGCGATCTTCCCGGAGGTCTTGAAGGACAGCGGAACCGACGCCGCGGGGGCGATCGGTCCGGTTGCGCTGACTTGATTGGCGACGTCTCCACGCGTGACCGGCGCCGTCAGGTAGGTGGGGGACGCCGGCTGCTGTCCGGCGGCACGAAGCCCGTAGGCGAGGCCGCCGGCCGAGAGTAGTGCGACGAGAGCGATCGCCACCAGCCATTTTGGAATGGAGCGCGATCGTCGACCCGCGGATGATTTGGTCATTTCCACATTGGCGTCTCCGTCGGTGAGCTGACCAAACTTTACCGACCGAACATGACAGCCACGTGACTCGCCACGACCAGAGACGGAGGGAAATCAGTCAAACGAGTCATCGTCTTGTCATGAAAGAGAGCGACAATGTGGAGAGTGCCCTCTTGCTCGCGCCGGCTTACCTCGTGGGGACAGAGTCATCCCCTCTCCC
>CAZBQK010000047.1:18990-20383 GCA_964493975.1 uncultured Dehalococcoidales bacterium | reverse complement strand
GACGGCGATCGGCACCCGACCTGCGACGATGCTCATCAGACACCCTTTAGTCTTGCAACAAATGGCGAGCGAGACCGGCGCAAAGATAAAGCTCAACCCAAGCTTCCGGACAACCACCGCTTCATCGTCGACCGCTACCACCACATTGGCTGTCCGCCCTTTGACCGGCCCCGCTGGGACCATTGTCGGATCGGCCGGTCGGTTTATCGTTGAGGAATCGATGTCGCGCGGTGGTCAGAACGTTGACGTTTGGTTGAGGAATCTGTCCCGATCGCGCTTCAGCACGCACTTGGTCGGACCGTGGTTCATCCTTTTGTCCGTTCGCCAAGCCGCTGCCGCGCGCTAGCCTTTCGATCATGGGGATACTCATCGGACGACTTGTTGCCTACCTCTTGACTGGGCCGGCCGGCCTTCCGTCCAGTCTCCGTTTGGAGTGGCAGCTCGTTGGCGTCCGCTGGCTCGGCATCCTGCTGGTCATCCCCGGTGTTACTCTCGCAAACTTGGCCTACTCGCAACGCGTCGCCGCTGGAGTCGTCGTCTTGCTGGCAGTTGCCTATAATCTCGGCATAACCTGGCTCATGCCACGAAGCCCTGCCCTCATTGGCGTTGGCTATGCCACGTCCGCGGGCGATCTGGCGCTCAATGTAGCGATGATGGTCTGTCTGGGCAACGGGTTCGCGTCGCCATTTGGGCTATTCCTTTTTGTTGTCACGATGGCAATAGCAATGCGGTTTGGCTATCGCCAGTCGCTTCTCGCGGCCGGGGTGTTCATTGGTGCGAACGTCGCGGAATACGTTATCGGCGCGGTCCCAATCGATGATTCGTTCGTATTCCGCTCGTTATTCCTCGTTCTGACGGCAATTCTCGCGAGCTGTCTGAAGCAACAAGCCGACCGAGCGAATGAGGACGTGCGAAGAGCGTACGCCGAGCTGAGTGATGCTCATCTCGATCTCCTGAGCGTCGACGAGATGAAAACCAACTTCGTCGCGAACGTGTCTCACGAGCTACGAACCCCCTTGACGTCGATTCGATCCTACTCCGAGATGCTCTTGACCTATGACGACGATCCCACCGTTCAACGGGAGTTCGTTGGGATAATTCTCGAAGAGAGCGAGCGGTTGACCCGACTTATCGACGACGTTCTCGACATCGCCAAGATCGAAGCAGGAAAAATGACCTGGTCAATCGCTCCGATCGATCTGACCGGCCTGCTCAAAAAGCTCGAGCGAACGTATCGGCCGCTGGTCGAACAGCGTCACCTTGCCTTTTCACTCGAAATCGAGCCGGATTTACCGGTCGTTATTGCCGATACAGACCGGATCGAGCAGGTATGTTGTAACCTGCTCTCGAACGCGCTGAAATTCACCTGGAGTGGAACGATCAGTCTTAAGGC
>CAZBQK010000047.1:15258-18980 GCA_964493975.1 uncultured Dehalococcoidales bacterium | reverse complement strand
TCGACACTGGCGTCGGGATATCGCCGGCGGATCAGGAGCTAATCTTTGAGAAGTTCCAGCAAGTCGGCCCAACGCTAACGAGCAAGCCTCATGGCACCGGCCTTGGTTTAGCAATATGCCGAGAAATAGTGACCCAGCACGGTGGCCGGATTTGGGTATCATCACGGCCCCGAATGGGCAGCACGTTTACGGTCGCGCTGCCCGTCGCGGCACACGCCGATTGTCCGAGCTTGGCGCCGGCGGTTTAGGTCGGCGACTGGAATATCAGGGTGTTACCCCTGGGGAGCAGGAGCGTTTCGACCGGCTGGAGCCGTGTCGGACAAATTGACGTTCGTAGCGGTCAGCGTATTGCCTTGCAATTGCCCGATCGCCATCACAAACTTGCCTTGGACGATGTCGGCAGCGGTCACTATCGTTTGCTGGGTGATTCGACCGTTGCTCGCTAGTTGCACCTGAACCGACGTGCCATCGGTCTTCTTGACCGTCACAGTATTCCCGGTCACTGAATCGACGGTTCCGTTCACGACCGTAGGCGGCGGGTTACCACCGTTAGCGCCATTTCCGCCGTTTCCTCCGTTTCCTCCTGGTCCACCGCCCCCTTGCCGCGGTGCCGCCGGATTGGTTCCGACTTGAATCCGTCGGGCCTGAACCACATTTCCGCTAAGCTGGCCAACGGCCGTGATCGCGGTTCCGGAGGTGAGGTCGCTCATCGCGACATCGCTCTGCTTGACGATCCTGGTGTCTTTGGTTAGCTGGATCGTCGCTGGATTTCCACCCTGCGCGCTCTGGACGGTGATCGTGGTGCCATTGACCGTCTGTACCGTCCCGGCGACGCTCGGAGCGCGAGCCGGACGGTTTGCTCCACCGGGGTTCGCGGTCGAATCAGCGGCTGGTGGCGTTGTCGACGCAGCGGTCGAAACCGATGGACTGGCCGCGGGAGCGGACGCCTGGCCGACGGCGCTGCACGCGGTGACCAGCGCGATCAATCCTAGCGTGGTTAGGCTTTTTCCTACCCGAACAAACACAATTGTTCCTTCCTTCATCTAGACAACCGGGTCGAACGGCCCGGTCAGGTCGCGAGATAGGACCGACCGTCCGGTCGATTCGGTTATCTGCGCGACTTCCAACGTTAAGGCTACGTCCCAAATGCTAACGACGCCCTAAAATGAGGAAAAAAGACTGTTTGGGTGAAGCGAAAGGAGGTCAGCCCGTCTTCTTGTCAAAACGATTCCCAAGCTCCGGGCGATAGGTTGCCCAAAAGCTAAACCACGGTGGGGCATAGGTCGTCAAGTGCTCCCAGGACCCAGGAGGCGCGTCCACGTCGCCATGGCTATGCTCCGCGACGTGGAAGAGGGCGAAACCAACCGACGCCAGATTGTTGATCACCGCGCTCAGGGTGTGGCGATACTCCTGAGGTGGTTGAATCGGCCCGGGCTTGCCGGTGGGAGGATACACCCACGGTTCGTCGGATTCGGTGATCTCGACGCCGTTTAGGTATGGCCGAAAGAGAGGATACGACGTTCCATTCCAGTCCCGCGTCCGCAGACCGATCGTGAACGGATTTGCACAAGTGACCTGGTAGAGTCCGGCTGGTCGCAATATTCCGGCGACCTCGCGGAAAACCACCGCGGCATCCGGTACGAAATTCAGGGAATAGGGCTGCCAGACGACGTCGAACGCTCCGCGGCTGAAGCGGGATAAATCGCGCATGTCACCTTGCTCGATCCGGAGGGAGTGGCCCGCGGCGAGCGCTGCCTCTCGATCCCGTTCGAGCTGCCTCCCGGAGAGGTCAAAAACCGTGACGTCCGCGCCAAGCGCCGCAAAAGCGATTGATTGCTGTCCTCCACCACTTGCCAGGCAGAGAACCCGCTTTCCTGAGACGTCGCCAAGCAAACCCTCGGGATCGAGTCTAGCTCGCGCGGATTGCGAGTCGAGGTCGAGGTAGGGACGAGTGAAAAGGGCATTGGCCTCGACGAGAGAATCCCAACGATCGCGGTTGTAGCGGGCGACGTCGTCCATTGTTCTCATCCTTCAGCCTGAACATCTTCGTCTAAAATGGGTGGCGGCAACGACGCTTCGACACCGTTCGCAACCAACAAAAAAGGCCCGTCAAGACGGGCCTGAAGTGGCACGAGTGGAGGGACTCGAACCCCCGACCGGCGGATTTGGAGGCCGCTGCTCTACCAACTGAGCTACACTCGTACAGTACAAGCAATTTTATCAAGGTCGTCTCGGGATTTCAAGACCAGGGCGACCAAAGCGCTAGAAGCAAGGGTGTGGCATGGCCAAATACTAGGCCATGAATTAGTTACTGTCAGGTGAGGTGCGTAGAATGATCTTCCCCGGACGTATGCTCGCGAATCGCGAGGGAATGACGATTTGGCAACGCCACCAGGGCAGCGGTTACCACCTGCACTTCGTGAATCGCGGGGTGGTCATCGACTTGTCCCCCGAAGAGCTTTCCGCGCTCGGCGCCATCTCGGTCCAGGCGCTCGAGATTGCGACAGTCCCAGAGGATCCAAAAGATCACAGCCGCCGCCTCCAAATCCTTCAGGCACGAGTGAACGACTACGTGAAGCGCGATCGTGCACAAGGCCCTGCAGAATGAGCGATGGCCCGTTGACGAACCCGCCAGACAGGGGTACGCTCTAGCCATTGGAGTCCGGGCACAACTCGGAACATTGGAGGAACACGATGGCCTTGCTGACGTCGCGACAGGTCGAGCAGTTCCACGACGAAGGATTTCTCGTCGTCGAGGACATCATCGACACCCGCGAGTTCCTCGATCCGCTGGTTAGCGAATACGAAGCCTTACTCGACCAGCTAGCCAATACCCTCTTCGCCGAGGGGAAGATCCAGTCGACGTACGCGGACCTACCGTTTGGCCGGCGACTAACCAAAGTCTACGCGGAGACCGGGAAGGTCTGGGCCCAATACTTTGACTTTTCGTTACCGTTCAAGAACGTCGCTCCGGACGAGCCCTGCCATTTTGGTCCCGCCGTCTTCGCGATGCTGCGCAACCCGAACTTACTTGACGTCGCCGAATCGCTGATTGGACCAGAGATCTACTCCAACCCGGTCCAACACGTTCGGCTGAAGCCACCGGAAAAGTACGTTCCGCGCGACCCGAATACCGGAAAGGTGCTCCTTGGCGCCACGCCGTGGCACCAGGATGCCGGCGTCGTTCGGGAAGAGGCCGACGAAACCAACATGCTGACCGTGTGGGTGCCGATCTTCGACGCGACCGAGGAAAATGGGTGTCTCGCGGTGGTCCCAAAGAATCACGAAGGCGGCCTGCGCCAGCACTGCACGTCGCCGACCCTGGGAACGCACCTTCCGGAGCAGTTCTTTGATGTCGACCGAACCCTCCCGTTGCCGATTCAACGGGGAGGAGCGCTCTTCCTTACTAAAACGACACCCCACAGCTCGCTCTCGAACGAGAGCGAGGACGTCCGTTGCAGCATGGATCTACGTTACAACCCAATCGGTCAACCGACCGGTCGTTCGGACTTCCCAGGTTTTGTCGCCCGCAGCCGCGCCAACCCAGAGTCCGAGCTGCGCGACCCAACTGTCTGGAAGCAACTATGGATGGAGACTCGTGAGCGCCTAGCGGTGACCGGTGACGACATGAAGCCATTCCACCGTTGGTCGAACGACGGACCGGGCTGCGCGTAAAAAGCAGTAAGAGCGGGCTGAGAACGCCCCTCACCCTAACCCTCTCC
>CAZBQK010000047.1:0-15158 GCA_964493975.1 uncultured Dehalococcoidales bacterium | reverse complement strand
GCGCGTAAAAAGCAGTAAGAGCGGGCTGAGAACGCCCCTCACCCTAACCCTCTCCCGTGGGGAGAGGGGAAGGGTCGGCAGCTCTCCCGTGGGGAGTTGTCGGCATCTCCCGTCGGAGATGGGGCTCGTCGGCCTCCTGCCCAGCGCCATCGGCGCGTCGGCTCGAAGCCCTCTCCGCCGTCCCCCTTCCCTCGAAGGGAAGGGGGCGCGGGGGTTAGGTCCTCCCGTCCAAAATCCGTTAGAATGCACCTGCAACTTTACCTGGTGCGGGACACGTCCCCCGCGCCAGCGAAAACTTACCAACGGGGATGAAAATCGTGCCAACAATGGTTGAGCGCTGGCCACGAGGTCTGATGGATCCGCCGGAGTGCCCGGTCTGCGGCGGCAAGGAACGCGATCTCGAAGCGGTCGCGTGCTGGCATTGCCGGCAGGGACATTACTCCGACTGCCAATGGAATCGCAACGTTGCCCAACGCTTGCCGTCGCTATCGTCTGACGAAAAACGTCTCTGGGAGCGGTTGACGCGGTTGCTACCGGACGACGAAGTCATACGCCGATTAGGGAAGTTGCGGGGTCGGTAGCACCGGTCGCATCAGCGCACCAATGCTTTCCAGACCGCCAGGCAAAAACAATTATCTGATATTGCACGAGCGCGAAATCGCTCACGTTGACGTTCGCTCGCCCTGAATGGTACAATCGGTCTCGAACGATTGTTCGGAACTTTTGTTCGACTTGCGTCCGAGCGATCGAAGAACGATCCAGCCCCGATTGGTTGGAAGGAGCGCCGCTGTGGAGACACGCCGACTGTCGACGCGTCAGGGTCACATACTAGAATTTGTCCGCCAGTTCGTCAGCGACCACTCGTATCCTCCGACCGTCCGCGAGATTGGCGACGGCGTCGGCATCTCGTCGACGTCGGTGGTGGACTACAACCTTCGCGTGCTCGCTAAGCGGGGACACCTGAGACGGGACCCGGACATCTCGCGTGGTATCGAGATCCTTGACGGCGATATGGAGCGCATGGCGGACCGCGTAAGCGTGCCGGTTCTCGGCCAAATCGCGGCCGGTGCGCCGATCGAGGCGGTCGAGGGCCACGCGGAAAGGGTAACCCTGACTCGCGACCTCGTGCCAACCGAGGGGGTTTATGCCCTCCGCGTCCGAGGAAAGTCGATGATCGAAGACCTCATCGACGATGGCGATCTCGTCGTCGTGCGCCCCCAGGACAACGCGGACAATGGCACAATCGTCGTTGCTCTAATTAGTGACGGACCGGGGACCGAGGGCCAGGTGACGTTGAAGCGCATCTACCGCGAGCGGGACCGGATTCGCCTTCAACCGGCAAACTCGTCGATGCAACCGATTTACGTCCGCCCGGATCAGGTCAAAGTTCAGGGGACGGTCGTTTGCCTGGTTCGACAGATGCTCTGATCGCTAGCGATCGGTTAGCTCGAGAACGAGTAGCTCGACGGCGATCTCTTCTTCGGATTGTCCAGTCTTGATGGCGGCATCCGCCGCCACGATTTTGGCATAGGCGTCGACGCACCGTTTCACGTCAAACGCCCGTGCCTGCTGGACAACCTTCCTCGCCACCCACGGCGGAGTCTTCAGCGCCCCCGCTACATCCTGATTTCGCGACATTGCCTCGTTTGCAAGCAAGAGCAGCCGAATTTGGCGGGCCAGCATCACCAGCAGATAAATCGGCGCCTCTCCCCCGTCCAGCAAAATTCTCAGCGATTCAAGCGCCCCTCGTCGGTCGCGCGCGCCCACGGCGTCGACAAGGGCAAACACGGTCGATTCCCGGCCACGACGTACGATGGCCCGCACGTCCTGGGTCGTGATGGCCCGTGGGCCGACGTAGGTCACCAGCGTTTCGAGAATATGGTCCAGCTCGCGAAGGTCGTCAACCGAGAGCGATGCCAGGTCAGTCAGTGCCGGCGCCTCGATCGTTCCACCTTTGGCGTGAACTTGGTCCCCGATCCAGCGGACCATTTCATCACCTTCCGGCACCTCTCCAAGCAGAACCTCACCGCCCGTGTCGCGAACCGCTTTTACCGCGGCGTGATTGGCTCGGAATTCGCGATCGACGATCAACACCAGGTCCGTAAAAGGAGGGACTTTAGGGAGATAGGCGAGAAATTCTCGCTCCCCTTCGGCTCGGCCGCGTCGAGTCTCGGTCGAGTCCGGGTCTGATTCACCGCGGCTGGGGGATGCACCAAAGAGCTTTCGCACAACCACAACCCGTCGGTCGCTCAAAAAAGGGAACGCCTCGACCGACGCCCTCAGCTCGCCGACGGTGAGGCGAGCCCCATCCAGGTTCGCCACGTTCAGACTTTGAACGTCCGGCGGTCCCACCCGAGCGCGCAGCTCGGCGAGGCGTTTGTCTCCGAAGAAGTCGTCGCGTAAGAGGTAGAGCATGGGTTACCGCAATCCGGCGATGCGGCCTTCAGCCATCGCCCATGGGACTAGCCATCGATGACGAGCCTTGCGTTCGCGCATGGTTCATCGGGCGATTAGCGATCAAGTTGCCCGTTCTTCCCCCTCTCCCTCTGGGAGAGGGCGAGGGTGAGGGTCGTACCCCGAGTTTCTTGGGCGTTCGTACCTTGCTACCACGTCGAGAGGCCGGGTACGACCCTCACCCTCGCCCTCTCCCAGAGGGAGAGGGAAGCTGAGTAGGGACCATCCACGATAGGATGGTCCCGCTGAGGTAAGACTAGGTCAGGTCGACGACGGCGCCGGCTGCTTCGAGCTTCGTCTTGGCGGCCTGGGCCTCGTCCTTCGTCACGGCTTCCTTGACCGGCTTCGGGGCAGCCTCGACAAGGTCTTTAGCTTCCTTCAGACCCAGGGTTGTCAATTCGCGTACGGCCTTGATGACGTTGAGCTTGTTCGGGCCAACTTCCTTGAGGACGACGTTGAACTCGGTCTTCTCTTCGACCGGCGCGGCGGCCGCGGCGGCGCCAC
Organism: uncultured Dehalococcoidales bacterium; assembly: GCA_964493975.1. Lineage (GTDB taxonomy): Bacteria > Chloroflexota > UBA6077 > FW602-bin22 > CADDYW01 > CAZBQK01. The sequence goes on along the minus strand of CAZBQK010000047.1, from coordinate 12,200 downwards.
CGCCAGCTGAAGGTGCGGCGGCGACGGCAACCGGGGCTGCCGCGCTAACGCCCCAGATTTCCTGCATCAGCTTTGAAAGCTGCGAAACTTCAAGGACGCTCAAGGTGTTGATGTCGTCAAAAACCTTCTGAACTCGCTCGGAAACTGCCATTGTCGTTATCTCCTTTATTTTGACCGGTAACCGGCCCACGTATTAGGCCGGCTCGAGTTGCTTCGAGCGCTCTTCGAGCACGTGAACGATCCCGCTCAGCGCCCCGTTGAGAACTCCCATCAGGTTCGCGAGTGGTCCTTGAACCGCGCCGACTAAATCTGCCTGAAGCTGGGGCGTCGCCGGCAGCTTTGAAACGTCGGACACGTCGTCCGCCGATAAGATTTGCGAGCCGAGGATTCCACCCTTCACCGTCATGATTCGGGACGTTCGGGCATAATCCATCAGCGCCCTCGCGCTCAGCGCCGGGTCGCCACTCACGAATGCGACCGCGGTTGGTCCCTTCAGCAGCGGTGCCAGACCGTCGATTCCAGCTCGTTCCGAGGCGATTCGGGTCAGCGTGTTCTTCGACACGCGGTAGTCGACGCCAACGTCCCGCAATTGACGGCGGAGGTTGGCGAGGTCGGACACTTTCAGTCCGCGGTAGTCTGTCAAGAAAACGGTCCGGGTGTGAGTGAACTTCTCTTCGAGGTCGCCCGTCATCTTGACGTTGCGAGTATTGGGCATGCTTGCCTCCATTTCCACCAAGGGGTACAAGCCCCGTACAACAAAAAACCCTCGCGCCGCGGAGGCACGAGGGTCGAGAATAATCCGGTGGAAACACTTCAACTCGGACCCGCGCGTTCACACGCCGGGTTCCCTATTGAAGCGAAACAAATCGGATTCTTCGAGCCTCGGCAGGGGAATTTCTTCTTTACGTACCTCGACGGTACCCCTGCTGTCTCCGGCGCGACAACGCTAGCCGTTTGGCAAGCGTGATTCGGACGATATTATATCACGCTACGCGACTCGAAGGGCGAGCGCCTGTTGTAGATCAACCGGTACGCCCGGTCCCATTGTCGGCGCAAGCGTGACGGAGTGAACGTACTGACCCTTGGCACCGGTCGGCTTGGCCTTTTGGACGGCGTCGACCAATGCCGCGAGATTCTCGAGCAATGCCCGATCCTCGAAGTCGGCCTTCCCAATCGGAACGTGGATGATACCGGATCGATCGAGTCGGAACTCAACCCGCCCTTTCCGGGCATCTCGGACGGCACGGCCCAGGTCGGCGGGCTGGACAATCGTGCCAGACTTCGGATTAGGCATGAGCCCTTTTCGACCCAGCACGCGTCCGAGGCGTCCAACCTTTGCCATCATCTCCGGCGTGGCGATCGCGACGTCGAAGTCGGTCCAACCCTCTTCGATCCGCTTGATCAATTCGTCGGCCCCGACAAAGTCGGCACCGGCCTCTTCGGCCGCTCGAATGCCTTCGCCCGAGGTGAAGACCAGAACCTTTATCTGCTTGCCAAGTCCGTGAGGCAGCAGCGCAACGCCACGAACCACCTGATCGGCGTGACGTGGGTCCAACCCCATGCGCAAGTGTAATTCAACTGTCCCTGGGAAACTGGTGTACGAGACTTCCTTGACCAGTCCAACCGCATCAGTCGGAGGATACGATCGCCCGGCTTCGACTTTCTTCGCGGCTTCCTGGTACTTCTTTCCGTGCTCTTTCATGACTTCTCCTCGTGGTACGATCGGAGGCGCGGCTCCTCCCACAGATCCGAACTATTCCGTGACGGTGATTCCCATACTCCGGGCCGTGCCCTCGATCATGCGCTCGGCCGCCGTCACGTCGAGCGCGTTCAGGTCACGCAACTTCGTCTGAGCGATCTCCCGGATCTTGTCGCGGGAAATCTCGCCTACTTTTGCCTGATTCGGCTTACCGGAGCCTTTGTCGATCCCAATCGCCTTCTTCAAAAGATCGGCCGCGGGGGGGGTCTTGGTGACGAAGGTGAACGATCGGTCTTCAAAAACGGTAATCTCAACTGGTACGACCGACCCGACGCTGGCAGCAGTCCGCTCGTTGTATTCCTTCACGAACGCCATGATATTGACGCCGTGCTGACCGAGCGCGGGGCCAACCGGAGGCGCGGGCGTCGCCTTGCCGGCCGCGATCTGCAACTTGACTATCGCCCTGACTTTTTTCGCCATGAGTGCTCCGAAATACAACGTTGGCGCGAAACTATCTCGATCCGCGCCACTAGTGCTACTGTCTTACAGTTTTTCGACCTGCAGGAAGTCCAGCTCAACCGGGGTCTCGCGGCCGAAGAACGACACGAGAACGCGTACCTTGCCTCGTTCGTGGTTGATATCGTCGACCACGCCGATAAACTCGGCAAACGGCCCGTCGATGATCCGGACGCTCTGACCCTTGAGGAACGCGATCTTCAGCCGTGGCGCCTCCGCCTTCATTTGCTTTAGAATCGCTTTGACTTCGTGATCCGGAAGCGGGATCGGCGTATTCCCCGATCCAACGAATCCGGTGACGCCTGGCGTATTCCGGACGACATACCACGAATCGTCACCCATGAGCATCTGGACTAACACGTACCCCGGAAATACTTTCCGTTGAACCGTTCGGCGTTGACCGTCTTTGACTTCGACCTCGTCCTCGACCGGAATCACGACCTGAAAGATCTTGTCCTTCATGTCCATGGTCGCGATGCGATGCTCGAGGTTTGTCTTGACCTTATTTTCATAACCGGAGTAGGTGTGAATCACGTAATATTGGGAATCCGCCTGAGGCCCTTCTTCGATTGGCGCGGTTCCTTCGACAGCAACCTCGGCGGATTCGGGTATGCCGCCGTCTGGTTCCGCGGCGACTCGCGCTTCTCTTACCATTGTGCGTTACCCACCAACCAACAACTGAAAGAACCGACGAAAAACGAGATCGGTGACGCCGACAAACGCGGAGACCGCGATTGAAACGCCAATCACGAGAGCGGTCAAGTTAATCGTTTGCTCGCGCGTTGGCCACACGACCTTTTTTAGCTCCGTGCGCGTGTCGTAGACGAAGGTACGAACGCTACCGGCCAGGCCCTTGCCCATTTCGGTCGGCGAAAAGGACGTCGACGGTCGGGTCTGGCGGACCGGTCGCGCCGGCGCGGGCGGAGCCTTTCGTAGCATTCTCATCGTCGTCCACTCCCGTTTGATTAAGCCATCATTCGCCCGGACCGAACGCCCCTCCTCTTCTCGGGAGAGGTTTACAACGACCGAGGTGACGAGGACCGGCCGTGGCGAAACAGAAATCGACCGGACCTAAAAACGCGGCGCGTCGAAGCCACACTTCGACTACCGCGTCTTGTCAGAATCATAGATCAGCGCCTGGGCAATGTCAAGGTTGACGGGATGGCAAGCCGGGCGGGCAGCCGGTCGAATCACTCGCCGCCGGTATAGGCTGCCGCATCGACGATCGCCTCGACGACGGTTACTCCGTCCCGCGTCCGGGCCGATTCGACGGCATCGCGCACCTGCTCCTCGGTTTCGACACGAACGCCTCGGGCGCCCATGGCCTCGGCGATCTCGGCGATCCGGATCCGGTTGAAGTCGACGCCGAACGCCCGGTAGCCTCGCTGCGCCTGGCCCAGCTTGATCAAGCTCAGACTGCCGTCGACGAGAACCACGATCGTCAGATCCAGTCCAAGTCGCACCGCCGTCTCTAGCTCGCCGAGATACATCGACAAGCCGCCGTCTCCGATAATCGCGACGACTGGACGTTCCGGCATCGCAAGTTTCGCGGCCATGGCCGACGGAATCCCGGTTCCCATTGACGAGAGTCCATTCGAAACGAAGTAGGTTCGCGGCTCGAATGTCGTCCAAAGCTGACCGAGAAGAATCTTGTGGGCACCCACGTCACTCGCAACGACGGCGTTCCGTGGATAGACCGAACGGACAACTTCCATCACGGTGTGAGGCGCCAGCCCCTCACATGTCGGACGCAAGGCTGCCCGAAGGCGTCGTCGATGGTTCGTGAGCTCCTCAGCCGACCAGGCCGATCGCTTTTCGACCGATGAGGCGAGACGATCGAGCGAAGCGCCGATGTTCCCAACAATTTCGACCTCGGCCGGGTACAGTTGGTCGACGTTTGGGACGGTGTCAACGTGGATTATGTGCGCGGAGTAATTCCACGGCTTGATCAGCTCGACGACGTCGAAGCCCGCCGTTATCAACAGGTCAGCCTGCCGAATCAGGTCAGACACAACGCCTTCGCCGGTCATGTCGATAACGCCCGCGGCGAGCGGATGGTCCTCCGGAATGACCCCTTTAGCCTTCGGCGTCGTGATCACCGGAGCGTTCAGCGCGATCGCGATCCGGAGGAGGGCCGAGCTGGCGTTGCCACGAGTGACGCCTATCCCGGCCAGAATCAGCGGACGGGCGGATGAGCTAATGATCCGGTTAGCAGTGACAGTTACCGGCGCGGTCGAATCGCCGGGGCCGGCGAGGCGCGGGCCCCGCTCAACGCCGGTAAACTCCTGCCCGGCGACGTTGCTGGGAATTTCCAGATGAACCGGTCCGGGGCGCTCCGCGGTCGAGAGGTACAGCGCGTGCTCGACGGCCATGGCCGCGGTATCCGGGGCAACCCGAATCGACGCTTTTGTCACCGGAGAGAACAGGCGGTGAAGGTCGAGACGCTGGTGGGTCGCCCGGATTTCGCGGTCAGTGGCCAGCTGGGCCGTGATCGCGATCATCGGGCAGCGGTCGAGAAAGCCGTGGGCAACACCACTTAGAAGATTGCTCGCGCCGGGTCCCAGCGTCGAAAGACAGACACCCGGTTGGCCGGTGATCTCACCCCAGCTAGCTGCGAGGTATGCAGCGGTGGCTTCGTGGTGGGTCAGGATGAATTCGACGCCCTCCTGACGAAGCGACTCCATTAGGTGGGCGACTTCCCCACCGGGGTGCCCAAAAACAAAGCGGACACCGGCCTGAGCCAGTGTCCGCGCGATCGTCTGACCGACGGTCTTCACGTCACTATCCCCGGATCACATCTTGTAGGACGCGGCAACGGGAAGCACAAATACAATCCCCGAAGCGGTTGACCCGCTGTTTTCGAGCGGAGGGCGACGGCACGTGTCGCGCAAGATCTGAATGACGTCATTCGCTCGAACGTCCTCGACACCAGTCAGAATCGTTGAGTTTCCGCGCTTCAAAAATCCGCCGGCCGTGTTGATTCTGGTGGCGCCGAAACCTGCAGCGATCAATTCGTCGACGGCCTTGCTGGCGTCCTGGTCCTGCACAATCGCTACTACCAGCTTCATCGACTGGGATACCTCAATAACCCGAAGATGTCGAATCGATCACCGACGGCAAGATCATACCGACCGCGTCGACGACGTGTCAACTCCGACCGGGAACGATTGACGCCTCCCCGCCGAGGCGATACAGTAGGAGAATCGTGCGAGAGCCGACGATCGGTCTAATTCTACCTCTCTTCGTCATCGGATTTTGTCTTCTCGGTTTTCGGCCACCGGCGCTCATTGGGCCCGGTGTGGGCGAATCCGGAGTTGTCACGGCCCGAACGATGTCTGAGGCCAAGGTACCACCCGTTCCCTCGATTCAGGCCAGTGCGGCCGTCGTCGTCGACGACCGAACCGGCGTCGTTCTTTGGGGCAAGTCGTCGCATCAGGCGCTTCCGCCGGCGAGTATGACCAAGATGATGACCGCCTTAGTCGCTCTTCGGAACGGTCAGCTCGATCAGCCATTTCCAACCACCGTTGACGCGGCGTCAATGGCGGGCGACTCGGTGATGGGCCTTCACCCTGGGGAGCACCTCACTCTTCGCGACCTGCTCTATGGTTTGCTTGTTCCGTCTGGTGACGACGCGGCCATGGCGATAGCGGCGGGCCTTGGAGGCGAGGAAGGTTTCGTTCAGAAGATGAATGCCGAAGCGGCGCAGCTCGGACTAACCGACACCCATTTCGTCAATCCACACGGATTGGACGCGCCTGGCCACCTTTCAAGTCCTTATGACATGGTCGCGATTGCCCGAACGGCGATGGCCGACCCAACATTTCGGCAAATCGTCTCCACCCGTCAGATCACCATCCAGGGGCGCTGGACCTACGACCTGCGCAATACGAACTACTTTCTCGGACGCCGGCCGGGGATCGTTGGCGTGAAGACTGGAACGACGGACCTGGCTCTGCACGCCATCACGATCGCCGACGATCGAGGAGACGGAACAATCTTCATCACCGTGATGCATACCCCGAACTACGTCCCGGATGTCACGTCCCTTCTCGACTACTTCGAGGGACAGGACGTTCGAGTCCCGCTAAGCCTCCCCGACACGCCGTTAACTACCATCTCGGACGGCGCCACGACTCGACATTTGACTGTCGCGTCGTCTTTCTCGCCGCTGCTGCCTCGGTGGAAGGCCGATTCGATGGCGTCGGATATCAACCTTTCGACTAACTCTGCCTTACGGGCGACCGACAATCCCGACCTGCCTCCTGCCAACGACGGCGCGGTGAGCTTTTATTCCGCTGGCGAGCCCATCGCCCGTCTCCCACTCGAGTTGAAATGATGGCAATGGAAGCCGGGCCGGAAGAACGTCGCGAAGAAAGGCTCCAGAAAGTTCTCGCGGCGGCCGGCGTCGCATCCCGCCGTCAGGCGGAAGAGCTTATCGTCGGCGGCCGCGTGACGGTCAACAACCGTATCGTGACTCAGCTTGGAACGAAAGTCGGACCGTCCGATCAGATCGCCGTCGACGGAAAGTCAGTCAACCGATCGCCCCGTCACACCTACGTCCTCTTGTACAAGCCGCTTGGCGTCCTCAGCACCGCCCACGACGAGCGCGGCCGCCCGACCGTTCTCGATCTCGTGAAAACGTCGGAACGGGTGTATCCCGTCGGTCGGCTGGACCTGGACAGTGAAGGGTTGATCTTGCTGACGAATGACGGCGATCTTACTTTTCGACTGCTTCATCCGAGGCACGAAGTGCCCCGCGAGTATCACGTTTGGGTCAGCCCGGACCCCACTGACGAGCAGATCACTCGACTTCAGAGAGGCGTGGAGATCGAGGGTTGGACGACCGGACCGGCCGTCGTCCGTCGCCGGCCCGGCGGGATCCTCAGCATTGTCATTCACGAAGGACACAAACGCCAGATTCGGCTCATGTGTCACGCGGTTGGCCTGTCGGTCCTTCGTCTGGTTCGGGTTCGCATGGGACCGCTGACGTTGGGAGCTCTGAAGCCAGGTGAATGGCGGGAGCTCCGGCCGGAGGAAGTGGCCTCGCTCGCCAGAGATGCCGGCATCGTTGGTCCTTCGACGAAGCAGACCGGCGGACCCGAATCCCGCGGAACAACGCCACCCCCGCCGTTGGCTCGTGGCAGGAGGCGATGATGCGCCCCGGAGTCATCGCGATCGACGGCCCAGCTGGATCGGGCAAGACGGTCGTCGGTAAGCGCGTTGCCGATGCTCTCGGATACGTCTACCTGGATACGGGAGCCTTCTACCGGGCGATCACCTGGCTCGCGCTCCAGCGGGGGATCGACGTCAATAACGGACCGGCGCTTGCCGAGCTAGTGAGGACAGCCGACGTCGAGATCCGCCGCGCGGCAGGCGACGATAACCAGCTTTATTCAGTGTTTGTCAACGGCCAAGACGTCACCCGCGACCTTTCATTACCGCCGGTTGCCGGAAATGTGTCGATCGTCGCGGCTCATCCGGAGGTCCGGTCCGACCTGCTTCCCGTCCAACGAAGAGTGGCCCGGCAAGGACCAACCGTCATGGCTGGCCGCGATATCGGTACGGTGGTTTGCCCATTCGCCGAGCTCAAGATCTTCCTGAAGGCGCCTCTTCCGACGCGCGTTGCCCGTCGCATTCAGCAGCTTGACGAGATGGGCCTCCGTCCAAACCCCGAGACCGTGGCCTCGGAAATGGCTGAGCGGGACCGAATCGACCAGTCTCGGGCGGTCGCGCCACTTCGTCCGGCGGCGGATGCCGTCATCATCGACACGTCGACAATGTCGATCGACGAGGAAGTGGCGCTGATTCTCGATCTTGTTGCTCGGCGGGATCCATGATTGGCTTCTACGAATTCGCCTCGACGGCGACGGGTTTGGTCGCGCGAGCCATCGCCAACGTCGAGGTAAAAGGTCTAGAGAATGTCCCTCGCGAAGGCGCCTTTATTCTTGCGCCGAACCACCTTCATTTGGCTGACCCACCGGTTCTCGCCGCATTCATCCCGCGAAAGATCCACTATATGGTCAAACTGGAGGCGTGGAGTTCCCCGATTTTTGGACAGATTTGCCGGGGTTTCGAGGCGTTTCCGGTGGCCCGTGGGGCGGCAGACCTCGGAGCGTATCGCGCGTCGCTGCGGATTCTGTCCCAGGGACGGGTCGTCGGCCTCTTCCCGGAGGGCCATCGTTCTCGGGACGGGCGGCTTCAGGCCGGCATGCCCGGTGCGGTCATGATCGCCCGACGAGCGAACGTCCCAATCCTACCGGTTGGAATCCACGGCGTGGGCGATGCGATCAAGCACCCCGCGATTATCGGACGGCGCACCCTCCGAATTGTGATCGGTGAGCCGTTCTATCCTTTCAAGGACTCAACGAACGACGCCGTCGAAGAGACCCGAGCCCTGATGGAGCGAATCGCGCGGCTTCTACCGCCAAGCGCTCGGCGCGCCTCACGAGCAAGTGTCGCCGACGAAACGGCGGTTCGGCATGATTGAGACTGGTGGGTGGACGTAGGAGGATACAGTGTGCGGAATTGTCGGCTACCTTGGTGACCGCGACGCGACCCGGATTATCCTGGATGGACTTCGACGGCTCGAGTACCGGGGATACGATTCAGCTGGGATTGCCGTCCTCGGAGGCGGAAAGGTACATTTGCGTCGGAGCGCCGGCAAGCTGCAAGCGCTGGAGAACGTCGTCGACGCCGAGCCCTTGACTGGATCGGTTGGCATTGGGCATACGCGCTGGGCCACCCACGGTAAGCCATCGGAAGAGAACGCCCATCCCCACCTCGACTGCCGGTCGGAGATCGTCGTCATCCACAATGGCATCGTCGAGAACTACCTCGAGCTTCGCAAGCGGTTGCGGGATCGGGGTCACGTTTTCCGATCGGAGACCGACACCGAAGTAATCGTCCACCTCGTGGAAGAATACTGCTCCGAGGGCGACAGTCTTGAAATCGCGGCGCGTCGGGCAATCCTCGAGCTTCGGGGGAACCACGCCATCGTGCTCATGAGCGTTCACGAGCCGGACCGGCTTGTCGTTGCCCGACTTGGCAATGCCGGCGGGGTGACCATTGGGCTCGGCGAAGGCGAGACGTTCATCGCATCCGACCTGCCGGCAATCTTGGATCACACCCGGCGGATGGCGTTTCTTGACGATCAGGAAATGGCCGTGGTCACTCGAGAAGGATTTCGTTGCACCCGCCTTGACGGCTCCGTCGTCGAGAAACCAATAACCGTCGTCAATTGGGATCCGGTGGCAGCCGAGAAGGGCGGCTACAAGCATTTCATGCTCAAGGAGATCTACGAGCAGCCGCGAGCGATCGCCGACACCATTCGCGGTCGCATCCGTCAGGAACCGGCCGACATTATTCTCGAAGACGTGCCGTGGAGTGACGAGGTCTGGCGCGGATTCCGACGCGTCCTAATAGTCGGATGCGGAACCGCCTGGCACGCTGGCCTCATCGCGAAGTTCATCGTCGAGGACCTCGCCCGCCTTCCGGTTGAGGTCGACTATGCGGACGAGTTTCGCTACCGCAACCCCATCGTCGACGCTGAAACCCTATTTGTCGCGGTGACCCAATCCGGGGAAACGGTCGACGTGCTTGTATCGATGTCGGAGGCCCGTCGCCACGGCGCGAAAGTACTCGGAATCATTAACACGATTGGAAGTCAGGCCGCCCGGATCTCCGACGGAGTCATCTATACCCACGCTGGCCCGGAGATTGGAGTTGCCTCGACCAAGGCGTTCACCTCGCAGCTCGCGGCGATCAACCTCCTTGCCCTCAAGCTGGCTCGCGCTCGCGGAACAATGTCGGAAAGTGCGCTGGGCACTGCAATCCAGGCATTGGTCGAATTGCCACATCGGATGGGCGACGTCCTCAACCGGGTCCAGCCGTACGAAGAAATTGCAAACCTGTACCACCGACGGCGTGATTTCCTGTTCCTGGGTCGAGGCATCAACTATCCAATTGCCCTCGAAGGCGCGCTGAAGCTCAAGGAGATCAGCTACATTCACGCCGAGGGGTATCCGGCTGGCGAGATGAAGCACGGACCGATTGCCCTGATCGACGAAGAAACGCCGGTCGTCGCCATCGCCGTTCACGATCACGTGTATGAAAAGACGCTGAACAACGTCGCCCAGGTAAAGGCCCGCGGGGGCATTCTCATCGGCCTGGGAAACGACGGGGATGAGCTACTCGCCGGAACGTGCGACCATCTGCTGCAGGTCCCCGAAACAACCGAGCACCTGACGCCGATTTTGGCAGCAATTCCCTTGCAGCTACTGGCCTACCACTTCGCGGAACGACGCGGCTGCGATGTCGATCAGCCGCGGAACCTCGCCAAGTCGGTGACGGTCGAATAGCCTGTAACCGGACGTCAACACGGTGCCTTTTCAGATCTCACGATCGCGCCAGGAAGCGCTCCGGACGAACCTGTGGCTCGTTCCCACCGCTATGGTCGTGCTTATTGTCGCCCTGTTCCTCGTCACGTCTGATCTAGACCGCGAGGCAGCCGCCGGCCGGCTAGCCCTACCGCCCTGGATCACCTCCGGCTCGCCAGATGCCGCGCGGCAAATCCTCATCGCGATCGCGGCGTCCGTCATCACCGTGGCCGGCGTGGTGTTTTCAATCACGATCCTGGTTCTGCAGCTCGCGTCCCAGCAGTTTGGTCCGCGCATGTTGCGAAATTTCATCCGCGATCGGGGAACTCAAGTCAGTCTGGGCGCCTTTGTCGCGACCTTCGTGTATTCGATCCTTGTTCTTGCGTCGGTCACTGACCCTCCTGACGCGTTCGTTCCTCACCTGTCGGTCACGGTCGCGGTCGCGTTGACACTACTCGATTTGGGCGTGCTCATCTACTACATCAATCACATCGCGAACTCAATTCAGCTGACGTCCGTCGTGTCCAGCATCGCCAGTGACTTCCGGTCGACCCTGCGCAACGTTCAGGCCGACGCCGAAAGGCTTCAGGTCGCCCTTCCTCCAGGCGAGCGGGAAACACCGAGCGGGGCCCTCGATTTCGCCGGCCGAATCGCCGCCGACGAGAGCGGTTTTCTTCAGGCCATCGGACACGAACGTCTCGTCGAGATCGCCACCAGCTCCGACGCCGTCATCCGGCTCCTTCATCGGCCCGGACACTTCGTCGTGGCTGGCCAAATGCTCGCCCTCGTCGCGCCGGCAACCACGGTCGGCGCCGTGTCCAGTGCGCTGACCGACGCCCACATTGTCGGACCGAACCGAACGCTGACCCAGGATCCTGGTTTTGCTATCGACCAATTGGTCGAGGTGGCAATCCGAGCGCTTTCCCCAGCCGTCAACGACACGTTCACCGCGCTCAACTGCATCGACTGGCTCGGAGACTGTTTGTCTCGGGCCTGTGGTGAGGCCCTCCCGAGTGGCATTTACCGCGACGCAACCGGACGAGTTCGACTGATCGAGCCGCGGATTACTCAGGAGCGATTGATCAAAGGGGCAACGGACAAGATCCGCCAGGCCGCTCGGGGCATGCCCGCGGTTCTCATTCGTCAACTGGACAACTTGCAAAAAGTGATGGGGGCGGCGTGCACGCCCGGTCAACGGGAAGTGATCCTCCATCACGCGGAAATGATCCTACGCGCGAGCGAGGAATCGGTTCCCGAAGAGTCAGATCGCCGGGACGTTCGAGCCGCCTACGATTCGATCGTTGCCCTGTCGAGCGAGGTCTGGCACGGCTGACGGGAAATCGGGTCAGAGGCATTCGTTTCTTCGCCCCTTTGAAATGAATGCCTCCAGCCCTATTCCTTGTGACGAGCGCACCCACGCGGCTTCCCAAGCGAAGCCACGTTCGTCGGATCGGTTACGCTGTCCGCCGCAATTGGCCGGGTCGTTGGGCCCCGCCTTTGGCCATCCGTTCTAACTGCTCGTGCTCGGTTTCGATCTGCTTCCCGGTCGATGCGTCGTAGGCGAAGAGGAAGTTAGCCCAGTCGTCGGCGTGCTCCGCCTCGTCCCTCAG
>CAZBQK010000046.1:18123-21181 GCA_964493975.1 uncultured Dehalococcoidales bacterium | reverse complement strand
CTGGAGACCGACCTGATCCGCGAGCTCGTCGCCGCGGCGCTTTCAGGACGACGACGCGGGCTATCTGGGAGGGGGGTTAGGAGGCTGCGCGTCGCGGGGAATTGCGACGCCGTCGCCCGCCGTTTTCCCTCCCCGCGCCGGGGAGGGCGCGGGAGGGGTTCCCCTCCGGTCGTCACCCGAAAGTTCGGAGATCGAGTGGCACGAGATAGGCGGCAGAGGTTTGGGCAGATCCTATTCAGCGTCGAACGAGTGGCAGCCAGTTATCGACAAGATCCTTCAAGTAGGCCAGGTCGGCGCCAGCGGTGACGAGGCTATCACCGCCACCACTCTCGACGACGATCCAGCCATCAAAACCTACCTCGGCAAGTTTGGTGAGAGCCCAACGGTGATCGATATCGCCATCGCGGAGCGACGCTCGCAAACTGTAGGTTCGGCCTTCGTCCAGGTGGTAAACCCTGGCGAGGCTCTTTACGTGCCAGTAATTAGTGTGAGGGGCCAACGCTAGCAGTGCCGCTCGCCAGTCTTCAGTCGGGTACGGAACGCGGTAGCCGTTCTGTAGGTCCGGATTGACCCCGACGTTCGGGCGATTGACCAGACGGTGCAGGCGAAGCACCGCCGTCGAGGTGTCGGTCAGCCCATCGTCGTGCAATTCGATCGTGAGCTGGATCTCGTCGCGGGCCGCCACGTCGGCGAGACGGGCAATCTTTTCCGCGGCTTCGGCAAAATCCTCATCGGAATAGTCGCGGTTCCGGGCCAAACGCATCTGCCTCTCGGCGCGCTCGCGTTCCGTCCACACCGCTGGAAACGGCACCGAAAGGGGCAGATTCAGGTACCGGCAATCGAGCGCGCGGCATACCTCAATCGATTGGGCCAGCTTCTCCTCGTTTCGGCCAGCGGTTTCGTGTCGGACGAGAATGCAGCGATAGGGGTTGAGCCCGGAGATGACGAGTCCGGCGTCGCGCACCTGATCGCGGAAGCTTCGCAGGTCGCGGTCCGACATGGAATACCAATCGATCCAGGTATCGGCAATATCGATCCCGTCGTAACCAGCGGCACGCGTCCAAGTTAGTAGTGGTTGGCGTTCGTCTTCGGTTGGCACGTGTGAAAAAATCGGGTGCGGGTAGTTCCACCCGCTGACGATCGTCATGCCCAGGCTGTAACGCACGTCGTCTTCTCCGGTAGCTCATAGTGGCGCTCATCCTAGCACGCCGGTCACGTCAAGCGGGAGAGCTGCCCCAATGCCGATGACGATCACAAGATCTACCACCTGGCCAATCGTCTCAGGGCTCCTGCCGTCCACTGACGCAAATGACGGTATCCTTCTGGAGGAGCTGTCTCACCAGAGATTCGACGTGATCGAGATCGAACGGCTTGGCGACAAAGGCATCGGCCGGACAATCGTCGATCGCATCCGGCGGCAGACTGGTAACGATCACGACGATTGTATTCGCCGTCGCCGGACTTCTTTTGATTCGACGGCACAACTGGTCGCCCCGGAGCTTGGGCATCATGACGTCCGTCAGCACCAGGCGTGGTCGATGTTTCGTCACGGCGATGAGGGCTTGCTCGCCATCGTGGACCACAACAACCTGCAGCCCGATGTCTTCGAGCACCATGGCGAGCATGTTGGCGATATGGAGCTCGTCGTCTGCGACGACCGCGGTGAATGGCGGATTCTGTGGCGTCGTCTCGTGGCGTCTCTTGCCCATCGCTAGGTGAGGGTATGCCCAAGCTCGGTCGCGCGATGGCCGATCTTGATTGGATTCGTGGCAGAGGCGGTATCCCGTGGCCGCAGTTCGTCGATTTGTGGTCGTTGCCATCGATACTGGATGGCGAGGGCACTTGCTACATCGCAAGCGCGTGCAAATTCTCACTAATCCCGGCCCAACCAAACCAGGTCGGTAAGAAGCAACGGGGAACCAAACACGTGAGGGCGTCGGGGGTTTGTTGGCCATGCTTTGGTACGTCCACGCCGAACGCTTCGCCGCGAAGGATCGTCAACCTGACATGGTAGGTGCCCTCGTCATCGTCGACGATCGGGACACATCTGTGTCTCCCTCGGCTGCCTCAAATGTAGTAGGGCAAGAAATGTGCCATGTAACAAGCGGTGCCACCATTGGGTGGCACCGCTTGTCGGACAGTCCGGTTCGGTGCGCGTTTGCATTTTGTCTTTCGTCGCGAGTCAGCTTCCGTTTTTGCCAGGATGGACGGCGTCGGGAGGCAGCCAGGCGGCGGCACGTGACTTGCACACAGACGAGCGCAAGGCCTTACGCACCTGGGTTGTGTTGATTCGGTCACCTTGGGAGACGCGCCTCCACGTTTTGTTACCAAGTGAATATCGCTTCAACTCAAAGCCGACTTGAGGTACCTCTACGTCCTACACTACTCTAGAGGAGGATCCAAATCTGATGCACTCTCCCCAGCACACCTGGAGAGGACTGTCTGCCGCGCTTGGTCTGGCGGTCGTCCTTACGACCGCCTGCGCTGGCGGTTCGAATCCCTCGGCCGCGACCCCGGCCGGAAGTATCACGACACCGGCGAATGGAACCACGGTTGCGACCACTCCGGCGGTGGGCACCAACGGAACGGTTGTCTCGACGACTCCGGCCGTGGGCGCGACCGTAACGACCGGAACAACCGCTGGTACAACGCCAGTGGCAACCATGACCACGGCGCCTGCCACCTCTCCAGTTCTGAATAACAACCCGTCCCGGGCTATTGGGGCCGTCGCGGTGCCGGCCATATTCACGGCAAACGCTACCGGCAACAGCATCACCCTGATTGATCCGGGAACACGCAACGTCATCGAGACGATCAGTCTTGGGTTCCCCGCCCGATCGGTGGCGGTTACTCCGGACGGTCGCTTTGCGTTTATTGTCACCGGCCTGGCGGGTGATCTCGGTAACGCCTCAAGCAATGCCGGCACAACAACGGGCACCAGTAGCTCGGCTGCGAGCAATTCGTCGTCCAGCTCAAGCACAACAATCCCAACGCCTGCCAGCGCGCTGACGCCATCGGCCACCACGAGCGCAGGTATGACCGCTGGGGCGACGATGAC
>CAZBQK010000046.1:0-18023 GCA_964493975.1 uncultured Dehalococcoidales bacterium | reverse complement strand
ACCACAAACGCGGCTTCGCCAGTTAGCTCGACTCCGGTTACGAGTACAACGTCGGTGACCAACGCGCAACCAGCCGCGAATACCGTCGTCGTCCTCGATCTGCTTACGAAGAGCCGGGTCAGCGACATTAGCGTCGGTACCAACCCCGCGTCGATCGCTATGACGCCGGATGGCCTCATGGCATTCGTCGCGAATGCTGGCTCGAACAACCTTTCAATCCTCAACGTTCCGTCGCGCAGCTTTGTCGGCAACGTCGGCGTTGGGACGCGACCGGTCGACCTTTTCGTCCATGACGGGATGAACCAGGAGACGATTTACGTCGTCAATCAGGGCTCCCAGGAAATGTCCGTTTTGCGAATCGGCGCCGGTGGCGCGGCGGCGGGCGCGACATCGAATCCGGTCAACGCTACTCCCACGGTCTCTGGCGCGACGCCAGTCGCGACTGGGACCCCGATGGCTCAGGGGGAGACCGGATCGTCGACATTCGGATTGAGCCAGGTGGCGACCATTCCGCTTGGAACCAATCCAATTGCTCTGGCCGGTCGTCCCGGCGACAACCGTCTGTTCGTCGCCAATCAAGGAAGTGGTGACGTCTCCGTGA
Source organism: uncultured Dehalococcoidales bacterium (assembly GCA_964493975.1). Taxonomy (GTDB): domain Bacteria; phylum Chloroflexota; class UBA6077; order FW602-bin22; family CADDYW01; genus CAZBQK01. Next base: position 17,422 of record CAZBQK010000046.1, on the reverse strand, counting down.
TCGACACGACGTCGAACCGGGAGACGACCCGAATCCCGGTGGGCGGCCATCTCACCGGTCTGGCCGTTTCCCCTAGTGGCAAAAGTATCTTCGTCACTGCCGACCAGCCCCAGAGCCGGGTGATGGACGTCAACCTGACGACGGGCAAAGTTGTCCGGTCGATCCCGATCGGAATGGCGGCGACCGATGTCGCGTTCAGCGCCGACGGTTTCCTGGCTTTCGTCGCCGACCGGAGTGCAAATAACCTGACCGTCATCAATACGGAAACGGGAGACGTTATCCAGACGGTCTCGGTTGGCGCAGGTCCGGTTTTCGATACCTACACCCTTCGGGCGCTGGTACCGGCTACCACGACGACCGGCGCAACTACCAGCACTACGCCGACGCCGTCGGCAGGTGACTTGACGCCGACCACGCTGGCGTCTCCGACGACATTGGCGGCATCGCCGACGGCCATGTCAACCTCGGTCGTATCGACGTCGCCAACGGCAATGGCAACGTCGGTCGCTTCGGCATCGCCTACGGTTAGTGCAGCGACATCGCCAACGGCCGGGGCCACTTCGACCGTCATGACCACACCAACCGTGGCAACGACGATGTCACCGACGGTTGTCACGACGACGAGTCCCGCCGCGACGGGCACGACCACGCTTAACGGTACCCCGTCGCCAACGGCGACTCCGTAGCGTCTCGGATTGGTTACCCGGTCTACTCCTTCCCCATTAACCGAGGAAGGGGTAGACCGGGTAACCAATCGTCCAATTAGTTGTCGATGCCGTGAACCGTCATCTTTTGCTGAAGCTCGGACCCATCGATTCCAAGACCGGCGGCGGCGGTTGCCAGGTGCCCGCCGGACTGTTTCAGCGCCTCGACGATCATCTGCTTCTCAACGTCGGCCAGGGTCTGGGCAAGGGGGACGTGGTGGTGAACGCGTTGTTCGACGTCGATAAATTTCTGCACCGAGCTCGGCGAGAGACGCAGATGACTTGGCGTGATCACGCCGCCCTGTGCGAGAACCACCGCGCGTTCGATCGTGTTCTCGAGCTCGCGCACATTGCCGGGCCAGTCGTGGCTCACGAGCGCCTCGAGGGTCTCCTCGGTCAGCTTCGCCGGGGGCGCCCCCGGAGCGAAGCGGTGCTTATCGAGAAAGTGGTGGGCGAGAGGAAGGATGTCGTCCTTGCGATCGCGGAGGGGAGGCATTCGTAGCGTAATGACGTTGAAGCGATAGTAAAGATCCGCGCGAAATCGGCCGGCCTCGACCTCCGCCATTAAGTTGCGGTTGGTCGCCGCGAGGACGCGGGTATCGACCTTCATCGGGGTGCTTCCCCCGACTCGCTCAAACTCACGCTCTTGCAAGACCCGCAGCAGCTTCTTCTGCGTCCCAAGGGACATCTCGCCGATCTCGTCGAGGAAAATAGTCCCCTTATCGGCTAGCTCGAACCGTCCCTTACGCTGGGCGTAAGCACTGGTAAATGAGCCCTTTTCGTGGCCAAACAGCTCGCTCTCAAGGAGCGTTTCCGTCAGCGACGCGCAGGCAACCTTGACCAAGCTACCGGTTCGTCGGGACGAATTCAGGTGGATCGCTTCCGCGATAAGCTCCTTGCCGGTACCAGTTTCGCCGGTGATTAGAACCGTCGCGTCACTTTTCGCCACGCGCCCAATGGTCTTGTAGATGTCGAGCATTTCACGGCTGCGTCCAACAATTCGCTCGGCTGGATCTCGGGCGCCAACCTGTCCCCGGAGAACCTTGACCTCGGCGGATAAGTCCTGGAATTCGAAGAAGCGTTGAATCGTTCCTAGGACGTCTTCCAGCTCGAACGGCTTCGTAATGTAGTCGTACGCGCCAAGCTGAATTGCTTTGATGGCCAGGTTGGAGGTTCCAAATGCAGTCATGATAATGACCGGCACGTCGATATTCTGATCGGAGATCCGCTGCAGGACGTCCATTCCAGACAGATCGGGCATCCGAAGGTCCAGCAACAGGAGGTCCACTTTGGGGGCACTGGCCAGGAGCTTAAGCGCCTCACCGCCCGTTCGGGCCTTGCTGACCGAATACCCCTCCCCTTCTAAGAAGCTTTGGAGCACATCCCGAATCGTTGCCTCGTCGTCGGCGACTAGGATATGGCGCGTCATGATCAAATCCCTCGTGGTCCTGCCGCGGAATCAGCCTCGGCGCGTAACAAGGAGAAGTATACACGGTCGTCCAAGGATATTGGAACGTGACCTGTACAAGCCAGCCAATACCGAGCGTAGCGCTCTTCGCCAGAATGACGTACACGACGACGCCACGACCGCGGTACGCGTCGTCCTTAACCTGACGGAGTCTACTCCAGAGAAGATCACCCAGGCAAGCGAATTGACAATAACAGACGTTCGTCAAGAGCGCTTGACCGTTGGAACGCGGCTGGCACGCATTTTGCCCTAAGAAATAGTAATCGGTTTACGACAAATGGAGGCCGCGGTCAAATCAGCCGAACAATCAATTGCGTTCAAGACCTGAGATAGTAATTCAAGATAGTAGGAGTCAGGAGATCACATGTCGATGGGACAACAAGGAAACCAACCTCGCGGTGACCGACCGTTTTCAGCGGGCGCCTCCGCAACCGAGCGACGGCCGACGCCGGGGTATCCCCCGAGCGGGCCGGCGAAGCCAAACGCACCCTCCTCGCCGACCAGCACGCCACCAAACCTTCCTAACGTTGCCGATGAAGCGCAGCAAAAAGTAGGACAAGCGGTCGACCAGGTTCGCCAGCAGGGAATGTCCCAGCTAGCAACTCAGAAGGACCGGGTGGCGGGGACAGTCGGGAGCGTTGCTCACGCACTTCGCGAGACCGGTAGGCAGTTGAAACAGGGCGATGATGCACCAGTCGCCGAGTACGTTGATCGAGTGGCCGACACCGTCGAACAGTTCTCCAATCACATCCGGCAGCGCGATGTCGACGAGCTGGTCCACGATGCCGAGAGCTTCGCCCGCCGCCAACCCGCGCTATTTCTTGGTGGCGCGTTCTTTCTTGGCGTCGTCGCCGCTCGCTTCCTTCGAAGCTCGCCTCCTGACGAGCCGAGGTCGAATCAGACAGACCTCTGGGTTCCGGGCACACCCCGGAACGCCGCCATCGAAGCGCCGTACTCCTGGCAGACTGGCGAAAACCAGCCGGGTCCAGCCAAGCCGCTGGTGTCGACCGGGTCGCCAACGCCGGGTCAGCCGATGGGAAACGGACCGACCGGAACCGATACCTCGTCCAGGAGTAGCTGATGGTTCGGAGAGCGGAAGATCGCTCGCTTGCCGAACTATTCTCCGACCTGGCAAGCGAGATTAGCGCGCTCGTGCGTCAAGAGCTCGCTCTGGTCAAGATTGAGGTTGGCGAGAATGCGTCTCGAGTCGGGAAGGATGTGGCCGTTCTCGCGGTTGGCGGAGCTGTGCTCTACGCGGGTTTCCTTGCCTTAATCGCCACGATTATCGTCGGACTAGCCCTCGCCATCGGTTCAGTGTTGGCGGCGGCAGCTCTGGTGACTCTCGTGGTACTTGGGGCCGGTTACCTGCTGGTCCGTCGGGGCCTCGACAATCTGAAACGACATGACGTGACCCCGCACCAATCTCTCGATTCACTCAACCTGAACATCAACTGGGCAAAGGAGCAGTTCCGATGATTTCCTCCGATGTGCGAAGCTCCGGACCATCTGGGACGGAGCCAGTTGATGTGACGCCGGTAAAGACTTCTGGTGATAGTCCCGCCGATCTTCAAGCCGAGATGGCTCAAACCCGAGCCCAGTTGAGTGAAACGATCGACGCCCTTCAAGAGCGGCTCGATCCCCAACGTCTGAAGGAACAGGCTAGCGCTACTGTCCGCGACTCCGCGACGCGCCTGAAGGCACAGGCAACGGAAGCCGTCCGAGAAGCCACGATTGGCAAACTAGAAGTAAAGGCAGAGGAAATTGTGAACAGAGTCGAAGACACGACCCGTGAAGCCCGTTACAACATCGCCGACGCGATTCGTCAAAATCCGATTCCCGCCGCCCTGGTTGGCGTCGGTCTGACCTGGATGTTTTTCAGTGGGACGGATCGGAATAGCCGCTACAATCGACCTTACAGTCGCTACCCAAACGACGGTCGATCGTCCGGTTTACCACTCTACGGCGGGATCCAGGCTCCGCCAGTGTCGAGTGGCACGTTGGCCGGGCCCTCAATGCAGGACGTGGCGCAGAACGTGGCCGGTCAGGCCGGAGCGCAGGCGCAACGAGTGGGCCAACAGGCCCAGCAGCTTGGAAACCAGGCGTGGGGCCAGGTTGAGAGTGCCACTGGACAGGTCAAAGGTACGGTTCAACAGCTGGGTGGCCAAGCGCAGGATCAGGTCGAGAATCTAACTGGTCAGGTGAAAGGAACGGTTCAGCAGCTGGGCAGCCAGGCCCAGGACCAGGTTGAGAATGTCACGGGTCAGGTCAAGGGCACCGTTCAGCAGCTCGGTGCGCAAGCTCAAGACCAGGTGGAAGGGCTAAGCACCGACGTTCAGCACCAGGTCCAAACTCTCGCAGCTGAGGTCCAAGAGCAAGCTCAGCGATTGTCGACCAGCTTTGACCGAGTGTTACAACAGAACCCCCTTTCCGTGGGGGCGGTCGCACTCGCCCTGGGCGCCGCGGTCGGTATGATCCCGCCGAAAACGCCTCAGGAAGACCGTCTGCTCGGTGGGGCTCGAGAACAGGTTATGCAGAAGGCGCAAGTAGCGGCGCACGAAGCGTTGGACCGGGTGGAGAAGATCGCCACCGACGTGCAGCAGCAGACGGCGGCCGCGCCCCAACGCTAGCCTGGGCATCTTGCACGGCTACGGCAGAATCGGGTAACAATAGCAAGTTCTTGATAACGAAGCTTTCCGGATGACAAACGGGATTCGGGGGTGGACTCCCGAATCTCGATCCCAGAACGATAGTTTTTCGGTACACGATAGACATCCGGAAAGTAGGGGCGACTGGCTAGCTCACTTTTTCCAGCAAGTAATTGAATCGGCTTCACTGCGACGCCGCGACCATTGGTTTGTCGTGGCATTTTCTCTGTCACGGCCTGATGGCGATCAGGCAAACCAGTCGTTCCGGGTCACGGGGAGTATCTGGCGATATGCCTCCCGCGTTCTCCGGAGCTTGATGAAGAGAGGAGACTTCCTACTATGCGACGATCCCTCTTTCGATCGCTCGGTCCGTTGCTGCTAGCCGCATGTTTGGTTATCGCCGGATGTAGTGATAATTCCCGCGCGTCCACGACGTCGAGCGCGGCTGCCGCCGGCGATTCGGCGACGCCGACCACGGTGGGCGTTCCCACGAGCGCTGCGACCTCGACGGCGGGGCAGGCCGGTACTTCGACGATGACCCCAGCGGCTAGTCCGTCTCCCGCCGTAGGAAATAGCGGAAGCTCCCCCACGGTTGTTCCGACCGGAAGTCCTGCCGCCGCGACGAGTGTCGCCGCCCCCGCCGCGTCGGGATCGAATGTGATTCCAGGCTCGGGAAGCGGCGCGGGAGTGATCGCCGACGTCACGGCCAAGGTCCGGCCGGGCGTGGTCCAAATCACAAACGAGCAACTTCAGCTCAATCAATTGAATGAGCAGACGCTCGTTCCCCAGGGCGTGGGCTCTGGGATCATCTTCGATTCAGATGGCCACATTCTGACGAATAACCACGTCGTCGCCGGCGCCCAGAAGCTTGACGTGACGCTGCCGGACGGAAGCTCATACCCGGCCAAGCTGATTGGACGCGATCCCCGAAGCGACCTCGCGGTCATTCAGATCCAGGGCAGCTCGACCCTGCCGGTGATTCCGCTTGGCGATTCCAGTAAGATCGTCGTCGGCCAGTGGGTGGTCGCGATTGGTAATGCCCTCGACCTTCCCGGGGGGCCGACGGTCACCGCGGGTGTTGTGAGCGCGTTGGGGCGCACGGTGCAGGAACCAGCTGACACGAGCGGCAATGGCGCCGGCGGCGGTCCTGCCCAGAGTGGCGCGTTCCTGTTCGATCTGATTCAGACCGACGCGGCGATCAACCCGGGCAACTCGGGCGGGCCGTTGGTGAATCTTGACGGTCAAGTCGTTGGGATCAACACGCTCGGGGCTGGCCAGGCGCAGTCCATTAACTTCGCCATAGCGATTAACACGGCTAAGCCGATCGCCGATCAGCTCATCAAGAGTGGGCAAGTCACCTACGCTTACATGGGTATCGGCGCGTACGACAACACCCCGACCCTGGCACGGCGGTTCAACCTCGCGAACACCCCTGGAGTCATCGTGACGACCCTCGATCCTCAAGGTCCGGCAGCCAAAGCGGGTCTGAAGCAGAGCGACGTTATTACCGCGATTAATGGGACAAAGGTCACGTCGCAGGGCGATTTGCTAAAGGTGCTCAACCAGAGCAAGCCTGGCGATGTTGTCACGGTGACGGCGGCGCGGGCCAACGGCCAGAGTCAGGATCTGAAGGTCACGCTTGGTGCGGCGCCATCAGCCTGAGGTAGGGGTACAAACGTGTCCCTTTATCCCCCTCAAATGTGGAGTGGCACGCTTCTTGCTCTACTATAAGACGAATGGACCGCGCCCGGTGAGAGATCAATCATCCCCACGTCCAATCTCTTCTGGACTGGTCTTGTCATGCTTATCTCACCAGGTAAATCAATGGTCGAACGACTTGGGTGGGGTCAGCTCACAAAGCTGAAGAACAATGGAAAGGGCTAGACACAATGAGCGAACTCAAATCGAATGATCTCGATAATCTGACGCACCTCCTGACCGCTGACCAGTCGAACGTACCACGAGAAGATCTCGTTGCGGCGTTGGCTTCCGCGTATCTCTCGTTGAATTCCCAGGTCCCGCGCTTTCGCATTCGTCGAATGGCGCCCGGCGCTCGGCAACGTCGTCGAGTGCACGTTGCGACGCGTCGGCTACCACCTCTGAAGTGGGACAGCACGATTCACCAGTCCCCCGTGCCAGATAGCTCGGCGCCCCGAGAAATGGCTGGTTGAACTCCGAGGGTTGGCTTTTCCCTTGGTGTACGATCGGGAGAACGGGATGTACGAACAGATTGTCGTCGCCCTCGACGGCTCGGCGGACGCGGAGAAGATTCTCCCTTACGTCGAAACGTTGGCAAGGTCTTATGGCTCGGAAGTGCTACTGGTCGGGGTGACCGAGTCGGCTGAGATTATCCTCGCGGAAACAATGCCCACGGCCCCCACGGCTGCATTTCCTGAGCCTTCCTCCATCGTCGATCCCACGCCGATCGTCGATCAGAATCGGTACGATATGTCTGCCTATCTTTTGACGGTCCGGAACAGTCTGCGCGCCCGAGGTCTCCGGGCCGTGCATCAGCTCCTGGAGGGCTCGCCGGCTGAGGCGATCCTCGCGGCCGCGGAGAACTGCGACGCCGACCTGATCGCAATGACAACGTACGGTCGCGGCGGAGTTGGACGCCTGGTCTTCGGCAGCGTCGCCGACGACGTGCTGCGCCAAGCACCATGCGCGATGCTCCTCGTTCGCATCCTCGAAAATCTTGAAGGTGCAGCGGTCGGCGTCGCCGCGGCGGTTGAGGACTCGGTTGAGGACTCGGATCGAGAAATGGTACCAGCGGGATAACCATCCTTCGTCAAACCAGGGCTGACCAAGCTCGTCGATTCCCGGCAGCAAACCAGATAACTCCGCCCCAATCTAGCGGCCACTCCCTCTCTTGGCGATCGCGTCACGAAGCTCTGGGAGCGATCCCGAACTCTGGAACTTTTTCAGAGGAAAGCGTTTATCCGCCTGGAGCGTCCGATTCCGGGCTGACGACCGCGTCAATCGTCGATATGACCGTCTCGATATCGAATGGCTTCTGCAAATACGCGACCGCGTCCATTTCGCGTGACGTCGCGGCGCCACTCCGCGAGGCTGCCATCACGACCAGGGGGATCGTGCTATTCTGCCCGTGGAGGGCCCGCGCGAGCTCGAGACCGTTGCCATCTGGCATGTCTAAATCGGTCAGGAGGACGTCGTAGACGTTGCGCTCAACCGCGGCAAGGGCTTGGCGACCATTGCAGGCTGTCTTAACGGTATAGCCTTCATCACGAAAAAGATCGGCCAGCACCGACCGGATCGCCTCGTCGTCGTCGACGATCAGGATACGTCTGTGTGACATTGTCGCCCCCCACTTGGAGGAGAGCAAGAAATGTGCCAGGTTGTACGATTGAGCGTAATCGTCAGTCTGGGACGGACTCGAGATATTTCTCTCGAGTCGTAACAAACGTTCTGGCAAGGTTACGTAGCCGAATGACCGGCTTTTGTGATATATGCATTTCACGACATTCGTCTAATTGATCCCAGTCCCTTTCAATCAATCGCGGACGCCTTCGGTCAGCTCGAATCTTTGACGGTAGCATCGAGTATCCGAAGAATTCGGGAGTCAGCATGACGGACGCAGTCGTCCAGGAAGAAGCTCGGCGTGTTGGCGACGAGCGTTATCGTCGCCTCCTCGATTTCTCCTTGGTGCCGATTGCCATCTATTCCGATGGCGCGGTGGTCTACGCCAATCCAACTGCGGCCATGCTGGTGGGCGCTGTCTCGGTAGATCAGGTGGTCGGCCGATCGATCCTGGACTTCGTCCCCGTCGACGACCAAGCTCAGGTGCTAGACCGGGCTCGCCAGGTTCAGGAGGAGGGAAGGGCCACCGAGCCATTGATCGGGAGAGTGGTCCGCCTCGACGGGCAAGTGATCGAGGTCGAGGTAATCGCCGTCCCAACGATCTACGCGGGGCAGCCGGCCACTGAAGTGATCATCCGCGACGTCACTGCTCAGCGCCGAGCGGAGGACGCTTTACGCCGCGAGGAGGAGCAACTTCAGCTCATTGTCCAGGCGTCCGGATTGTTGCTGGGATCACTTGATCGCGAGCTGGTGTTAACCCAGATCCTCGAATTGGCCCAGCGGCACATCGCGGCCGATGCGTACGCGGTCTGGCGTCGTCAGGTCGCGAGTGGGGAATGGCAGGCCATCGCTAGCGCGGGTCTCTCGGACGCCTATCGTGTCGCGGCGATCCAAGCCATGAACCATTCCACTGCGATGACCGAGACGCCGCTCGTCGTCGAGAATATGGACGAGGAGCCTCTCATAGCCCGGCACCGGGAGGTTCATCGCCTCCATGGCACCGAGGCTCTGCTGGTGGTTCCACTACGAATTCACAACCTGATCGCCGGTACTCTCGCCTTCTACTATCGGCAGCCTCATCGCTTCACGGAACGTGAGGTTCACGTGGCAACGGCCCTGGCTAATCTCGCCGGAGCGGCGATCGGCTCGACGGAGCTATATCAAGAGCAAGCCCGGCTGCGCGCCGAAGCCGAGGCGGCGGTTCGGGTTCAGGACCAGTTCCTGGCGCTATTATCCCACGATCTTAAGAACCCCCTGACGGCGATTAAGGCCCGAACCCAGCTGCTGCAGCGTCAGCTCAGTCGATCGGCCCAGCTCAATCCGGACCAGCTCGGAGAGAGTCTCGCCGACATCGCGAGTGGCGTCAACCGGACGCTGGCCGTATTGAACGACCTGGTCGCCTTTGGTCAGGTCCACCCGGACCGGGCACTCGATCTCCAACGAGAGCCGACCGATCTGGTTGCCATCGTGAAACGGGTTATTCGTAGCTTTCAACCGATGGCCGAACGGCACGACATCCAGATCGAAACGTCAGCGCCTGAGCTTATCGGAAGTTGGGACGGGTCCCGGATCGAGCGGGTGCTCGAGAATCTGCTAGCGAATGCGATCAAGTTTAGCCCAAAGGGTGGCACTATTGTCGTTATGATTGATCGCCCGGCCGACGACAATAGTTCTTGGGCTATTCTTCGAATCCAGGATCAGGGCGTCGGGATCCCCCCAGAGGATCTGCCGTACATTTTTGAACCGTTTCGGCGGGGACGTAACGTCCCAGTCCACGTTGAAGGAATGGGGCTTGGTTTAGCCGGAGTCCGGACGATGATCCGGCAGCACGGCGGGACGATTGACGTCGTCAGCGAATTGGACCAGGGGTCGACCTTTACTGTTCGGTTACCCCTCGAACCCGATCGCGCCCTGTCCGACCCATCAGATCAGGTCTAGACTCGATTTGCTTTCTAAGCTGATCCGCGATTCGTGACAAGAGAAAACACGAGCGCGAGATCGGCGCAGACGAGGACGGCAACGGCAAGCCAACCAACCCCGGTTACTAGTGTGCTATTGGCGAAGTCTCCCATGACCTTGCGACTGGAGGTAAGCCGCACCAGGAGCACGACCAGGATCGGGGCGATGAGTCCGGCGAGCACTTGCGAATAGAAAAGCATCTTAATCGGATCCAGATCGGCGATGGCAAATTCGACGCCAATCAGAAAAGCAATCCCCAGAACTAGATAGAACTCGGGGGCGTTTCGGGCCTCACGAGCTAAGCTTCGACGCCATCCAAGGAGACCGGCAACCGAGTAAGCGGTCGACGCGGCCAGGACTGGAACGGCGAGCAAGCCCGCTCCGATGATCCCCGCCGCGAACAGGTATTTGGCGTAGGGCCCGGCGAGAGGCTCGAGGGCCTTTGCCGCATCTGCCGCGGTCGAGATGCTCGCCTGATGGGTGTACAGCACCGCGCCGGTGGTGACGATGATGAAAAAGGCGACCACGCTGGACCAGATCATTCCAATAGTTATGTCCAGTCCTGTGCGGGTCATGCTCTGGACGCCGCGCCGTTCTTCGATTTCCCCGCTGGTTTGCCAGAAAAACAGATAAGGGGTAATCGTCGTACCTAACAGACCCACCGCGCCAAGCCAGTAGTCCGGACTGGCTTCGACGTGTGGTATGAGCGTTGCCGTCAGGGCGTCGAACCAGCTTGGCTGGGCTAGAATTGCCGATCCGATATAGGCGACGGAAATGGCGCCGAGCCACAGAAGATATCGGGCAAACAGGGCGTAATCGACAAAGATCGACACATATACCATTAGTGCGGCAAAGGGGACGACAAAATAAATGAACTTGACGCCCGTGACCAGACCGGTCACGGCGGCAAGCATCTCGAGGTCCGCGCTCAACGTGAGCAGGTTGGCAATGACGACCGCGACCACGGCAACGGTTGCGACCCGTACGCCGTAGTGAGTTCGGATTGCCGACGCGAAATCGGTCTTTGTGACGTTGCCAATCTTTGCCGACATTTGCTGTACGACGATGAGCAGCGGGGCGGAGAGTAGTAGCAGCCAGTTCTGGGAGTAGCCATTCTGCGCCCCCACGACGGAGTACGTCGTGATTCCGGCGGGATCGTTGTCGGCATTCCCAGTAATGAGGCCAGGGCCGACGACTCGGATGATGTCGGCAAAGCCTAGTTTCTGGCGCTCGGCGATAACCTCTTGCGCCCCGGCATCTGCCGCGCTATCGGACGGCCCCTTAGGGGCTGGCGATGGGACGTCAACACTCATCGCGTCACCGCCTCGGGAAGCGTCTCCGGGTCGGCCTTTTGGGCAGGAAGTGTCGTCGCCTTGCCCAGCATCGCCAGGGCTTTCCGAGCGACGGAGAGTGGAATTGGCGGTAAGACCACGGTACTGAGGCTGCGCGTTTCCTCGTCGAGAATCTCGCGCGCCTGAAAGGCCTGGGTCTCGTCGACGGTGAGGACCAGGATGGCATGATTCTCGGACAAGGCCACCTCGATATCTTTCAAGTGTTCTTCGGTGAGGAGCGTCCGCAACCCCTTCACCGAGTTATCCGGGATCCCTGATGGTCCAGGCGAGAGAATTTGCAGGACGTTCGCGTCAATCTGTCCCCGACTCTCGAGAACGCTCGCCGCGAACCGCGCCTGATCCTCGTTGTCGAAAGTTCCGACGAGAGTCTGCGCCAGCAGGCCGGGTTCCTCGTCCGATTCGGAAACTACCTCTAGATCACATTGATAAGCAGTAATACCATGGCCGACAAGCTGCTCTAGATCTGCGAGAATCTCCTGGCGCTCCTGCTCCGAGGGTACCGTTCCGGAAATAACCAGTGTTGACTCTTCAAAGCGCGGCGTTATGTGGGCCCGGGGACCGGGATATGTCTGGTCAACCTGACCGGCGAGCACGGAGGTCCACCACGCCTTCCTTTGCTCTCGCAATAATCGTCCAGGCTCGTCGTTTACCATTGTATCTCCACATAAGGTCGGATCCTCACTAGCTACGGACCACCGCGTGATGATCGCGAGAATAGTCTTTGGGATGACGGTAGGTCGGAGAAGAGTAAAAGCAAGTCCCGTGCCACCTATTCGTAGTGACACGGGTGGGTAATAGTTGAGAGTAGTGATGTGTCTTTGATCGGTGAGAAGAAACTCCGTGCCACGGATCCCCTGGCCAGGGGATCCGTGGCACGGAGCGACAGCCCGTTAGTGGGCGGGTGTAGCGGTTGCTTGAGTGGACGTAGTACCAGAGTTAGCGGGTTGTCCCGAGGTAGAGTTTGGAGCCGTGGTTGGAACGCTTCCCGCGGTGCTGGGCTGTTGGCCAGTGGTGCTAGAGCTCGTCGAGCTGGAGCTGCCAGAAGCAGGTTGGCTCGGAGGGTTGTTGACGTTGATTGTCGGACCCGACTGAGCAGGTGAGGTGGTGGTCGTCACGGTATGAGGAGAACCGAAGTACCACACGAGGCCGATAATCAGCACGATCGCCAGAATCACTCCGACAATCACACCGGCCGCGGCGCCTCCGCCGCTATCGGTCGAACCCGGTGAGGAATTGATTTGAATATCTGACATAGTTAACGTCCTTTCAGTGCGGCGTTGTTGCAACTAGAGACTGGATCGTCGCCCCGGACTAAGCGCCCGCACGATGGCGATGAGGATAACCGCGCCAATGAAGGCGACGATGATGCTCCCAATGAGTCCCGCCGACGAGCCCGGCAGGAGAATCGAGAAGAGGAATCCACCGATAAGGGCGCCAATCAAGCCGACCACGATGTCGGTCAACAAACCGTAGCCTCCGCCAGACATCACCTGTCCGGCGAGCCATCCAGCGATTGCCCCAACGATAATCCAGGCAATCAAACCACCCGGATCTAGAGCCATGATTTTCCCTTCCTTTGACGACGTCACAAACCGGCCTCGCGCTAAGCGCGCCGGCGACAGTCGTTCGTTCTTTGTTTGTCGTGATAAGGTGAAGAATTAACCCGGGATCGGCCGAATTCAGCTGGTGTCCGATCCCAATCGGTCAGTTAGTGGCGCGGTGGACTTTCGCTTTCACGTCATCCTTGACGGCCTCGGCCTTGTCTTGAGCTCGGCCAACCTTCTTTTCCACCTTGCCTTTGAATTCCTCGGCCGCGCCGTGCGCCTGAGTTCGCTCGTTACCGGTAGCCTTCCCGACTTCCTTTTCCACCTTGCCTTTGACCTCGCGGGCGGTCCCGGTTACTTGCTTGTCGGTCATGATCTGACGCCTCCTTTGTGATTCCTGAGATTAAGTTCACGAACAAGCTTTCGGGAAGCGACATTGCTGCCCGCAGCGCGGCGGCAACATCGCCGGGGGCCTAGAAGTGGACGAGCCCGACCAGCATCAGAAGGATAATTAGGCCAATCGGGACGCCCAGGATCCAGAGAATAATCGGCATTTCCTAGTACTCCTTTCAAGTGCTTGTCGCATCTGCGACGTTGGTTCCGAGAAGAGTAAGAGCAGAATGTGTGCCACACCCATTTCGAGTTACGTCGGTCGGTCTATGCTTCGAACGTTTGTTGAAAGGTGACGTTTTGCTAGGGGATGTCAATCGCGAGCGCCAGGGACTGCCGGTCGAGGCGCTAGTCTCGGTGGACGACCTGATCGATTGTCGACAGGAGGGCATCGACGTCGAACGGCTTTTCGATGTAGGCAGCAGCCCTCATCTCGCGCGCGGTCTTAACGATGTTGCGCGACGCCGTCATTGCGACCAGGGGAACAGAGATCGCCCGTTCTCGGAGGGCGCGGGCGAGCTCCCGTCCGTCCATGACTGGCATGGAGATATCGGTGAGCAGGACGTCGAACGGCACGGCTGTCAGGGTTTGCAATGCCTGGCGGCCATTCCCGGCGACCTGTACCCAGTAGCCTTCTTCTTTGAAGATTTCGGCCAGCACCGAGCGGATTGCTTCGTCATCATCGACAATCAAAATACGAGTGGGTACCATCGCACCCCCTACCGCTATCAAGGCAAGAGTAGTACCAACAAGGGCCCGTGGCCCGCCTCTTGCGGATGATTCACTTCTCCCTCCGCGCGGTGAGATGCCCGCGACCTCAGAAGGAGGTTAGGATATGGTGCGGTCGACGACATAGCTGACCCGATTCGTCAACGCCTCACGATCGCGAGCGTCGGAAACGTCGATGTCGTGGTGCGGCACGCCAGAAGAAGTCGGCGGTACACGTCACAACGGGGAATTGCCGGGGGAGTTTTCTGATAGTCGGTCCAGTCGACATGAATCTCGAGGAGGATTAATAGTACCTATTGCATACGAACGACGTATCCACTCGCTTCGATCTTGATGCAAAGCCCTTGATGGCAGGACAAAACCATCAATTCCTGCGAAGGGCATTCTTTGGCCAGTAGATACGCGAACTAGACGACGCCACGGTTGTCGTCGCCATGCTACGTCCAGTCGTCCAACTCGGATAAGTCGAACCGATTCACCACGCAATTGGTTGGGGCGGTAAGACAAAGGTTCGTAGACTCCGAGCGTCCTCGTCGAGAATTGCTCGAGTCTGGTAGGCGCCCTGCTCGTCAACGGTGACGATCAGGATGGTGTGATCTTCGGCTAACGTCTGACGCACGTCTTGCCAGAATGCATCGGTGAAGAAGCGACGGACGGCTTCGATCTCTGTTTCCTTTGACACCCGCGGATCGACCAACTTCGTGGCGAAGAGGTCGAGGTGACTGAGGCTCTGGAGACAAGCAGCAGCGAAACGGGCCTGGCCCTCAGTTTCGAAGGCGCTGACGATCGTCTGGACGATCATCTCGGGGTTGCCCCCGGCTTCAGGCACCATCGAGACGTCGATCATGGATTTCACCAAGCCGTTCCGGTTCAGGCACTCAACCCTCGCCTGGATCTCCGGGCGTTCGCGCTCGGAGGGGACGGTGCCGGACACGAGCATGTGGTCTGCCTCGACCTGCGCCTGCAGCTGAACACCATCGACCGGGAAAGACTGATCGCCTCGCCCGTCGACGATCGATGTCCACCAAGCTCGTACTGGACCGCGCAGAACTCCTTCGGATTCCACGTCACTCACCCTTTCAGTCTATTGGCCGACGCCCAGAATAAAGAACAAAGCGGTGAGACCTAATGGAACTCCGAGAAGCAACAAGTGCAACATCATCGGAATCCCTCCCCATCATGTCGTCCGGTGGCGACGTTACGAAGCGGTCGTGCCATCGACACACCGACGCTGATCAGGCTTTCATTTGTCTAGATTTTGAGATTCGAGAACAACGACTACCACTGGAGTGCCGGCTTCTTCGCCGTCCGGATCGCCTCGTTCGTCGGGTGACGTCCTGGATTGTGCTCGTGACACCGGCTCCGAAGGAACTACCAGCAATTTTCGTGCCACCTATTTCACGCCACCTAAAAGAGGGGATACAAGCGGAGAGACACATCAGGGGGTAGGCCGGCCGAGGGGGCGAATGAATCGGGAGGCGGTGCTGGCACCGCCTCCCGATTCAGGCTTGGATCGACCTGCTAATTCTAAGCGGCCAGGTTGCGCGTCGATTGGCGGAGCGACTTGCTCTGGCTCGGCTTCGCGCCCGATCGCTCCTCGATTCGACGCAAGGTCTCCCAGCCATTTGCGATCAGCAGACCGGCTGGCAGAAAGTAGACGGCGCCCACCACGGTGAAGACGGCGTAGCTCACCACCGCCGCGAGGAGGGCGAACATCATCTGGTCGACGTAGCGGACCGGGGATGTTGGCGGATCGTCCAGCATAAACAGGCTGAAAAACAGAATCGCATTCACGTCGGGAGCTCGAAATAGCTCCTGCACTCGGGCCGGATCGCCGGCGAAGACGGTCACGGTGGCGAGTCCGAAGAAGGCGCCAAGAAACACGAGCACCATCGGAATCTTGTTGACCCGATCCGCGATGAAGAGACCGGCCGCCACGAGAAGGAGTATTGCCGGAACTGGTAGGTCCGGAAACGCGCCCCACCAACTCTCGCCGCTGCCAAACAGGAAATAGGCGACGACGAGCGAGAGGGCGGCCGGATTAAAGACATTCGACCAGCGAGTTCGGAAGGCATACTTGCTTCCAATGGCGACCGAGGCGGTGAGGGCGGTCGCGTATAGTGGCGATGCCTCGCTCAGGACCATCGCGACGATCAAGCCCGTTAGGAGAGCGCCGCTCGGGAACGACCGTTCGCCGCGGATCACGGTCATCAAGGCCAGATCGGTGAATGCCGCGGCAGCCATCGCAATGAGGATATTTGGTCCGACATGCGTGATTCCGGCGGCGGTCGTCGCTAGACCGGCCATCAACCCGAGGACGAGTAATAAGATTCCCTTCGGCGAGCGAAAAAATCGAGGCACAACCCGGGTCAAAGGTTGGCGCGCGGGGACGATCGTTGCCATAGTAGATACCTCCCAATTGCTGACGAACTCGTAAATCCGCCGGATGAGTCCGGCGTCAGGCCGCCTGCGCTAATGCGTTGGTCACCGCCTGGACGAAGGCGCTCGAGCTATCGGTTGCCCCGGAGACCAGATCGACATTCGGACTCTGCTGGGATACGACTGCACCCGGCAAGGAGGCGATAGCTGACGTTGGGTAGCGGGTCGTCGATCCGGTGATTGTCGTCGACACGATTTTTCCACTTTGAACCACGACCTGCACCTGAATATTGCCGTGCCGGCTGGTTCCTTGCCCGGTAAACGTCCCGTCTTTGTAACCTATTGTGGCGGCGACCGGCCCGGCCGTCGACGCGCTGGTCAGAGCGCTCGTATTCTGACGAACGGCTGTCGCGGAGCTAGTCTGCGTTGCTACCTGGGCGGCAGCGGGTTGGGATCCAACGTACCCGGCCGAGTACACCGCGAGAATCGTCGCGGCACTCCATGCGATTAAGCTTCCGGAGATCTTTTTGTTTCCACTCCGTTTGGGTGGCGAGGCTGCCCGCGCGGGCGAGCTTATGGGTTGGTTGAGGTCGCCAACCGTTGGGTGAATGTCATCGGTCATCGTCCTGTCCTCCGGCAACACTCTGTCTGTGCCGCTCAGTAGTAAGAATAGATTCCTCGTATGAAGAACAAGTGGAGCAGGAGTTAGAAAAGTCCCTAACTTGGCAACGGATGCTAAAATCAGGCCCGTTCGACTGACTGCGATGGCTGAACGTGTGAGGAGAAGCGACCGATGCGACGTCCGGAGCCGGACCTAACCCCCTCGCCCCCTTCCCTTCGAGGGAAGGGGGAATGACGATGGGGGCAATTGGCCGCGCGGCCTGGACAATCCTGTCTCGCGGCTCCCCTTCCCTCGAAGGGAAGGGGCTGGGGG
>CAZBQK010000045.1:9517-21305 GCA_964493975.1 uncultured Dehalococcoidales bacterium | reverse complement strand
AGGTCAACTTCGGCGACTACAGCGCGACCACGCTGCGCCAGCTGGCCTCGGGCGGCATCGACGCGGACATGCTGCCGACCTTCCCCGAGCTGACCACCCGGCTTACGGCGGGCGGTGCGTTCGTCGCGCTCGACAGAATCACCGACGATCTAAAGCTGACGCCGCTGATCCGCCCGGGCGTCAAGGACTGGGTCTCCTATAAAGGCAAGATCTACGGTCTCGACACGGTGACCGTCGGTCTTGGTCCTTTCTACAATCAAACCCACCTCGCGGCGAAGAACCTGAAAATTGCGACGACTCCCGAGGAGTTCCTCGCCCTTAACGTGGCGCTCACCGACCGAGCGAAGAATCAGTTTGGCTTCTGGAACCCGGTTCTGCTGTCCGAAGTCGGCGACTCCTGGCTCCGCCTCAAGGAGTTCGCGTTGCCCTACGGTGGCACCTGGGCCGATGGCACCAAGCCATTGGTCACGTCTGATCCGGTTCGCAAAGGCCTCCAGCTCGCCAAGGATCTCTACGACAAGGCAATGCCCCATGGCATGAATCAAGCTGACCAGGCCAACCTGTTCTACGCTGGAAAGATCACCCAGACGATCGTCCAGTCGCCGATTATTGGTGGCGCGAAAGTGACGGCCCCGGCGCTGTTCAAGGATTTGCGAAGCGCCCCGGTTCCCTGGGCGAGCTTGAAATCGATCGCCCGACAGCACCCGATGCACATCAGCGCGAAGTCGAAGTACCCCGACGCGGGCCGAGACTTCTTCCACATGCTGTTCGCGCCGCCGGCGTACGTTCAGTTCACCATCGACTGCTATGACTTCATCCCGCAGTACCCGATTACCAAGGACACGCCAGGCGTGACCGACGACGTCATCAAGAACTGGAACGACTACCTGACCAACACGCCTCAGGCACAGGGCTACCAGACGATGTTGCAGTCCTACGTCGTCGACGCCAGCCTCCTTGGTGGCTTCCTCAACAACAACGATGAGTTTGGCCAGATCGTGGTCCAGCAGTTCGAAAGCGTCCTGTTGCGCGGCGTGCCGCTCGACACGGCAATCGCGAACATGGACAAGGATCTCAAAGACCTGGCGACCCGCATCCAGCAGTAGTCGATGGGCGGGGCGTCGCGCTTGCCGTGCGACGCCCCGCCCATGGCACATAACGCGCTGCCGCCGACGATTAGCTCTTCGACGCTCGCGAAAAACGGGACCGGCCACGGCTTGCGCGACTTGGCTTCGCCGCGAGGGTCACCACCACTTGACGGGATACTGTCCCGCCTGGGGAACCTATTCGGTGACGACGGAGGGACAGGTGATTTCGTCACGATCAGTCGACCAGAGTGTTCCCGCGACCTACTATCAGAAACGGCGTCTCACCCGAGCAAGGTTCTTTAAGACCGCCTTCCCCTATCTGGTCATTCTGCCGGTCGTGGTCTACGAGTGCATTCTCGTCGTTTACCCGATTCTAAATGGAATCGCGACGAGCCTGACCTTCACCGAGCTAGCGGGTCGGCCTCCCCGCTTCGTCGGCCTGGCTAACTACGTTCGTCTCTTCAGCGATTACAAAATGGCCGACGTCGCCTACGCCACGGTCGTTCTAACCCTTGGCTCGGTCGGAGCGGCGCTGGTCACTGGCTTGTTCGTCGCGGTGCTGCTTCAAAAGCCGTTTCGAGGCCAGGCGGTCGTGCGCCTCCTGGTGATGCTACCGTGGGCGGTCCCAGACCTCCCAGCGCTTCTCACGGTAAGCTGGATGCTCAATCCGGTCACCGGCATCGTCCAGGTGATAGTCCGGCTCATCCCAGGAATTACCGAGGGGGTTCAGTTCTTCGGCGATCCAACCCTGGCGCGGTTGGCCCTGATCGGAATCTCCTGCTGGAAAGCCTACCCGTTCTACGCACTCGTCTTTCTCGCGTCCCTCGGAAACATACCGGAGTCGCTTTACGAAGCGGCGCGGGTTGACGGCGCGAACACCTTCCATCAGTTCCGCTACATTACCCTACCGGTCATCACGCCAACCTTCCTCGTCTGCACGATCCTGGCTCTGATTTTCGCGATCAAGGGGTTCTCGCTAAGCTTCCTGTTCACGGGAGGTGGCCCGGACCTGGCGACCGAAACGTTGGTCGTCCACATCTTCAAGACGGCATTCAAGTTCTTTGACTACTCGTATGGCCAAACGATGGGAACGGCCGGGCTGATCGTGGCGATGATCCTGGCGATTGCGTTTCAAATCAGCGAGCGGCGCCGCCTGGCGGACGGAGTATAAGATGGCCGTCCGCGATGTGGTGGTCCGCGATTCGCAGCGGCGCAAATCCCTGGGGAATGCTCTCGAAAGAGGGGCCTTCTACACGATCATAACTGCCGTCGTCGTGTTGACTCTCTTTCCGCTCTACTGGATGTTCGCCACGTCGGCGCGCGCGTTGGAAGAGAACGGTGATTTTCCCCCGGGTCTTTTCCCGCACGCCTGGAACTGGCTGCCCTACATCGCCGTGTTTACGGAATTTCCGCTGGCTCAGTGGCTTTTTCACTCGCTCGAAGTGGGGCTGCTGGTCACCGTCATTGTGCTCATCTTCTCGACACTGGCAGCGTACGCCCTCTCGTGCTTGAGCTGGGTGGGACGGACGGCCTTCGGTTTCTTCCTGTTCTTCACTCAGATGATGCCGGAAGCAATGATCGTGATCCCGATCTACACCATTTATCGTCAGCTCAAGATCACCGAGAACCTCCCCGCGCTATCCGTTGTCGACGCCGCCTTTGTCATCCCAGTCGGCGCTTGGATCCTGAAAGCAATGTTTGACAGCGTGCCGTTGGAAGTTCGCGAGGCGGCACTCGTCGACGGCTGTAACGACCTTGGCGTGCTGTTCCGGATCATCCTGCCCCTTTCGACGTCGGCTATGGTTGCCGTGAGCGTTTCGGCGTTCTTTTACGGCTGGAATGAGTATCTGTTTGCCTCGACGATGATCACGAACGAGGACATTCGGCCCGCGTCGCTGGGACTGGCATCCTTCCTCGGGTTTTCCGGGCCTCTCGTGACGCGGGTCATGGCGGCGGGCTTCGTGTATGCTCTCCCACCGACGATCTTTTATCTGATCGCGCAGCGACGACTGGTGGTTGGCATCACGGCCGGAGCGGTCAAGGGGTAGCAATGTCCATCGGTCCGATAAATTGCTAAGGCTGCTTCGACCGATAACCTGCCTGCATCGCACCGTCACGTCCTCGCCAACTATCGATACTGGGCAAGGCCAAATGGGAGTTCAAGAATCGTGAGTATTGACTGGTTAGACCTGACCAGCCGCGTCGCAATCGTGACCGGTGGCGGCGCGAACGGCGGCAACGGCCACGCCATCGCGGTGGAGCTGGCGAAAGCCGGAGCCGACGTCTTCGTGACCGACATCGACGTTCCGGGCGCGGAACAAACCGTTCGCGAAATCGAGACGCTAGGACGACGCGCCGCCTACTGTCGATGCGACAATGCGAACCCGGACGACATTCTAGCCGCCGTAGGCGCGTTCGACCGCGCTTTTGACTACGTCGACATCCTCGTCAACAACGTCGGCATTGGCAGTCGGAAGCGCCCGGAGGATCTCACGCTCGCCGAATGGCAGCGCGTCGAGCATACGAACCTGGACGGAACGTTTCTCTGGAGTCGCGAAGCCGGCATTCGGATGATTCGTCGGGGCAAGGGCGGAGCGATCGTCAACATCAGCTCGATCGCCGGTAGCTCGGCGCTCGGTCGGGGCAACTTCGTCTATAGTGTGACCAAGGGCGGGATCAATCAGTTTACCCGCGAGCTAGCCGTCGAATGGGCGCCCCACAAGATCCGAGTGAACGCGATCCAACCCGCCCAGATCCAAACGCCCGCCTGGAGGAGCATCTTCAAGGATCCGAACCTCAGCGCTCAGAAAACCCGCGACCGGATGCTCGTGGGAATCCCGCTCGATCGCTTCGGCGAGCCGGAGGACGTTGCTCGAGCGGCGGTGTTTCTGGCGTCGGACGGTGCGTCTTGGATTACCGGCCACCTGCTGCCGGTCGACGGCGGCAGCCTCGCGCTCAACGCCGGCGGCAGCAAGGTTTGGCCGACCGATACCTGATCGAGGAGGAACGATGGCTTCTGAGGTGTTGCTCCCCCGCCTCGGCTGGAGCATGGAAGAAGGCAGCCTCGTCGAGTGGGTGAAGCACGACGGCGACATGGTTCGCGTCGGCGACATCATCTGCCGGATCGAAGGCGATAAGGCAATCGACGACGTGGAAGCCTTCGACGAGGGAATCCTCCGGATTCCAACAAATTCGCCGACGGCGGGGCAGAAGGTTCCGGTTGGAACGGTTCTCGGATATTTGGTCCGACCCGGCGAGGCTGCGCCCGTTGGCAATGGATCGCCAGGGCCCAGCTCAGCTCTGACCGCGGCGGATACAGCTCACCCCGATGCGTTTCCTGCCGGAAACGACCACGCCGTGTCGCCCCCCTCCTCAACGCCGTCGACGGCAATGGCAATCGGCGTCGAGCCACCGATCAGCCCGCGCGCCCGCCGGATCGCCAGCGAGCTTCAGGTCGACTGGACCGCGCTCAAAGGAAGCGGTCGCACCGGTCGGATCGTCGAACGCGATGTTCGCGCGGCGGCGGCGCTTGCCGCGGCGGCTGACGCGACACCGGGAGCACGAGTTAGTCCGCTGGTTCGGCGTGTCGCCGCGGAATCTGGCGTCGATCTGGACGCGCTCGCCCGAACCCACGCCGGTCAGCGGATCACCCGAGAGGACGTCGAAGAGGCCGCCCGCGTCGCGGCGGCTCGTCAAGCGTCATCCGCGGAGCCGGCCTCGGTTCCTGCCGTACCTTCAACGACCGTCGGCTCATCGGCGGACCGTCACATCCCCTTCGCCGGGGTGCGGCGGCTCGTCGCGGGTCGCCTGGCGACGAGCGCGCATACCGTTGCGCCGGTGACGCTGACAACCGAAGCCGACGCGACCGACCTCGTGCGCCTCCGGGTCCAGATCAAGGAAGACCTGACCGGTTCGGAGCTTCCGGTGCCGTCGTACAACGATCTGTTGGCCAAGCTCGTCGCCGTTGCTCTCGGCGAGCATCCGGCGCTGAACGCATCCCTTGAAGGCGACGATATCGTCCAACACGCGACGGTCAACGTCGGGATCGCCGTCGACGCCGAGCGAGGCTTGCTCGTGCCGGTCATCCGGGACGTCCGCGGAAAGTCAGTCCAGGATATCGCGATCGAATCGGCGCGATTAATTGCCTCGTCGCGCTCGGGTCGGGTTTCGCCGGACGATTTGCGCGGGGGCACGTTTACAATCACCAACCTGGGGATGTTTGATATCGACGCTTTCACCCCAATAATCAACCTACCCGAGTGTGCGATACTGGGGGTCGGTCGGATCGTGGCGCGACCCGTGGTCGTCGACGAAGACGCGGAGACAATCGCCGTCCGGAAGATGATGGGGCTCAGCCTAACCTTCGATCACCGGCTTGTCGACGGGGCGCCGGCCGCCCGCTTTCTGCAACGGGTGAAGCACTTCGTCGAGCACCCCACGTTGTGGCTCATTCGTTAGCGGAGGACTGAGGAATGGCTCTCGAACTGACTCGGACGACCACGCTGAGCAAGGACGTTCTGCTCAAGCTTTTCCAGCAAATGGTCGAGATCCGCCGTTGCGAGGAGGGACTCGCCAAGTCCCACCAGGCTGGCCTCGTCCTCGGGGCGTGTCACACGTACGTCGGCGAAGAGGCGGTCGCCAGCGGTATCTGCGCCCACCTCCGCGTCGACGACGTCGTCCTCAGCACCCACCGGGGCCACGGCCACGCCCTGGCAAAGGGAGTACCACCTCGCGAATTGTTCGCCGAGCTTTTCGGACGGGAAACCGGCGTCTCGCGCGGCCGCGGCGGAAGCATGCACCTGTTCTCGCCGGAGGTTGGCATGCTCGGCACGAGCGGCATCGTCGGTCCGAGCATCCTGATGGCCACTGGCGCCGGTTATTCCTTCCGACTTCTGAAGCAGGACCGGGTCAGCGTCGCGTTCTTTGGCGATGGCGCATCCAACAACGGAGCCTTCCACGAGGGGCTGAACCTCGCCCAAATCTGGAAGCTACCGGTCATCTTTGTTTGTGAAAACAACCAGTACGCCACCGAAGTCCCATTCGTCACCGTTGCCGGCAACCCGAACGTTGCCGAACGGGGGATTGCCTACGGCATCCAGCATTTCCGCCTGGATGGAAATGACGTCATCAGCGTGTACGAAGCGGCGGACGAGGCGGTCCGGCGTGCCCGGGCGGGCGAAGGTCCAACTCTGTTCGAATGCGTGACCTATCGCACCCGGGCCCATTCCGAAGGCATGCGCGACGGCACCTATCGCACGCGCGAGGAGGTCGACGAGTGGAAAGCGAAGGATCCGATTAAGCGGCTTCGCGCCCGGCTCGTCGACGAGCGCATCGCCTCCGCCGACGAGCTCGATCGCATCGAAGAGAAGGTTCAGGAAGTCGTCGAAGAAGCGACCGAATTCGCGAAGAACAGCGCTTGGCCGGATCCCACGAATGCGGCAACCAACATCTACAGCTCGTAGAACGAGGAGAACGATTCACCGCGGAGACGCAGAGAGCGCAGAGGACCGGGGAGAGAGCGAGGAAGTAGCTTGATG
Source organism: uncultured Dehalococcoidales bacterium (assembly GCA_964493975.1). Classification (GTDB taxonomy): domain Bacteria; phylum Chloroflexota; class UBA6077; order FW602-bin22; family CADDYW01; genus CAZBQK01. The sequence continues at coordinate 14,680 of CAZBQK010000045.1, read as the reverse complement.
TTGGGGTTGCGGGTTGATCAACCCCTTCGCGGAGTCGAGGCTTTAGCCGGTCGACGACCGTTGGGACGACCGGATAAAGCCTTGGCTCCGCGAAGATTCTGCTCAACGGTAAACCCTTACATCGATTCCTCTCTGCGCTCTCTGCGTCTCTGCGGTGAACGTGCCCAACTAACTCCGGACCGAAGCTACATCGGAGGACACACTCGATGCGTGAACTAACCTACACCGCCGCGGCCCGGGAGGGTCTGGCTGAAGAGATGGCGCGGGATTCGTCCATCTTCGTCGTCGGCGAAGGAATTGGTGCTCGCGGGGGCAACTTCAACACGACGACTGGCCTCTTCGACTTATATGGTCCGGAGCGCCTGCGCGACACGCCGATCACCGAGCGCGGATTTACTGGTATGTGCACTGGCGCGGCGATGGTCGGTGCCCGGCCGGTCGTGGACTACATGTTCTTCGACTTCGCCCTCGACGCGCTGGGCGAGCTGTTCAATCAAACCGCGAAGATTCAGTATATGAGCGACGGTCGGCTGAAGATGCCGATTGTTTTGCGTGGCTGCGTTGGCGCCGGTGGTGGAGCGACCCATCACTCGGGAAGCTACTACCCGTTTTTCGTCCATCAACCTGGCTTTCGGGTGGTGCTACCGACGACGCCGCGTGACGTGAAGGGTCTGCTGAAGCAGGCCATTCGCTGCGACGATCCGGTTATCTTCATGGAACACCGAGGACTTCTGAACACGAAGGGCCCGGTGCCCGAGGAAGAGTACCTGACCCCCTTTGGCGAGGCGGCGATCGCCCGCGAGGGATCCGACGTCACGGTCGTTGGCATCGCGATCATGGTGAACCGCGCCCTCGAAGCGGCCGAACAGCTAGCGAAAGAAGGTATCTCGGTCGAGGTCATCGATCCCCGCACGATCGCGCCCCTCGACCTTGCCACGATTCTTCAATCGGTCCACAAGACCGGCCGACTGCTGGTGGCCGACGAGACCTACGGCCCCTGTGGCATCGGCGCCGAGATCGCGACGCAGGTCATGGAAAATGGCTTCGACGACCTCGATGCGCCTGTCCGTCGCCTCAACGGTGCCCACGTGCCGATCCCTTTCAGTCCCACGCTCGAAAAGGCGGTCATCCCCGACAGCAACGCCGTGGCAGCCGCGATCCGGGACTTGTTGACCGAGTAGGGACCGACGGATAAACCGGGTTCACCGAGGAGATCCGGAGAGCTAGAGGTACGGCACATGAATGGCTATGGTTGATATTGATTGTCGGCCACGAAATGTCATCCTGAGCAGAGCGAAGGATCGGTTGCTATTTTGACTGCTCATCGATATTGGCATCGGTGGTTGGGCGTGGGGGCTTCGCAGGTTCCGCCAGTTTAGCTGAGGACACTTCCGTTTGCGGAACTACTTTGTCTACATAATGTCAAATGAGGCACGGACGATTTACGCCGGCGTCACAAACGACCTCGCTCGCCGAGTGACAGAGCACAAGAAGCATCTCGTCCCGGGATTTACGTCAAAGTATGGCTTAACCGACCTCGTGTATTATGAATCGACTGGTGACATCCGCGACGCGATAGCACGCGAGAAACAAATCAAAGGGTGGGTCCGGCGGAAGAAAGTGGCTCTGATCGAGACGTTGAATCCGAACTGGGATGACTTGTCCGCTTTAATCGTCGACCCATCGACGGTTCTCGATGAATTAGCGGTGCCAGCTCGTCCAAGCGGGTCAGCGCCCTGAAACGGCAATTGGCGACCGACCCAACGGACAACCTCGTTCAAGCCGATCCTTCGCTGCGGCTCAGGATGACAAAATTTAAGGTCCGTCAGCAGTATGCACGACCGCGTGCGCGACAGGATTCTCGCACTATACAGAGGACTCAATGAATTCCAGTGGACCCACCTTAACTCTTTCAATCGTCGGAGCCGGATCGCTTGGCCAGTCGTTCGCGGGACTGCTTGCTCTGAGTGGTCAAACGGTGACTCTATTGGGAACGTCCCGGAGCGTCGCGCGACTGCTCGACGCGGGGAAAATTCAGCTTCGCGGGGTGGTTGGACGTGACGTCGCGGTTGCTCCGGCACCGGCGCCGGCCGGCGTCGTCGGAGTGACCGCTAATGCCCGCGACCTTCCTCGGTCGACCGGAATAATCTTCATGACCAAGGGCCACGATTTACCGAGTGCCATCGCGATGGTCCGCGAGGCCTGGCCTTTGGAGGACGATCGGTCGTCGTGGGTCGCCGGCGTCCAAAATGGCGTCGTCAAAGACGATCTCCTAGCCGCCGCGTTCGGCGTCGATCGAGTTGTCGGAGGAGTTACGATCCTAGGCGCTCAACGCGAAGCCGACGGGGGAGTTCGCGTCGCCGCCCGGGGGATGACCTACCTCGGAGAGTTAGGTGGGGGAACGTCGCCTCGGGTGGACGCCGCCGTCGCTTTGCTGCGGCAGGCGGAAATCCCGAGCGAAGCGGCGACAGACATCCGGAGCGTCATCTGGTCGAAAGAGTGCAACGCCGTCGGCGTGTTTGGGGTGACCGTCCTCGCTCGGACGAGCTCGCCCGGAATGGGACGCAGCCCGCATCTCGTGCGCGCGTACCTGTCGCTGATCCGCGAGACCGGGGCCGTTGCAAAAGCGCTTGGGGTGACGATTGGCGACTTCGCCGGCTTCAGTATCCGAACCTACCTTGACCTGCCGGAAGACGACGTACTCGCTCTTTTTGCGTCCCGCGCCAGCCCGCCACAGCCCGGCGTCGTCGAGAGTTACTCGTCGATGGCCCAGGACCTTCTGGCCGGGCGACCGATGGAGGTGGATCAGATCTTTGCCGACGTCGTCGACCGGGCCCAGAAAGTTGGCGTCCCAGTCCCAAGGATGACCCTCGTTCGCGACCTGATCCGGGGGATCGATCCGGGGCATCGGACCGGATAGCGGGTGTTAGGTGTTGGGAAGCAGGATAGCCAATCCCTCTCCCCACGGGAGAGGGCGAGGGTGAGGGGCGTCCTTCCCCGTCCCCCAGCACCTAGCACCGACCCCGAACCGTCGAACATATTCATTTGGAGGCCGCCTAATGTCTGCCGACCGTCTCGCGCGCTTTCGCGCGCATCTCGCGAGCCTGGATCTGGCCGGCGCCGTCATCCGGCGGCCGGCTAACGTTCTCTACCTCACCGGGTTTCCAGGCAACCTCGACCGTCCGAGTTTCGCGGTGATCGGGTCGGGCCGGGTGGTGCTCGTCGCACCGGGGAGCGCCGAGGGGATTCAGAAGGCAGCGACCTCGGCCACGGATGCCGTAGGCTACCGGGCACCTGGCGGGACCGTCGATCGGGTGGCTGACGTCGACGTTTTGAGCGCCGAGGCCCTGGTGTCGGCGATCGAGCAGGCCGGCTTGAACGGCCAGCGAATAGGTGTCGAGACCGGGGATGTGAGCGCCCACCACTACGCCGCGATCGCCGGTATTGCCACCGTTGTCGCGCTCGACGAGCACGTGGCGGCGATGCGCCGGATCAAGGACGCCGACGAGATTGCCTTGATTCGGGCAGCGGTCCACTGCAACGACGTCGGCTTCGCGGCGGCGGCGTCGGTCGTCGAGGCGGGCAAGTCCGAGTTCTACGTCCATAACGAGATGGTCGACGCGATGCAGAAGGCGTCCGGCGCGCCAATCGACATGACCGGTCCGAATTGCGCTTTCATCTCCGGACCGCGGACGATGCTCCTCGCGGCCGGCGCCACCTCCCGTCGCCTCGAGCCTGGCGATCTCTTGATCGTCGACATCAACCCGGTGATCCGTCACTACAAAGGCGATACCACTCGGACGTTTTCCGTCGGGAATCCGACGGCCGAGCAGCAGCGGGTCCACGACGCACTCGTGCGCGGACTGGAAGCAGCGGAGAAAATGGCGAAACCGGGCGTGCAGGCCAGCGCGGTCGCCAACGCGCTCCAGGAGCCAATCATCGCGGCAGGGTGCGGCGCGCTGATCGTCCACGGCGGTCACGGAATCGGACTGGAGCATCTCGAGCGACCCTTCATCATCCCCGGCGACGACATGCTCCTGGAAGAAGGCATGGTGATCGCCGTTGAGCCGGGCGTGTATCTACCGGGTGTGGGCGGCCTCCGGATCGAGGACAACTTTCTCGTCACGGCGAGTGGCCTCGAGGTTCTCTCCCTCTACCCGCGACAACTTACCATCTGCTGGTGACCCGAGCCGGCGGACCATACCCGGATTTGTGACGGTAGACCCACCGGTGGCCAAGGCTTGGCTCACGATTTGCGGCATTGTCGCCCAAGAGTTGCCGCTGAGGCCGTCATCATGCCCGTCAGGCTGACGGTTGGTCCACCCGTCCTCACGATCCACGAGGATCTCACCTTCATGGTGAGCGATTTAGACGGAGAGATCCACTCCCAAAGCGAGCAGGGAGTGTTCTGTGGCGACACCCGCTTCGTCAGCCGATACGAAGTCACTTCGAATGGTCAGTCCTGGCAGCGGCTGACGTCCAGCGCCATTGCCTCCAACGCCGCCCGCATCTACCTCACCAATCTATCTCTGCCCACCGAGCAGGGGGATATTCCAGCCAATACCCTGATCCTGACGATCACGCGGGCAGCGGGTCGCTATGGCATCCACGAAGACCACGACATTACGAACTACGGACTGGTCCCGATCAGCTTCAACCACGAGATTTTGCTCGACTCGGATTTTGCGGATCTCTTCGAAGTGAAGTCACACCGGTACACTTATCGGGGGCACATCGACTCGGCGTGGGACATGGCGCGGCGGGAGCTACGGATGTCCTATACGAATCGAGACTTCCGGAGGGTTCTGACCCACCGCATCGTGACGAGCGATTCGCCTCCGCGAGTCGTCAGCGGCCGGCTTACCTTCGAGGTTGCCCTTGCGCCGGGCGCCTCGTGGCATTCCTGCACCGACCTGGGTCTGGATATTGGCCAAGTCGCCTCGACGGATTCGACCGGTTGCCTTGTCATGGAGCCGGATCCGCGGATGGAACGAGGCATGCGCGCGGCGACGGCGCTCACGTCCTCAAACGAGGATCTGAATCGTGCGTACCGGCAGTCGGTCGAGGATCTGGAAGGGCTGCGTCTTCACTCGTACGACCTTCGATCAGACCTGTGGCTCCCCGCCGCCGGAGTTCCCTGGTTCGTGGCGATCTTTGGTCGGG
>CAZBQK010000045.1:6310-9417 GCA_964493975.1 uncultured Dehalococcoidales bacterium | reverse complement strand
GACCTGTGGCTCCCCGCCGCCGGAGTTCCCTGGTTCGTGGCGATCTTTGGTCGGGATAGCCTGATCGCCAGCTTGCAAACCATGCTGGTCCACCCCGGATTCGCCCGGGGCGCGCTGGCCGGGCTCGCCCAGTACCAGGCGACGGCCGTCGACCCTTTTCGCGACGCCCAACCAGGCAAGATCCTGCACGAGCTTCGGATGGGCGAGCTCACCCATTTCGACCGACTGCCGTACAGCCCGTACTACGGCACCTGGGATGCGACACCGATCTTCTTAATTACCCTTCACGAAGCGTGGAAGTGGCTTGGCGACGAATCGCTCCTGCGCGAGCATTGGGACGTCGCCCTGCGTTGTCTCGATTGGATCGACTGTCACGGCGACATCGACGGCGATGGCTTCCAGGAGTACAAGACGTACTCCAGCGTGGGCTACGAAAACTTGAGCTGGAAAGATGCCGCCGATGCCGTGGTCTACCCGGACGGCAGCCAGGTACGACAGCCAAAGGCACTCTGTGAGCTCCAGGGCTACGTCTTCGACGCCTGGCTTCGCATGGCGGAGGCTTTCGACACCATGGGTGCTCCGGACCGAGCCGCGGAGCTGCGTCGGAAAGCCGCCGCCCTGCAGGCCCGGTTTGAGGAGCAGTTCTGGTGCGAGGACCTCGGCTCTTACGCCTTCGGCCTGGATCCGGACAAGAAGCCGATTAGAACCATCGCATCGAATCCCGGGCATTGTTTGTGGAGTGGCATCGCCCACCCGGAGCACGCCGCCCGAGTGGTCCGGCGGTTCTTCGAGCCGGACATGTGGAGCGGCTGGGGTATCCGTACTCTGTCCAGTCAAAATCCCGCCTTCAACCCCGCTTCGTACCAGAACGGCTCGGTGTGGCCCCACGACAACGGCATCATCGCGCTGGGCTTCCGGCGGTACGGCTTTACCGATGAGGCAGCGCGCGTCACCCGCGACGTCCTCGACGCGGCGAGCCACTTTGTGAGCTACCGATTACCGGAGCTGTACGCGGGAATCCAACGGGCGCCGGGTACGTTCCCGGTGCAATATCTCCAGGCGAACGTGCCCCAGGCCTGGGCGGCGGGAAGTATCTTTCACTTTATCCAGGCGATGCTTGGCCTGCAGGCCGACGCTCCGGGCAACCGCCTGTTCGTGGATCCCCAGCTTCCCGATTGGCTGCCCAACGTCACCCTTCAGGGACTGAAGGTTGGTGGAAGTAAGCTCGACCTCCACTTCTGGCGGGAAGGCACCCAGACACGCTGGGACGTCCTGTCTGAAGTGGGGCCCGTCCAGGTGGAGCAGCAGGCGTGGCACCCCTGGCACGTGGCGGCCTCTTGATTGCTTCGCCGAAATCTCAAGAGAGATGGCGCGCCAGGCGTAAGTACATCGTCCCCCGAGCATCCAGATAGACCGCGTTGGGAGTCTGGACAATCCGAATCATCAGGTGCGCGCAGGTCGCGCAACGCAGAACCACGCCGGGCGCCTGGGTGAAAGCCAAGAGGGCGCCCAGCTCAGCCTCGCGGCCGCACTGAACGCAGGCGGTCGGGCTACACGTCATGTCGACGCCGAAGATGTCGTCGAGCAAGCCCGCCACCGCGTTGCCGTCCAGGACGAGCGCGCGATCCATCTCAGCCTGCGTATCTTCCACGTTGGACTCCTCTCTACGACGGGTTGCCGGTTGGTCCGAACCGCTCTGGTCGGATCCGGTCCGGCGCGACACCCAGCTCAAGCAAGCCGTTTGCCGCGGTTTCCACGAAGAGGGTCGGCCCGCAGACGTAGGTGAGAGGCATCTCACTCGCCGGCCAAGCTACCTCGCCGAGCATCATGCGATCGATCCGCCGCGCATAGCCACGCCAGCCCGGCGGCTGCACTCGGGTGAAGGTGTAGATCACCTCCGGCCCCTCATCAGCATGGCTCAGCTGGTTCAGCTCGTCGGCATATATGACGTCTTCGGGAGCGCGCGAGCTATACAACAGACGGACGGGCACGGGGGAGTGCTTCGCGCGCCGGTGGCGAAGCATCGCCATCAGGGGCACGATGCCCGAGCCTCCAGCGATTAACAGGAGCGGACCGCCCAGGTTTATGTCCCACACGAAGAAGCCGCCAATCGGCCCCCGGACCTCGATCAGGTCGCCCGGAACCAGGACGTCGAACATGTATGACGAGACCTCGCCATCCTTGATGTGTTCAACGGTGAGATCGATTTCGCCGAGGCGCTCCGGCTCCGAGGCAATGGAATAACTCCTTTCGGCCCGATAGCCGTCCGGTGCAGTGAGCCGCACGTCGTAGTGCTGCCCCGGGCGATGGGCAGTCCAGCTCGGGAGAGTAAGCGTGAACGTCTTGACGCGCGGCGTCTCCGGCTTGATCGCCTTGACCGTCGCGATTTGCCAGGTGATGGGGCCGTCCAGTTGGGGGCCGAGGCGACGTTGACCGACGAAGGAAGGCAAACGTGCCGACACGGCTGACCACCAATCAGTCGCCACTGTACCTTTCCTCCTTCCACGGGTCGCCGCGGTTATGGTAGCCGAGCGACTCCCAGAATCCAGGCGAGTCGACTTCGGTGAGACGAATGCCACGGATCCACTTTGCGCTTTTCCAGAAATAGAGGTGCGGCACGACTAGACGGGCTGGCCCGCCGTGTTCGGGGGCGAGCGGCTGACCCTCGTACCGGTACGCGACGAACGCCTGACCGCCGAGCACGTCGGCAAGAGAAAGATTCGTCGTGTAACCGCCGTCACAGAAGGCAGTAAGGTACCTTGCCCGGGGATCGACCCCGACTTGCTCGAAGAGCAGATCCAGACTAACGCCCTCCCAGTGGGTATCGAGCTTGCTCCACTTTGTCACGCAGTGAATATCGGCAACGTAGTCTTGAGCCGGAAGCTGCAGGAACTCGGTCCAGGCCCACCGCTTCGGCTCGGCCACCAGCCCTTCGATGCTAAAGGACCACTGGTCGAGTGGTGTCCGTGGTGTAGGTCCAGCCGAGAGCACCGGGAAGTCGGGTGTGAGATATTGGCCCGGCGGGAGCGGCCTTGCCGCTGGTCGCCGCCGACCCTGGAACCCGCGCGAGACAAATCGAGGGGCCACGTCGTTACCTCCCCTTGATG
>CAZBQK010000045.1:0-6210 GCA_964493975.1 uncultured Dehalococcoidales bacterium | reverse complement strand
GGACGAGAGAGGTCCTGATGCGAGGCCGTCTTCTGGTCGCCTTAATCGTCATGTGTATTGCCGCGACATCTTACCTCGATCTCAAGGTCCTACCAAACCACAACATGCCGATTCTTTACGCCATAGCGGTGTTGCTCGCCTCATTCACCGAATCGGTGCTGCTCGTCATAACGGTCTCGACCGTCGTCATTTTCCTTGAACTTTTCAGTATAGTCGTCTTACGACCCGAATTCGTCGTTTGGCCGCTTAGCTTCATCGCGCTAGTGGTCATCTGTTACCTCGCTCTAAAGGTCGCCAGCCAGCGGGTGCTCATCCGACACGAAGTCCAAGAGTCCGAGCAGCTACGCCGAAATCTGTTCCGTGCCGCTATCGCGCACGATCTCCGTACGCCACTCACCGTTATCCTGGGTCGTGCCGAGCAGCTGGAGCGAGATCCACGTCTGCCCGTCCCGCTGCGCGACCGGGTCGGGACGATCGGGCAAGCGGCGCACCGGATGCGGCAGGCGATCGACGATTACCTTGGACGATGGCATGCCGGAGGCGGAGCCGCGGCCTGAGCCTGCCTCGGATCCAAAGCACCTCGTGAATATCCCAAATCGAACCCTCGGACGCATCGACCTAAGTCGCGGGCGAGCGCGCTCGGCGAATTGGGCGAAGACGTCGCCGGGAGGCTTTTTGGCATGGTGGACGTACGTTCGGGGTAGATCGCTGCCTGCGCCGGTGACGCGGACCGGTTCGATGAAGGTCTTAAGTGGTTGCGGCCGACGGCGTGGTGTCGCTCAGGCAACGTCGGCGGATGTCACATCCGGGGCCAAATCTCCCGGAGGCAGCTGCCAAGCTTGACGCCGTGACTAGAATGGGGCCAGTCAGAATCGAGTCCCTTGGAAGAAGACTATTAAACCAGACCGTTTTGTCATCGGCTTGGCGCTCGTCGCGGCGTTCCTCGTCGTCGTCGGCTTCGCCAGTGTCCTCATCGTGCAGCGCCAGCCACCGCCATCGCCCAATCTGGCCACTCCGGACGGCACTGTCCTGGCGTACGTGCAAGCGTACCGGGCCGGGACGGAACCCGAGGTGCGCTCGTTCTACACCACGCGTGTCGTCCAGGAGATCGATCGCCGGAATGCGCCGGGTGGTCCGCAATCGATCCCGGGGAGACCGCCGGTGGCGGGCGGCAGCCAACGGATTCAAGTCATTGGAACGAAGGTCGATGGCGACCGCGCGACCGTGACGCTGAGTATCACGACGTTTCGGGTCGACTCGCCGGTCACTCCCTCCGAGTACACCTACCAGACGAACGTGCCACTCGTCCAGGAGAGCGGGAGCTGGAAAATCGACCAGGAGTTCTACCCAGGATGAGCGATGTCAACCGGTCTGACCGAAACGGTCGCCAACGGTGAGTCGGATCCGCCAGTTCTACATCTACGGAATCAGCTTGCTCAGCCTGCTGTTTCTCGCGACCGGCATCGAGAATCTGGTGCGCTTGCTCGTCCAAACTCTCGCTGGAACGGATGCGACGGCGTGGCTGTGGCTCAATCGCGGATCGCTCCGCCAGCAGGTCAGCTTCTTTGCCGCGCTGACTGTTATCAACCTGCCAGTGTGGATCGGCCATTGGCTTGCCGCGAACCGGCCCGGCGCCCAGGCCGAACCTTCGTCGACCGTGCGCCGGACGTATCTCTACCTCGTGATGGCCGGCGCGCTTCTGTTCTTCGTTCCCGCGGCGATCGGTCTCATCCGAATTCCACTCTGGGCGCTCCTCCGGGCTCCAATCGAACAACCCGTCGGCAGTGCGATGGGCGCTCCCATCGGATTAGCCCTCGTGACGGTTCCCATCTGGATCTACCACCGACGATTGGCGCGGACCGACTCCGCCGCGATCGGAGAAGCTGGTGCCCTGGGAACGCCCCGTCGCCTGTACGACTACGTCGCGGGCTTTGTCCTGCTCATTTTTCTTCTCATCAATGTTTCCCGTCTTGGGACCTCGGTATGGGAAGGTCTCGTGCGCCTTCTGGGCGGGTCAGCCCGGGGAGACTGGGCCTGGGTCAGTGCATCGCTTCCTGCCTTCGGCTCGGCAACCGCGGTATTTCTGACCCTCTGGTGGTGGCACTGGACTGAGGCCGACGCGATTGCCAGGGGGTCCGGACCAACCGCCGACGCGGAACGGCGGTCGTTCTTGAGACGTCTCTCGATGTACGGCGTGGTGCTGATGTGCCTCAACGTCGCCGCGATCAATGCGAGCACCGTGCTCAACGACCTATTTCGGGCGGCTCTGGGCTCGGCCGACCCCACTCATTCGGGGCGCAATCTCGTCGACGCGCTGGGGCAGCCCATTGTTTGGGGAGTCGCCTATGCTTCCTTCTGGCTGTACGGGCGCTGGTTGCTTCAACGAGACGCGTTTCGAGCGACCGAGGCAGCCGATCAGGCCACGTTGCGCCAACTCTATTACTACCTCGTCGCCGCGGTTGGTCTCAGCCTGTTCGCGGTCGGTCTGATCCTGCTCCTCACGACCCTTCTCAGCCTGTCCGGACTCACCCCCGAACAACTGGCCGCGGACTGGTTTCGGGACCGGATCAGCTCCGCGGCGACGTTGGTTATCCTGGGGGGACCAATATGGCTCGGCCACTGGCTACACCAACAAAGCCGTCTCAACCGACCGGATTCCGCGAGTGAAGAACGCACCGCGGCCTGGCGCCGAGTCTTTCTTTACCTTGTGCTGTTCGTCGCCGTCGCCTCCGTCCTCGTGGATGCGGCGAGTCTTTTGTATCAGCTCTTCCTCGTCGCGCTCGGCGATACCGTTCTACCAAGCCTGCTCGAGGCGGTGCGGACCCCATTGAGCGTCATCGTCGTCGCGTCCGCTCTAATCTGGTACCACTGGCGGATCCTGCGCGACGATCTCGCGGCTCAAGGAGCGGAGGCGGTGCCCGGCCCCTCCGTCGCCGTGGTCGTTTTACAATCGGCGTCGAGCGAGCAGCTCGATGCGGTTCTCGCCAAGATCGCCCAGCTCTCTGACGAATCGGTGCAGGCGGAAGTCTTACACGAACCGCGACTAGAAATGCGAGTGGCAGAGCAGCTCCGCCGGTGGCGAAATCCCTAAAATTGGATGGTTGTGATGCGCCAAGCTACTGACACGTTCAAGGTCGTCGACGGACTACCAATTCAAGCGGACGTCTACCGACCACCAGACGACAAGGTTCGACCGGTGGTCGTCTGGATTCACGGTGGCGCGCTCATCATGGGTCAGCGCACGGGCATGCCTCCCGCTCAGCTCAACCGTTACCTGGAGGCAGGCTTCGCCGTCGTGGCGATCGACTACCGGCTAGCGCCGGAAACGAAGCTTCCGGCGATCGTTCAAGACGTCGAAGACGGGATCGCCTGGTTCCGACGCGACGGCGCAGCACGCTATGGTCTTGCCTCCAACCGGCTCGCCGTCGTCGGCCACTCAGCCGGCGGATACCTGGCGCTGACCGCCGGAGCCCGCTGCCGCCCGCGCCCAAACGCCGTCGTGGCTTTCTACGGCTATGGCGACATCGTCGGACCGTGGTACAGCCAGCCCGACCCATTCTACCGCCGTCAGCCAATCGTGGCGGAAGCCGACGCATTTTCCTCCGTGGGAAAGTCTCCGATTACTGGCGCAACCGGAAGTGATTCACAAAGGCGCCACCAGTTCTATCTGTACTGTCGCCAGCAGGGCCTCTGGCCGCGACTGGTGTCGGGAATAAATCCGGAGGAGCATCCCGGCGCGCTCGACGCGTGGTCCCCGATCCGAAACGTCACCTCGGAATACCCGCCGACGATGCTCCTTCACGGCGACGCCGATACGGACGTTCCCTACGAGCAGTCACTCTTGATGGTCGAGGAGTTCCAGCGGGCGGGTGTCCCCCACGAGCTTGTTACGATCCCAAACGGAGAGCACGGGTTCGATCGGGCGGTCGGCGGCGAGGATCCGGTCGTGAACGCGGCGTTCGAGAGGGTGTTAGGGTTTCTGCGCACGTATATCGCCTAGAACGACGACCGGCGGAACCGAGCAGAAAGAGGACCCTTCCGATCCCCTCTCCCTCTGGGAGAGGGTTAGGGTGAGGGTCGTACCCTTCACCGCTCTATGGCATCTAAGGCCAGGACACCGATCTGGTCAAGCCAGGAGAGGAAGCGTTACCTGGTTGCCTGATGGTCGACCAGTTCTAGCTTCGACTCCTGGAGGGCCTTACCCGAACCGTGACGAAATCCTCGAGGTAACCCGGACTTCCTACGTTCCTATCCGCGCGGCGACGTGGCTCACGAACCGCTCGATCGCTTTGTAATCGAACGGGGGCTGGCGCGAGACGATGACGTGGTTGACGCCGACGGCCGCGTATTCGTAGAGCCGGTCGATCGCGGCGGCTTCATCGTCCGGCAGAAACCAGGAGAAGACGGCTTCACGCAGCCGCTCGTCCATCTCCGAGGCCGGCACCCCATCGGCTAGGAGGCGCTGGCGTTCCAGGTCGAGGTTGGTGTTCCCATCGCGGAGCATTCCCTCGTAGAGCGGGGCGAACGCCGATTCGGTCCGAATCAGAACCGACACCTCGATCTCGGACGGATCGCGACCCAAAGCCCGACAATGCTCGTGCAGAATGCCGATTTTGCGCTTCATTCCGGCGGGTCCAACCTCACCGTTCCACTCGTCGGCGTGCTTCGCGGCGATGCGCATCGTGCGCTTCTCACCCCCGCCTCCGACCAGCAGGTGGGGGTACGGCTTCTGGATTGGCTTCGGCTCGCAGAGCGCGTTGTTCAGCTGATAGTACTGACCTGGAAAGTTCGCGCGGCGCTCGGTAAACAGCAGCTTGACGACCGAAAGTGCTTCGTCCAAGCGGTCCATACGTTCCTTGATCGACGGAAGGGGAATTCCGTAGCCGTCGTGCTCGACCTGCATCCACCCGGCGCCAAGCCCCAGGTCGACCCGTCCGCCGGAAATATGGTCGATCGTCGCGACCATGTTCGCCAGCACGGCCGGGTGCCGGTAGGTGTTACCCGACACCATCGGCCCAACCCGAATCCGCTTCGTTTCCGCCGCCATCGCGGCGACCGTGCTCCAGGATTCGTAGCATTCGGCCTCCGGATTCTTCGACCCTGAATAAAAGTGGTCGGGAATTCGGGCGGTGTCGTAACCAATCTCATCGGCAAACTTCCAGACCGCTCGCAGGTCCTGCCAGCTTGCACCGGCCATGCCGGTGAAAATGCCGAATCTCACTGAGTGTCTCCAGCCACGACGTTCACTCCCCGCTCAGTCAACTGGAACTGGCTCGTCCCTCAAACCGTCGGCCATCATAGCAGATGGCTCATTGGGTCGATCATTTCGTTGACGCTGGGTTCGAGTCGGGTATGATCAGGTCAGAGGGGCAATTTTGTCAGCGGAGGGAGAACTGCCAGTGCCTGATGAACGAACTTCGGCAAACGGCTCTAACTGGGACGTCGTCGCGGAAACGATTCGGACAAGACGCTCGAACTTGAACGTGGATCTCGAACGCCCGGTGCCGCGCGAGATTGTCGAGGAACTGATTGACCTCGCGGTTTCTGCACCAAACCACTATCGGACGAGCCCGTGGCGTTTCGTCGTGCTCAGCGGTGAGGCCCGGGTGAGGCTCGGCGACGTTGTGGCCCGAGCAGTCGCCGCGCAACCCGATGTCAAGGACGCGATTGTCGAACGTCAGAGAGTGCAGTTCCTTCGGGCTCCAACCGTCGTCGTCGTCGCATCGGCCGCCGACGACGATCCGGTCAAGAATTTCGAGAACAAGCACGCCGTCGCGGCCGGGGTCCAGAACATTTTGATTGGAGCGACCGCCGCGGGTCTTGCGTCGGCGTGGCGATCCGGTCCGGCAATGGTCGATCCGGCGGTCACGGCCGTGGCCAAGGAGACACTGGGTCTCAGCCCAACCGACGAGATCGTGAGCATCATCTACCTTGGCTATCCGATTGGACCTCCCGGGTCGAAGCCGACGCCGGCGGCCCAGGTACGCTGGCTCGACGCGTGAACGTCTGGGACCGTCGCCGGAGACGGGTGGGTTCGAAATAGCGATCTCCCTCGTGGTCACAAACGAGAACGACCGGCTAAAGCCTCGACTCCGCGAAGGGAAAGATCGACTCCGCGGCAACCCCTCCGAGGAGTCGAGGCTTTAGCCGGTCGTTCTCCCGTCGCTCGAAGTCGCGACCAGCTTCCCTAACCCGGCGAGGGCGAGGGAC
>CAZBQK010000044.1:0-21479 GCA_964493975.1 uncultured Dehalococcoidales bacterium | reverse complement strand
AGGTGGCCAAGGCGCGGTGCGACGCCGGCAAAGAAGGCAAAGAGGGCCAGCGGCTCGTGAAGGAGGTTCTCGAGTGGGTACACCCTTGGAAGCTCGGGGTAGGCCGCCGGATCGGCACCGACCACGTGATCGGCGGCGACGACGAAGTCGTAGCTCAGATCCTGAACTGCCACGGCCCAGGCGCGCATGCTGGCGACGTCAGTGCCAACCTCGCCGTGCGAGAACACTGCTCCAAGCTGCATCATAAACCTCCAAATAGAGCTCTATAGAGAGCTTTGCGAGGCGGTCCGCCGCATCCAGATCGTGCGGTTGGCTCATTCTACACGGCGACCGCCGACAGATAAATCGGTGATATGGTCCGAGTCAGGCCCTGCAGTGATACGATGTGGCAAGAATGGCGCGACTAAAACGCTCAGCGATTGGAGATAGGCATGTTCGACACGTACCTCGGCACAACCAGTGGCGTCCATCGTCTATCGGCCACGTCGGTCGAACCGCTCGGACTTGAGAGCGAGCGGATATGGGCACTCCATGCCGAGCGCCACGCCGGTGAGGTCACGATCTTGGCGGGTAGCTACGGCAATGGCATGTATCGAAGTGAGGATGGCGGACGAACCTGGCGAGCGGCCAACGTGGGCTTGACCGCGTCGGCTTTTCGCTGCATCACTCCGGATCCACTACAACCTGGTGCGATCCTGGCTGGAACCGAGCCAGCGCGCATTTTCCGAAGTAGGGACAGTGGCCAGAGCTGGGACGAGTTGGCCGGAATAACCGGGATCCCTGGGCACGAGGAGTGGTACCTTCCCTACTCGCCCCGGGCCGGGGCGGTGCGCAATATCTACGCGCCCCCTGGCAGCACCGGCCGCCTTTACGCGTCGGTCGAGGTCGGGGGCCTGCTCGTGAGTGACGATGGCGGCGGGACGTGGACATGCCACTCGGTGATTGAAGACGATGATATTCATCACATCACCGGCGATCCACGCGATCCGGACCTGCTGTATGCCTCGCTCGGCTACGCCGCGCTGCCCGTCCACCGTCGGGACGGCGATCGGTATCATTTCGGTGGCATCGCTCGATCTCGTGACGCTGGGACATCGTGGACAAAGCTCGAAACGGACTACACCCGCGCGACGATAATTCCCCCGTCGCGCCCGGATCTAGTTTTGGCCGGTCCTTCGCCGGATGTTGGAAGGAATGGACGGATCGTCGTGTCGTCGGATCGCGGCGATACCTGGGAGCCGGCGAGCGGTGGTGTCGTCACTCCCATGCCGGACATGGTCGAGCTGTTTGTCGCGGCCCCAGACGACACCGTTTGGGCCATAACCTCCGGAGGTCGGCTCCTTTGCTCGGTTCCGGGCGATTGGACCTGGCACTCAGCGTTGCCCCTTAATACCGATCTACGCGTCGAGTCGATTTCGTTCGTCGTGTACTCCTCCTAATGCTGAAAACCGATCGAGCCGAGTGCGGACGCAAACGACAATGGCGGAAAACGGGTGTAGGGGCATCCCCTTGTGGGTGCCCTGGATCCCGGTCGAATGGCCAGGAGACGGGGCACCCACAAGGGGATGCCCCTACGGTCTCCTGCCGACGTCCGTTGTTTCTGCACCAGGAGGTCGTGTGAGGCTTGAAGCACGGTACGATGTGGTCGTCGTCGGAGGCGGGCACAACGGTCTGGTCGCGGCGGCGTACCTTGCCCGCGCCGGCCATTCCGTGCTCGTGCTGGAACGAAACGAAACCGTCGGCGGCGCGACCACGTCGCAATCGATCTTTCCCGGGATGGACGCGCGGGTGTCGCGCTACTCGTACCTGATTAGCTTGTTTCCCCGAAAAATCGTCGACGACCTCGGGCTGCGCTTCGCCTGTCGCCGAAGGGCTATTGCCTCGTGTACGCCGTACGAGCGGCGAGGCGAGCCCAAAGCGCTGGTGCTCTCGAATACGGACGGGGAGCGTACCCGAGCGTCGTTTCAGGCGCTGGCCGGCGCTGCCGATTGGCAAGGGTACCAATCGCTGCTGGACCTCGAACGCGCGATTGCCGTTCGAGTTTGGCCCAGTCTCGTCGAGCCGCTCCGATCACGCGCGCAATGGCGGGCGTCGCTCGAGACTCGGGCCGAGCGGGTAGCATGGGACGCTTTCGTCGAGGTGCCCCTTGGCGACACAATCGAGCGACTTCTCGTCGACGACCTGGCGCGTGGCCTCGTGTTCACGGACGCCAAAATCGGCGTCCTGACTCACCCGCACGACCCAACGCTGCTCCAAAACCGCTGCTTTCTTCTGCACGTCGTCGGGCAGGGAACCGGAGAGTGGCAGGTACCGGTCGGTGGGATGGGGGCACTCGTGGATGCGCTCGTCGCGAGTGCCCGAGACGCCAACGCAACGCTGATCACCCGCGCGACCGCCATGCACATCTCCCCCGGTACTTCTCGCCACACGGTCGTTTTCCGCCTCGAGGGCGACGACGACGAACGTGAGGTCGAGGCAACGCGCGTCCTGGTGAACGCGGGCCCTCAGGTCTTCGATCGGCTGCTTGGGCGTCCCCACGAGGATCAGCCCGGCGACGAGGGATCGGCGTGCAAGGTTAATCTGCTACTTCGCCGTCTGCCTCGGCTCAAGGCAGGCGTCGACCCACGCGACGCCTTTGGCGGTACCTTCCACGTCGACGAATCGTACGATGCGATGCGGACAAGCTACCGAGAAGCAGCGGCCGGCCAGGTTCCAGAGCGGCCTCCGTTCGAGATCTACTGCCACACGTTAACTGATGACTCGATCCTTGGCCCCGAGCTTCGCGAGGCGGGATACCACACCCTCACCCTCTTCGGCCTCGACTGCCCCTATCGCCTCTTCGAGACCGGTCATCAGCCGACGAAAGCGGATCTACTTCGTCGTTACCTGAATGGGCTCAATCGACACCTCGCCGAGCCGATCGAGGATTGTCTCGCCTTCGACGGCGACGGCAACCCCTGCATCGAGATCAAAACGCCACGTGATCTCGAGCAGGAGCTAACCCTCAATCGGGGAAACATCTTCCACGGGGCCCTATCCTGGTTCTTCGCCGCCGACGACCAGGCGGGCGCCTGGGGCGTGGAAACCCCCTACGAGCGGATCTACCGCTGCGGCTCGTCGGCCGCGCGGGGAGGAGCGGTGAGCGGGATCCCCGGTCACAACGCGGCCCGGCTCATCTTTGACGAGACGCACTAGTGGTTTGTCATGCGCCAAACGTTACCAGGAGTCGAAGCTTCAGCTGGTCAAGCGCGCCAAACCAGTTGAAGCTTCGACTCCACGCGCATCCCAATTGACATGTGACACTCCATTAGAGGGTGACGGCAACATGAAGTCTAGATGAAGGATACAGGAAGACGCGTATCGGATTAGGTAGGGAGGGTACATGCGTAGCTCCGACATCTGTTTTCCACAACCGTTTCAGGCGACACTTGTCGAACGGGAGGTTTCACCTGACGATCTTGAGCCGGGTCAAGCTCTGGTTAGGAGCGAGTATTCCGTTGTCAGCGCTGGCACCGAGCTAGCGAACTTCACCCTTCTCGCCGACGAGGCGCCCGCGCTGCCGGGACAAGCCCGTTGGCCGGGCCCTTTCCCCCGTTACCCTGGATACGGCCACCTCGGCACGGTCGTCGCGCTGGGGCCCGGGTGCGAGGGCGTCTCGGTGGGCGATCGCATTCTCACCTTCTCAAATCACGGCTCGTTGGTCAAAGCGAACGTTCGGCGGTTCGCTCTCCCGGTGCCGACCGACGCCGACGGTCGGCGCGCCGTCTTGACCCGTATGGCGGGCGTGGCGATCACCGCCGTGCGTGCCTCGTCGGTCGCGGCGGGAGACCAGGTGGTCGTGATTGGCCTCGGATTGGTTGGCAATTTCGCCGCCCAGCTGATGCGCTTGTCCGGCGCGGACGTTCTTGGCGTCGATCTTAGCTCGCAACGCCTGGAAATCGCCCGACGCTGTGGTATAGCTCGGGTGATTAACCCGAGCAACGACAATTTATCCGAGGCGGTCGGAGAATGGACGGGCGGCAAAGGCGCAAGCATCACGGTGGAGGCCATCGGACGTTCAGAGTTGGCGGCTCAAGCGGTCGACCTGACCCGACGGCACGGCGAGGTGATTCTTCTTGGGAGCCCGCGCGCCCGTGTCACTATGGATGTTACGCCGATGCTGTCGCGCATTCACATGCTGGCGATTCGAATGGTTGGCGCGCTCGAATGGACCTATCCGGCGGATCCGACCGAGGGCGCTCACTTTTCGATCCGTCAAAACTACGAGCAGATCCTACGGTGGATCATGGACGAGCGGCTGAGCGTCGAGCCGCTGATCTCCCACGTGCTAGCTCCAAGCGACTGCCAGCGAGCCTATGACGGGCTTCTCAATCACAAGGACGAGTACCTGGGAGCCATCTTCGATTGGCGTAGCCTGGCGACGACCGGGTGAGGCACGAGGAAGGACTGCGAGGACAGCGTCGCGAATCGCGACGTCGGAATCATTCGCTTGGTATCTTTTCCTGGTAGCGGTCAACCGCTTCGAGGAGGTCGCTATCCTCAAAGGGCTTGGCGAGATAGCCGATGGCGCCGATCTCATTGGCCCAAGCTCGCGCATCCTTCGCGGCCGTTACCACGACAATGGGAAGCCGGATCCCTCGCGCCCGCAAGGCGCGGGCAACTCCCCAACCGTCGAGCACCGGCATCCGCATGTCGAGTAGGACTAGCGATGGAGGATTCTCCGCGATCATCTCAAGGGCCTCGGCCCCGTTCTTCGCTTGCGCCACCTGGTAGCCTTCAAACTCGAGAGTCTCGGCAATGATCTCGCGAATCCCGCGATCGTCGTCGACAACGAGGATCGGAGCGCGGCTAGTCGACGAAACGGTGGTCTCCGGCGTCAGGCGTCGGCTCTCGGATACCTTTTCTAGCGGCGTTTCGCCGGATTTGGCAGGAGTGGCGCGGAACGTTGCCGACGAGTGTCTCCCGGTTTGACCATTGGTCGAAGCAAGGATGTGAGGATCCAGCCTAATCATGTGACAACTGTGTTCCTTCCTTCATTCGCTAGAGCCAGGCCCGAGTGTAGCTGTACCTGATTCACGATCCTAAATGACCAGCCTATGCTCGTCAACCTCGGGGCAAGGGGGCGCGGTTGACCGCGCCCCGAGAGTCGTAGCGGGGAATATGGTCGAATCCCCCTGCTATTAGGCCCACCGCATTTTAGGCACGCCTGGTCTCGTTCCGGTTCAGATCCCTCGTTGAGCCCGGTCCGCCGCGGCGGCGAGGTCGGTTAGAGCCAGGAAGAAGGCGGGCGATTGGCCAATGAACAATCCGTCAGCCCGGAAGGCATTGAACGTGGCCATTGCCGCCCCCATTGTCTCAGTTGGACGAATTATTGACACGATCGGTAACTTTGGATTGAGGAAGATCGTCGGCTCGGGCATGATCAGGTTCGTCTGGAAAAGCTGGCCGCCGAAAGGGGGAGCGTTGAGGTTCGGAAACACCAATCCATTCGTCGGGTCGGTCAGCGGAGGTGCATTGCCCGCTTTGTCGTGCCAGGTCTGAAAGTGCATTGTCTCGGTTGGGCCGATACTCAGTAGAATTCGCAAGACGGTCGGATCGGTGACCCTCTGAGCAAGTTGAGGGTAGAGACTGGTTCCACCCTGTTCGATGAATCCAAAGTGAAATCCGGCCGTATTGGCGATCGCTTGGAGGTGAGTCGCCGGCGCGAGATCCGCATTCGATCGTGGAATGGCCGGAAATTGCCCGCCAAGCAGTCCCGGGATTGCCGGCGGGAATATGTCTCCAAAGTCGGGATTCTTGTTGTCGCTTCGGTACCGAGTCCACCACGTGGTGTCGACGGTTAGCTGCATGATGTTGGTTAGCCGTCCAATTTGCTGGGCTCCGGTCGCCTTGCTACTTGGCAGGGTGCGAAACGGATCGAGGTTGACGGTCGGCGCTCCGATCGACGCAAGGAAGGCGTTGAGGAAAGCAGCGTGGCTGATCTCGTCGTCCGTGTTGTCGTGGATATATTGAGGCATGTCGGCGTCGAGCACTTGGAGGTCCGTGGTGTACGCAGGATTGCCACTTCCTCCGGGCACTTCACTATCCTGGATCCCTCCGAGCTCATTGTATTGTTGCCACAAGTCGGTTTCGATGGTTTCAATCGCAGCAAGAAACCGGAGAATGGCGATGTCACCCGATGTTGGCGCGCTTGTCTTTGCGCTTTGTCCAGCGGCTTCGGCAAGGCCGTTGCTCAGCAATCCGGCTCCAATGGCTCCGGCGCCTAGTGCCGCGCCTTTGCGGATAAAGGAGCGCCGGCTTGCGGTGTCGTTCCCGCGGTCTGGTTCCCGGTTCAAACTGACCTCCTCACAATTGCGGCCGCGCTTACGTCACGACTTCTCGCGTCGCCGCCACGTCGTGGCAGAACGACCGACGTCGCTTACACGCGGCTATTCGCCGACCGGCAAGTAGTCGTAGCCACACGGTTCGAGCGTTTGGGGTGGCATCGTCCCGGTCGTTACTTGCTTGAGATAGAGTGCAAGACTGTAGGGGGATAACATTATTGTAGGAACGCCGTCCCAAACGCTGTATTAAACAATCGGCATCAGCCCTAGACAAACCATGACAAGCAAGCGAACGGGACGTTCCCCTTTCTCAGGGTAGACGCCAGACATACGTTTCCACGCGCGTTGCCTAACGACCTTTGACGCTGCTATCCTTGGTCCCAACCGCCAGGTGGTTAGAGCGGAGGTAGCACGTGCGTTACGACATCATCGTGGTCGGCGCGGGGTCGGCTGGCGCAATCGTCGCGAGCCGGCTTTCCGAGGATCCCGCGCGATCGGTGCTCTTACTCGAGGCCGGACCGGATTACGCTGGAATTGACGCTTTACCGCCGAAGATCCGTTTCGGTTACACCACGGCTGCCGATATGACGCCGAGCGACCACGACTGGGGTTACGTGGGCACAGCCTCTCCCGACGCCGGGCCGCTTGGCGTTTTCCGGGGAAAGGTTGTTGGCGGGTCGAGCGCAACCAACGGGCAGATTTTTCTGCGAGGCGTCCCCGAAGACTATGATGCCTGGTCGGCGGCTGGCAACGATCTCTGGTCCTTCGAGCGGGTCCTGCCGTGCTTTCGCCGTCTCGAACGAGACATGGACTTCGGCGACCGATCTTACCACGGTGCCGACGGCCCAATACCGGTGCGGCGCTTTTCGGTGGACGAGTGGCTGCGTCCACAGGTTGCCTTCGTCGAGGCATGCCAGGCGGCCGGCTACGCGATGTGCCCCGATTTCAATGCGCCTGAAGCGGAGGGCGTCGGGCCGATCCCGCTGAACAATGTCGAGGGAATTCGCTGGGGCACCAACCTTGGGTACGTCGACCCGGCCCGTCACCGCCTGAACCTGACCGTCCATGCGCGCTGCTCGGTCCAACAGATCCTTCTCGAGGGACGCCGCGCAATTGGGTTGACCGTCTCAGGCGAGGGTGGGCTTCAGAAGGTCTACGGCGACGAGATCGTCTTGTGTGCCGGAGCGATTGGCTCGCCGCATCTGCTCATGCTCTCCGGACTCGGCCCGGCTGACCAGCTGAGACAGGTTGGTGTACCCGTGTCGCTCGATCTACCCGGGGTAGGACAGAACCTGCGCGACCATCCCCACGTTGGCGCTGCCTGGCGACCGAAAATGGGCTATCCGATGCTCCCGGACCTTCCGCGATATCAAGTTGCCCTACGATGTACCGCGCCGGGGTCGACCGTCCGAAACGATCTCCAGATCCTGATGATCTCCTACGCGACGGGGCGAGTGGACCGGGGAGGTGATGGACGCACGCCCCTCGGCATCGCGCTCCAACCCGTGCTCAATCTGGCTTTTGGTCAGGGTGAGCTTCGGTTACGCTCGGCGGATTCATCGGTCCAGCCGGCAATCGACCTCAACCTGTTGGCCGAACCGCTCGACCGTCAGCGGCTACGCGAGTCGGTCCGATTAGCCGTTCGGCTCGCTGGACACGCGTCCTTCGCGGACATCCTCGGCGACCGGATCGCTCCATCCGACCGGCTTCTCGATTCGGACGACGCGCTCGATTCTTGGATGCTTCGCGAGGTGATGCACACCAATCATCTGTGCGGTACCTGTAAGATGGGGCCCTCGACTGACCGGTTCGCCGTCGTCGATCAGCGCGGACGGGTACACGGGCTCGATGGATTGCGCGTCGCAGACTGTTCGGTTATGCCCGACTGCGTGAGGGCCAACACGAACGCGACCGCGATGATGATCGGGGAGCGGATGGCTGACCTGATCGCCGAGAAGTAAAACCGACCGACACACGGGGTAGTCCGGCCCTTTCACGTCAGTAACAGCGTTAATCAGGACGTGGCGAGGATTCCGGTCAGTACCAGGCCGGCGATCACCAGCGCCCCGGAGACGAAGCCGCGGGTGAGGCGAGTCGACACGATTCCAATTAACTTTGACCCAACGAGCGCGCCGGGAACCGAGCCAAGGAGTAGGGCGGCCACCAGGTCCCAGCTAACCTCTCCGGCGAGGGAATGGGCAGCCGCTCCAACGATGGCCATCAGCGCGCCAAGCACAACGTCGGTGCTGACCAGCTCCCGCATTCGAATCCGGAGGAGGAGAACGAGCAGCGGTAGAAGGATCGATCCGGCTCCAATCGACGTCGCCCCGACAATAACTCCAATGAATAGTCCCACGAGAGCCATCAAAACGCGCGCGGCCGGGTTGAGCTTTACCCGCAGGGGTGACTTGTCAATACCTTGCTTGTGCCACATCACTCCGAGCTGGACGACAATCAATGCCGCGCTCATCAGGATGAAAAACCCAATGAGATGGCGAAGCGTCAAATTCATTGACGGATCGGCGGCGACGATGCGGGCGACGAACAGGCTGCCCAGAATCGTGCCGGGAACGGCACCCAGAGCCAAGAAGCTCGTCAGCGTCAGATCGACCGTCCCGTGGCGATAATGTTGCCACGCCCCGACGAGCTTTGTCGGCGTCAAATACAGGAAATCGAGCTGGACCGCCTTCGCCGCGGGAACGTGGAACACCAGGATGAGCAGAGGCGCCATCATCGATCCTCCGCCAATGCCAGTAAGGCCAATGGAGGTCCCGACCAGAAAGCCAGCCAGGGTGTACTCTAAGAGTCCAAAAGGCATGCTTCTCCATCACGGCGAGGAGCGTATTCGTAAGCGACGCGGGCAACTTCGCCGTTCGTTCGATTCGGTTGGGATCAGCGCCGGGGCGTTTCGCCGGTACAGTCTAAAACATCGTTTCTACCGAGCGACCACTTCTGTCGTATCGGTTAGTCGAGCTTCTCCTCCCCCGGACCGGAGAAGCGGTGTGATCTCGGTCGGAGTCAGATCGGTAAGAAAGACGGTCGCCTCGTATTCGCCAGCCTCGCGGGGGGACATCTTGATTTGGTAGTTTTGAGTCCGTCCACTCGCGAGGGGCCCAAAAATGAAATACTCTCCGCCCTGCTCGTTGTGTCGTGTCGCGCGTGGCGTCGTATCCATCACGGTCAACTTTGCGAGATAGGCGTCGCTGATGACGACAGTCAGCTCGCGAATGTCTCGAGCACCAACGTTGGTGACGGCGAGATCGAGACTAATCTCGCCACCAACTTCGGCAAACTCGGTTAAGCTCCCGCTGATCGTGACCTCTCCGACAACCGGTGTTAGGGAACTGACTCCGCTGGTATTCGACGTCAACGGCAGTCCTGTCGTTTGACTGCTCGTATCGGCGCCACAGCTTGACAGGAGAAGTAATAAAGCGATTAGTGCTCCCGCCCTTATCGCAAGTCGAAACATGACCAAATAACTCTGCATCGAATACACTGACGACACGGTAAACCTGGCAAGCGAGGGAGTCAAGAACGAAGCTATGGAGTATCGGACGCTCGGTCCGTCGGGGCCGCAAGTTTCGGTCATCGGCTTTGGTAGTTGGCCGATCGGCGGACAAGGGTACGGACCGGCTAATGACGAGGACATCGCGCGAGCCGTCAACCACGCCCTCGACCTTGGCATCACGCTTTTCGATACGGCCCCTGCTTATGGAGGCGGGTACGCCGAGGATTTTCTTGGGCGAGTGCTTGCCTACCGGCGTCCTGAGGTTGTCTTGCTGACGAAGGGGGGCTTGTCGCTGAACGCCGAGGGTCGGATCGTCGGCCGCGACAGTCACCCGGATTCACTCGTCGCCGGCCTCGACGATAGTCTGCGGCGTCTACGCACCGATTACGTGGACGTCTTTCTGATCCACTGGCCAGATCGTCAGACGTCGTGGGAAGACGCGATGGTCGGCCTCGATCGAATCCTGGCGAGTGGCAAAGCCCGATTCGTCGGCGTGTCGAACTTCCACCGTAGTGAGATGGAGCGCTGCCGCCAACTTGCTCCCATCGTGGTCAATCAGGTTGCCTACAACCTCTTTGACCGCCGCTGGGAAAAGGACGTCTTCCCCGCGGCCCAACGGATGGGACTCGGTATCGCCGCGTACAGTCCTCTGGCGCATGGGCTTCTCAGCGGACGCTATCGCCTCGATCATCGATTCGGGCCAGACGACTGGCGGTCGATCGGACGAACTTTGGCCACGCCTCCGTATTTCGTGGGCGATAACTTTCGGCGTAACCTCGAGGTCGTCGAGCACCTGCGACAGCCCGCTCGCGACTATGGCTTGAGTGTCGCCCAGCTCGCGCTGGCGTGGGTGCTCCGCGATCCGCTCGTCGCGACCGCGATCACCAGCCCCCGCCGGATCGATCAGGTCGAGGAAATCGTCGGCGCGGCCGGGTTCAAGCTGACAGCCGATTTATTGGCCGTTGTCGACGCGGTCGCGGCGTCGGCCGTTGGCTCAGTCGAGGAGCTACCCGACTGAGCCCGGTCTATTGACCCTAGTTCAGCGACGCTATAGCCTTGCCGGCGAGCGCTCGAACTTGGATATCGTCGGCCTGGCCAACGCGAATTGCCGTCGGCGAGATTGAAGACGGAGTCGAGCCGGTCGAGTAAAGAGAGGGAACGACGTGACGATGGGCCGAAGGACCACGATTCATTGGCAGGGCGATCGTGACTGAGCGTTCGTCGATCCGAGTGTCGCATCAAGGCACGCAAGCGACCGCGGACCGCATTCCGGATTTTCCCTGGGTCCGATATCACACGGGCCTGGTTGCCTATGAGGAGGCGTTGATCCAGGGCCAGTATCTGGTCGTGAATTGGTCCGCGATGGGGCGCCCGAACGAGCGCGAGCGGATCTGGAAAGCATATTCGGACGGCGCGGCATCCTGGCGTCCGCTCCGCTCCCGACAGCACGCGTTTTTCCTCGAGATCGATGGACAGCGGCTGACCGACCGTTGGGAATGGGTTGGCTCGACCGAGGAATCGAGCGAGACGGGTCGCGCGATGACGGTCGAGCTACGCCACGCGCTGCGGCCGATCTCCGTCTCAGTGCACACAGTACTCGACGGGACTGCGTTCTTCACCCGCTGGCTTGACATCACCAACCTTGGCGACCGTCCCGCCGCGATCGCCGATCTGTATCCATGGTCTGGAATGCTCTGGTCGGTTGGGGACGGCCGCGACGACCCCTTCGCCCGCGAATGCCCCTTTTCGCTCGGGCGCTTCCGCAATTCCGAGCCACTGGTCGAGGGCCAGTTTGACTGGGAGGTCGTACCGGACGGCGGACTTCACCTCGAGAACGTTCGCGGCCGCTCGGGCCATGGGTGTCCTTTCGTGGTTGCACGAAATCACGTGTCCGGGGAGAACGTGATCGCGCATTTCGAGTATTCCGGAAATTGGCAGATTGAAGCCTACAACGATCACGAGCCAGCGCTCCGACCGGGCACGCCGTCCCGGTTTTACCTGCGCGTCGGTACGGCCGGTCCGGCTCCCCTGCGGGTTCTCGCCCCGGGCGAGTCCGTGCGAACGCCGTCGGTTCACCTGGGTCAATACTTCGGCGATCTCGATAGCGGCGTTCAGGAATTGCACCGACACCTCCGTCGCTCGGTGGTCCCGCCCCAGCTGGGTGGCATCGACCACCCGGTCACCTGCAACCACACCGGCTACACCGGAAATGCTCAGATTACCGAGGAGCAGCTTCTCGGCGAAGTCGACGTCGCCGCGGACGTCGGCGCCGAGCTGTTCGTCGTCGATGCTGGCTGGTACGGCGACGAGTCCGGGCGCTGGTGGACTCAGGTTGGAGATTGGCACGAAACTCCAATCTTGCCCCGGGGACTCAAACCCATCTTTGACCACGCTCGTGAAAGGGGGATGCTCACCGGTTTATGGGTTGAGATCGAGCGGGTCGGTCCCGAAAGTAAGGCGCGCCACGCCAATCCGGATTGGCTCATGCGTCGGCGGGACGAGGTCATCGAGCAGCTCGACCTCGCGAAGCCGGAGGTCGCAGCCTACGCCGTGGAAACTATCGTTCGACTCGTCGAGCAATTTCAGCTCGATTGTTTTCGTCTCGACTACAACATTGGGATCGGCGAAGGGAGTGAAGTCGAGCGCGACGGCTTTGCCGAGAATACGTCGTGGCGATACTACGACGCGCTGTATGAGGTCTTCGACCGAGTAAAACGACGATTCCCCAAGCTTCTGCTCGAGAACTGCTCGAGTGGCGGCGGTCGGACCGATCTCGGAATGATGCGGCGGTTTCATTGGACCCAGGTCACCGATAACTGGTCGCCGGCTTCAACTCTCAAGATCGTCAACGGGCTATCCCTGGCTCTGCCACCGGAACAATGTATGACTCTTCTTGGAGCCATCTCGCCAGGAAGGGCAGATCTCGATTTTAATCTGCGGATTGGCCTGTTCGGACACTTTTGCATGAGCGGCATCTTTCCAACGGTCGACGAGGTTCACGTGGCCGCTCGCGACCGGTGGCGACATACGATCGATCTGTATAAGAGCTTCGCCCGTCCAATCCTGCCAACCTGCCGGGTCTTCCACCACACCCCGATCCAGCGTCACACCGAGCCCGGCGACTGGTGCGTTCTGGAGCACGCTGCTCCGGACGGAAGCCGAGCGTATGCTGGAGTCTTCCGTCTTCCGAACGCTTCAAACGACGTCTATCGCCTCTACCCTCGAGGGTTGACTCCATCGAAGCGTTACCGGGTTACCTACGACACGGCAGGGCACAGCTTCGAGGTGGACGGACGGGCGCTGGTCGACGCCGGCTGCCAGGTTCGCGTCCCGGGAATTCTACAGTCCGAGCTTTTGCTGTTTGAGGTCCTCGCGTCGTAACTGGGAGGTTTCCGTGGAAGCAACCTTAACCGGGGGGAATGCGGCGAGCGGCAACGACGATCTTGGCGTTGAAGAGCTTCGTCTCGGAATGCTCCGCCACCTCTCAGTGTGCACGATGGCGTCCTCCCTGCTGGCTCTCATCGTTCTTTACGACGAAAACCGGATCGTCTCCTGGTTCCCAACGGTCGCACTGGCCGTACTTGGCTACGCGACCTGGCGTCTTGCTCGCTTCAGCTCCGTGGGCTTCTCGGCGCTCCTCGTGACGTCTCTGTGGTTGATTCTGACGTTCTCGGTCTTCCTGTATCCATCGGCTCCGCTGACTCCAGTCTACTGTCTCATCATTCTGTCCGCGGCGTTCTTACTTTCTCGAATAGCATCGACCGTAGTATCGATCGTCAGTATCGGCGGAATTATCGCGTTTGAAACGTGGTACCCCGGGCTCGAAGGGGCCGATGTCTATTCACTCGCTCTGTTTCTCGCCGGAGCGACCATGATCCTGGCCTGGTTGTTCGGGAATCCGCTAACGATGGCGCTCGGTTGGGCCTGGGTTGCCTACGAGCAGGCCGAATCGAAGATGTCCGAGGCGCGCGCTCGACAAGGGGAGCTGAGTCGCGTCTCGAAAAGCCTCAACGAGACCTTGACGACGCTCGAGGACCTCAATCGCCAGCTGACCGAGGCGCGGGCGATGGCAGAGGAGGCCCGACGTCTTAAAGCCGAGTTCGCCGCTGCCGTCAGCCACGAGCTGCGAACGCCCCTCAATTTGATCATCGGATTTGCCGAGATCCTGGTCCTGCCCCACCCTGGCCGGTCGGCCGACCCGCTGCCGAGCGAATCCCGAAAGCATCTTCAAACAATCTACCGAAACGCGTGTCACCTATCCAACCTCGTCGACGATATCCTCGATCTGAGCCAGATCGACGCTCATCGCCTGGCCCTCCATAAGGAGTCGATCTGCGTCGCCGACGTCATAACTCAGGCCGTCGAGGTGGTCCGGGATCTCATTGACGATGAAGGGCTGACCCTTTCGGTTGAGGTTTCGCCCGACTTGCCGATGGTCCACGCCGACCCGACTCGGATACGCCAGATCCTGATCAATTTGCTTGGCAACGCCAATCGCTTTACGGACGATGGGGGTATTGTCGTCAGGGCCTTTCGGGACGGCCATAGCGTCGTCATCTCGGTAGCGGATACCGGAATGGGCATTCCGGCCACCCACATTCCTCATGTGTTTGAAGAGTTCCGCCAATTTGGCGAGCATCGGCGTGGTGGTAGTGGTCTTGGCTTGAGTATCTGCAAGCGGTTGATCGAGCTGCACGGCGGTAACATGTGGGTCGAAAGCGACTTTGGTCAGGGCAGCTGCTTCTCACTCAGCCTGCCTTTGATTGAGTCGGTTGCTGGGCTCGCCAACAGCCCATCGTTGGAGCGCCAAATCGGAGTCATGGCCCGACAGGCAAAGCCCCCGACGCTCGTCGTCGTCGACCACGACGGCGCCTCGAAGGTCTTCAGTCGATATCTTGACAACTACCAGGTGGAATCAGTCGACACCGTCGATAAAGCACGGAAGATGTTGACATCCGGGCGGGCGTCGGCCCTACTTTTCGGGAGCTCGTGCGATGTCGACGCCTGGCGCCAGATCCAAAACGACGTTCCGGCCCTCCACCCGGTTGCGTATTGCCCTTTGCGCACCACTGGACGGGTTCCTCACGAGCTAGGAGTCGCGGACGTCCTGGTCAAGCCCGTGACGCCGGCCCAGATGAGCGCTGCACTCCGAAGGGTAAGACGAAAGTGGCGATCGATCGGGATTGTCGAGGATCATCCGGACATGGCTGATTTACTGGCCGAGATGGTGCGCGAAATTCGACCGAAATGCCGACTTTGGCAGGCCTCGGATGGCCGAGAGGCGCTGACGTTTCTCCGCGCCAACCCGCCGGACGTCATGCTTCTTGACCTTCTCATGCCTCGGCTGAATGGCTACGAGCTGCTTCACGAAATGCGGCGGGACGATCGACTGCGGGACGTCGCGGTCATCGTGATCAGTGGAGCAGAGGACCGAGACGAGCGGGTCGTGGCCGAGATGGTCGGAGTGACCCGACCAGGCGGAATGACGGTGGGCGAAGCAATGGCCTGCCTCAAGCGTGGGCTAGATTCGCTCCTGATTCGGCCGGACAGCAGCGATCGAGAGCCGTGATTAGGGCGTGGCGCGTCACCGGCTTGGCGAGAAAGTCGGTCGCACCGACGGCGAAGGCCAGGTCTCTCTCGGGAAGGATTGAGCACACGATGACCGGAATATCGCGGGTTGTAGGATTATCCCGGAGCTGACGGAGAATCTCCCAGCCATCCTGAAATGGCATCATAACGTCCAGCGTCACCACGTCAACGTCTCCCTGCGCGGCAAGCCGCAGGGCGGTTGGACCGGTTTTTGCTCGCTTAACCAGGTAACGCGTACCTCGAAGGTAGTGCTCGAACAGCCGGCCAAGCTCTGGGTTGTCGTCGACAGTGAGGACGGTCGCCGCCTGTCCCGGATTTAGAAGAACATGAACCCCGGCGTATTGCTCTCCGACAATCAGCTCGAGCGCTCCTCCTTGCGCTTGAACGAGCCGGCGAGATGTGGTCAGGCGGGAATCTTCAATCGACTGCGTGGCGTTGGCGCCCAGATCACTTCGGGCGTAGATGATAGTGACCGCAATCCCCGCCGAGCCCGGTTCGATTGAGACGTTGATCCGTCCGTCCGGCTGTTGGTCCATGGCGTAGGTCAATAATAAGACGATCGCCTGGCGAAGTAGTGCGGCATCGACGGCGACGAACCAATTGCCTTCGGGAAACTTGAGCTGGACGTCGACGTTGCGCTTCATCGCTAGTGGCGAAATTGTTTCGACGGCCAAGTTGAGTTCTCGAGAGAGATCGCTCAGCGATGCCATTGCCGCCGGTCGGAGCCGTGCTAGCTCGTCATCCAGAGGGGACCGAACGTCGGTGACGCGAGGGGAGCTGTTTTCTCGCGCTGATGACGAAGGTGGACGGGGAAGGGGCGCTGGGAGATCCTCCTTAAGCAACGTCGCGACAGCCTCAATGGCGCTCGTCCGTACCCGGTGAGCCTGCCGGACGCTGAGCCCTAACTCGGTCGCGACCGCCTTGTGGCTCTGACCGACCAGATAACGCAGCTCGAGGTACCGATAGCGTCTCCAGGTCGCGGACGTGTGAGGCGAACCGGCTGGCGGCTGGAGAAGGCCAATCGTGTCCAACAGCCTTCGGTGAAGGGATTCGGCTGACAGCGGAAGGTTTCCCCTCGCGAGCGCTTTCCCGAGAGCGTGGTTTGCGAGGTAAGTCAGATCGTAAAGATTCGCAAGAGCCTCTTCGAGGCTCGGGTCGAACACGTTCTACTCCCGAATGATAAACGTTGTATTGCAGATCATACACAAAGATGGCAGACAATGGCAGATGCGTGGCAGATGGGGGGTAGTCAGCCCCGTTCGGCTATCTGTACCATGCGCCTTCGAGCGCATCCGTCGACGGCAAGCCGTGTGATTCCGCTTTGTCGCCCGCCGGCAGGACACCCCGACGCGGCGGCGTAGACGTCTAAGACGATAGGAGAAGAGGTCAGGACATGCAAGAGCGAACGCGTCTCCAAAGTCGGCGCAGCTTCCTGGGATTGACATTGGTCGGAGCCGTGGGCGGGGTCATTTTGGTCGCCTGCGGGCAAGCCGCCCCAGCGTCGCCCACGGCCGCACCCCAGGCTGCCGCGCCAGCGGCTCCTGCCCCGGCCCAGCCTGCCGCGCCCACGGCAACGACCGCCGCGGCAGCTGCCCAGCCCGCCGCGGCGCAGCCAACCGCGACCACGGCCGTTCAGCCGACGGCCGCTCCGGCCGCCGCGTCAACCGGTGGCGCAACCGTGAAAGGTCAGGAAGCGGTCCTCTGGGGTCTAAAGTACGATCCACACGTCGAACGCTACAACATGCTGGCTACCGAGTTTACCAAGCTGACTGGGGCTACCCTGCGGATCCAACCTCAGGATTGGCCGCTGGAGACGAAGGTCCTTGCGTCGATGGCGGCGGGAACGACTCCGGATCTCGTATGCATGATGGGCAAGGTCCTCCTGCCGCTGTACTTGCGCAAGGCAGTCACCAACGTTTCGGACCTATTCAAGGATTGGAAACTTGACCCGAAAGCAGTATTCGCCGGCGATAGCATCGACGCCTACACCTATGGAAATCAAGTTTGGGGAGTTCCGGTCGAGGTCAACAACGTCGGCGACGTGATCAGCGTTCCTGCCGACGAAATCAAGCAGGCGGGTCTAATTGCCCCGCCGTACAACGGCAAGGATATCTTCACCAGCTACGACGACTTATTTCAAACCGCCAAGACGCTTCAAGATAAGCTTGGCAAGGATAACAGCGGGAAAGTAGCGCGGTGGGGCCTTGCGAGCCAGGGCTGGGATGCTCAGAGCCTCATCGGTATCATTCGCAGCCAGGGCGTGAACTGGTGGGACAATGGCTCGTCGAAGTTCAACTTCAACTCCCCCGCGGGGATCGCCGCTTTCAAGACGTTCGTCGAGACTCCGGTCAAGATGGGCATCGAGACCCAGCTCAACCAATCTCACATGGACGCGGCTCTTGCTGGCAAAGTGTTCCTGGCGCGCGGAAATATGTCGATTCCGGGCGAAGCCCGGAAGGTCCAGCGCCACTACGAGCTGGCGATGGTTCCCCCGGTGGGCGGCGCGTTCAGCGACACCAACCCCCTGTTCATTGGAGAAGGTGGCTGGGGTTTCGTCATTCCAAAGGGTGCAAAGAAGCAGGACGTTGGCGTCGCGTTCCTGAAATTTATTGCCGACACGCCAGCTCAGACGATTTGGGCCGGTATCTACGGTGGAATCATCTCGTCCTGGCGCGAGTTGAACAATCCGGACAATCCTCGCTGGGGCGACGCAAAGAATGATTACGTCGTCGCCGGCATGATTCGACGGGCCAAGTACATCGATCGGACGGTGTACTACGGTGACGGCTTCGGGTACATTTCGGAGATCGAGAAGCACGTTGCGAACACCTGCTCGGACTGCCGCTCGGGCAAGCTTACCGCCGAACAGGCGGCGGCGGCGCTTCAGAAGCTGGCCGAAGCGCAGTACGCGCAATATCAGTCCGACGTGAAGGACATCACCATCCAGTAGGTCCCTTACTCACCGAAGATCTCGGGGAGGCACTTCCATCGAGGTGAAGCGCCTCCCTCTATCCTTGAAATTAGGGGCGACTACGATGGTCTCCACTCCGAAGGCGTTTCCCCAATCATCCGGTGGCGTGCCGATTCACCGGCGCGAAGGTCAGACGCGACGTGTTCTTCGCCGACCTCAATTCTGGTTCGGTCTAGCGGTGCTTGGGCCGACGTTTATCTGGTATACCGTTTTTGGCTACTTTCCGATCTTACGCGGCCTCTGGCTCGCCGTCGTCGACTACGACTTCGTCAGCCGCCAGCTCAAGGGTTTCAGCGGTCTCAGGAACTTCAACCGATTGCTGCTAAACCCGCTCATATTTACGGCCCTGACGAACACCCTCTTGTTGGCCGTGCTGCAGTTCGTCTGCCTTCTCCCGTTAGGAATGTTGCTGGCAATGTGTCTGGTCAACGTCAAACATGGACGCAGCATCTACCAGCCGGCGCTTTTCCTGCCCGTGGTGGTTTCCCTGGTCGCTATTTCCCTTCTCTTCTTGATGTTGATGGACCCACAGACCGGCACGTTTAATCAGATTCTTGATTCGCTTGGAATCCCGACTTCGATGTGGCTTTCGTCGCCGGATTCGGCCCTGGCGTCGGTAGCCGGGATAAACGTCTGGAAGAGCCTGGGATTCTACGTCCTATTGCTCACCGCCGGTATGCTCAACATTCCCACCGAGCTGCATGACGCGGCCAGGGTCGACGGCGTCAACGAGTGGCAGCGCTTTTGGCACATCACGTTGCCCCTCATGGCACACACCCTGGTGTTAGTGGTCGTGCTGCTCGCCATTGGCAGCTTGCAGGAGTACACGTCGGTATTCGTTCTGACACAAGGCGGACCCGGTACGTCCACCTACGTCCTGAATCTGCTCATCGTCCAGGAAGCGTTCAGCAACATGCGCTTTGGCGTGGCGGCGGCAGCGGCGGTGATTGAGTTCGCTTTTGTGTTCGTCATCAGCATTGCTCAGATTAGGCTCTTCCGGCCGAATTGGTCGTACTAGGAGACCCGATGGAACGTGAGCTGGTTTACGTTTCGCAGCGACGTGTCGGGATCGGCGGCTCTGTCCGTCAGGCGTCAATTCACGTCGTCCTCATTCTCTTCGCGTTGACTGCCATCCTCCCTTTTCTGTGGATGGTTTTTGGCTCGTTTAAGGGCTACCGTGAATTGACGTCGTCGATGACTCTCTTGCCCCAGACGTGGACGCTTGACAACTACGACCAGATTATTGGGAGAGTTAATTTCCTTAACGCCTTTCGCAACAGCTTGATTGTCGCGGTCAGCATTACTTTTTGCACCCTTCTAACCTCTTCCGCCACGGGCTTTGTCTTTGCCAAGTACCGCTTTCCCGGCAAAGAGACTCTGTTTAGCATGATTCTCGCGACGATGATGATCCCCTTCGCGGTCGTGCTCATTCCGCTGTATATCTTTATTTCCGATATTGGGGCGATGGATCAGCTCAGCGGGATAATCCTGCCTGGCATGTGGTCCGCGTTTGGGATATTTCTCCTTCGCCAGTTTATGGAAGGGGTGCC
Source organism: uncultured Dehalococcoidales bacterium (assembly GCA_964493975.1). GTDB lineage: Bacteria > Chloroflexota > UBA6077 > FW602-bin22 > CADDYW01 > CAZBQK01. The sequence goes on along the minus strand of CAZBQK010000044.1, from coordinate 1,538 downwards.
CTCGGAGCTGCTCGACGCGGCGCGCATCGACGGAGCGTCGGAATGGCGCATCTTCTCGCAGATAATGGTTCCCCTATCCGGAGCGCCATTGGCGGCCCTGGCAATCCTCACGTTCTTAGGAAGCTGGGATAACCTTCTCTGGCCCAGCCTCGTTCTCAACAGCCCGGAGAAGCAGACGATCCCGCTCGTCCTTGCCGGATTGCGCAGTCTCTACTGGAGCAGGTACGACCTGTACATGGCGGGATCGATGTTGACAATCGTGCCGGTGATGATCGTCTACTTATTCGCATCCAAACACTTTATCCGAGGCATCGCCATGACTGGCCTCAAGGGCTGAGGAGGTCAGGAAAGTCGAGGAGGAAGCGTGGGCGTCCGGATAATCGAGCGCTCGGTCGAGGGACATCGGGCGCTCGAGATCGCTAGCGGCAACCTGCGCTTCGTCGTCTTGCCGGAGCTGGGCGCGAAGATCCTGTCGCTGGTGGATCTCCGGACCGGCCGAGAATGGATGGCCCGGTCCAGCCGACCGCTTGTTCGTCGGGAATACGGCGGCCGCTACGATGCCTACGATTACAGCGGCTGGGACGAGTGCTTTCCCAGTATTGGGGAATGCTTCTATCCCGAGACTCCCTGGCGGGGAATCGGCGTGCCCGATCACGGCGAGCTCTGGACCTTGCCCTGGCAGACGGAGATCGCCGACAGCAGCCTTCGTCAGGTCGCGCACGGCGTACGATTTCCGTACTCTTTCGAGAGGTCCATCGATTTTGGTCACCCAGGAAACGGTGAAAACCAGGTGTCGATCGACTACGCGGTGACCAATCACGCGCCGTTCCCTTTCCAAGCGCTCTGGTCGGCCCATCCAATGCTCGCGGTCACGCCGACGACCCGCTTCGTCATTCCGGAACCAACGCGGGTCCGGGTCGAGGTCTCGAAACGACAGTGGCTCGGAGGCTACCTTAGCGAACACCCCTGGCCGACGAGCACGGACGCCGACGGCCACGAGATCGACCTGAGCGTTGTCGGCGACGCCAAGCAGGATCACGTCGACAAGCTATTCTCGACCCGGTTGTCCCGAGGCTGGTGCGCGGTTTACGACGAAGCGAACGAAGACTTTCTCGCATTCACCTTTCGTCCAGACGACGTTCCGTTTGTTGGCGTCTGCGCCATCCGAGGGCGCTGGCCGACGGAGTCCGATTCAACTCTCATCGGTCTCGTCGAGCCGTGTACGGGCTGGCCGGATCGTCTAGACGTCGCCATCGACCGAGGCGAGTGCGTTACGGTACCGGCCCAAGGTCGTCGCTCCTGGCGGCTCGCTCTGACCGTCGGTCGGGGACGGGCGGCGCTGCAGCAGGTCATCGAGGCGGCACCGAACCTTTGAGTTGATGAACTGGCGAATGACCGGTCCGGTCGGCCTACCCCCTCTCCCTCTGGGAGAGGGCGAGGGTGAGGGTCGTACCCGGCCACCCATCATTCGGTTAAGCGTTGACATGGGACTGGAGGCCAAGGAACGCCCCTCACCCTGACCTTCTCCCGTGGGGAGA
>CAZBQK010000043.1:16145-21628 GCA_964493975.1 uncultured Dehalococcoidales bacterium | reverse complement strand
GTGCTGCCGAGGCGGGGCGTTCCATTCCCCTCTCCCCACGGGAGAGGGTTAGGGTGAGGGGCGTCCAACCTCCGTACCCCCTACGCCCGATTACCTCGGCACGATCTTCCGAATCGCGTTGAAAATGTCCTCTTCTTGCGGAACGGCCGCCTTCTCCAGTGACAGATTATAGGGAACCGGCACATTCCGGCCCGCCACTCGGACGATTGGCGCGTCCAGGTAATCAAACGCCTGTTCCATGATCTGGAGCGCAAGCTCTCCGGCGATGCCGCCGCGGGCATAGGCCTCGTGGCCGATCACGACGCGTCCGGTTTTCTTGACTGATTTGACAATCGTGTCGATGTCGAGCGGGACAAGAGTGCGCGGACAAATAACCTCGACGCTGATCCCCTCCGCGGCGAGCCGTTCGGCGGCGGCAAGACCACGGGGGATCATGGTGTGAACGCCGATAAACGTGACGTCCTTGCCCACTCGCTTCACGTCGGCCACTCCGAAAGGGATGTTGTAATCATCGCTTGAAACAGGTCCCTTCGTGGCGTAGAGCATCTTATGCTCGAGGAACATCACCGGGTTGTCGTCACGGATCGCGGTCTTCAGGAGTCCTTTTGCATCGGCGGGAGTCGAAGGAATGGCCACTTTGATGCCGGGAATGTGCATGAACCAGGCTTCGAGGCTCTGGGAGTGCTGGGCGGCAATACCACGCCCGGCCCCTTCCTGAGTCCGAATGACGACCGGAACTCGCGCTTTGCCGCCAAACATGTACCGTAACTTCGCACCCTGGTTGACCAGCGGATCCATTGCGAGCGCCATGAAATCGACGTACATGATCTCCGCGACCGGGCGCATGCCCGTCACGGCGGCGCCTACCGCGGTCCCGACGATTCCTTCTTCGGAGATCGGCGTATCGCGCACCCGTTCGAGGCCGAATTCTTCGGCGAGGCCAGTCGTCACACCGTAAACGCCGCCCTTGTTTCCCCAGATAGCGACGTCTTCGCCCATGATGAACACGCGTGGGTCGCGGCGCATCTCTTCGCGGAGCGCCTCGTTCAAAGCCATGGCGTAGGTCAGCTCGCGGGTCGCCGGAGGAGTTTCCGTCGGCACGGCCACCGTTGAATCAGGCATAGACGTCCTCCTCTAGCGTCGACAGATCCGGCTCGGGGCTCAAGCGGGCGAACTCGACCGCCTCTTCGATCCGGTCGCGGATCGTTTGTTCGAGAGCTTCGGTCTCGGCCCGAGTGGCCACGCCTTCCTCGACGAGCTGGTCGCGGAAGCGCTCGATACTATCGCGCTTGCGCCATTCGTCGATCTCGCCCTTGGAGCGGTAGGGTTGGGGGTCGCCGATGTTATGTCCTTCGAAACGATAGGTCGTCGACACGATCAGGCTCGGTCCGTCGCCCGCGCGGGCTCGATCGACGGCGCGGCGAGTTGCCTCATAGACGGACATCACGTCCATTCCGTCGGCGGAAATGCCAGGCATATTGTATCCGGCGGCCCGATCGGTCAGGTCCGCGACCGACGTCGCCTTCTTGACTGACATCGACATCGCGTACTGATTGTTCTCGCAAAGGAAGATCACCGGCAGCTTCCAGTTTGACGCGATGTTGGCGTTTTCGTGGAACGCACCCTGGTTGATTCCACCTTCGCCAAAGAAACACACGCAAACCTGACCGCTGCCACGCATTTTCGCGGACAGCCCAGCCCCGGTCGCGATGCCCATACCGCCGCCGACGATTCCGTTCGCGCCGAGAATGCCCATGTCAAGGTCGGCGATGTGCATCGATCCGCCCTTGCCCTTGCAGTAACCGGTTGCTTTGCCAAGCAGCTCGGCCATCATCAGGCGAACGTCGCCGCCTTTGCCGATACAGTGGCCGTGGCCCCGGTGGGTGGAGGTGATGTAGTCGTCGGCCCGCAAGGCGGTGCAGGCGCCGACCGCGCCCGCCTCCATGCCAATGTAGGTGTGGGTCGATCCGCGAATGACTCCCTCGCGAAACAATTCGATGACCCGCATCTCGAACAACCGGATGGTAAGCATCCGATCGAGCATCTCAAGCATGGTGGGCTTGGCCAGAGTTAGAACCTTGACCGCCATTTCATCCCCCAGTATTGAGTGACGAGTACTGAGTACTGAGTACTGAGTACCGTTCCAACCCAATTCTCAGTACTCAGTACTCAGTACTCGTCACTCGTCACTTCGCTAAAGCGCTCCGTCTTCCTGGAGCAATCCGATCGCGTTGTCGAATGCGTCGACCGTTCGGGACACGTCGGCGTCCGAATGGACCGCGGAAACGATCATACTCGCGCCATTCCAGTCGACGCCGCCCGTTTGCATTGCCATCCGGAATCGATACATGAAGTCTTTACCTTTGAGCTTGCTGTCCGGAAGGCTGACTGCCAACAATGACACTTCGCCACCGGCTCGTCCGTTCACGCCTCGCCGCTTGAGCACATCGTCGAAACCAGCGCGAAGCTTGTCGGCCGTGTCGATTGCCTTTTGCTGCACCGACGGGTCCCGGACCACTTTCAGGCACGCGACTCCGGCCGCCGCCGATAGTGGGTTCGCGTTATAGGTACCAGGATGGCTCACCCGCCCAAAGCGCTGCCAGTGCGAATCGTTTCGGAATTCGAGCAATGCCATGATGTCGGCGCGCCCCGCCACGGCCCCGCCCGGAAGTCCCCCGGCGAGAATTTTCGCCATCGTCGTCAGATCCGGAGTGACTCCGTAATATTCCTGGCAGCCGCCCGGCGCGTAGCGAAACCCGGTCACGACCTCGTCCATGATCATGACCACGCCCCGTTCTCGCGTCAGCTCCCGAACCTGCCGAAGGTACTCGTTTCCGGATCGCTGCTCGCCGGCGCCGGTCCCCCCCGCGAGAAGAATAACCGCGGCGACGTCAGTATGCCCGTCGAGTGCGGCCCGGAGCGCACCGATATCGCGGGATGGCACGGCGACCATCGTGTCGCGAACGGCCTTCGGAACCCCGCGCGACGATGGCTCATCGTACGGAGGCGCCATGGCAATCGTCGCGTAGTCGTGCCAGCCGTGAAAGTGACCCTGAATCTTCACGACTTTATCTTTGCCGGTGAACGCTCGCGCAAGGCGCATCGCCATCATCGTCGCTTCCGTCCCGGAGCTGACGAACTTCACTTTTTCAGCTGACGGCACGATCTCCTGGACCAGCTCGCCCCACTCGACCTCAAGCTCGTGGCTGGCGCCGTAATGCGTTCCCTTTGCCGCCTGCTCGACGGTGGCTTCGCGAACGGACGGGTAATTATGTCCTAGAAGAAGGGCGCCGTGACCCGACCAGTAATCGACGTACTCGTTACCGTCGACGTCCCACTTTCGGGATCCCTCCGCATGGGTGACATAGATCGGAAACGGTTCCATAAATCGGCCATCGTGCGTCACGCCGCTTGGAAAGACCTTTAGCGCCCGTTGGTATAGGGACGCTGACGTCATTCGCCGCTCGGACCATTGTTCCAGCAGGGTTGTAGGTCGAACCTGTGCCATCGCTCCTCCCGAAACCGGGGCTATTTGGGGGATTACTCTCAGGTTATGGTGCGCTATTGAGGAGTCGGCGTCAAGTGGATTTGGGATCGGCTAGCCACGCGGACAGGTCGGCGACGCCAAACACGACCGCGCGTCCGGGCCCTTCCGATTCGCCGGGCAAGACCGTTCCGACCATTTCGTAGGACTTCCGCACTTTCTCGCGGATGGCATCGGCCTGCTCGGCGCTCGACGCCGGGTAGACCCACACCATATATCCAGCGTCCATGTCGTGATACAAAAACGGGATGTCGGCGTTTATTTCGAGGCCACAGTCAGGACAGGTGAGACGGTTGAACCGTCCGGATAGAATCGTGTCTTTCAATTCTGGTTCGTTCGTCACGTTGGCCGTTCGAAAAACGTCCGCCTCGAACGGATGGCCAGACGGGCAGACGAAAGCTCGGCGGATGGGTTTGCTCACGGGGTTCGGTGCTCCTACTTGCTACATTGAATTGTACCGATAGGATTTCGGATGCGTCAAAGTTGATGGACTTTACCCGTGTTAAACTCTCGGCGACCGGGAGAGGCGCTGGCGAGTTGGAGGAATCATGACCGGATCATTGGATCGGCCGGATCGACAACGTTCCGCGGTTGGTGCCTCATCAGAATCTGAACCGTCGGATCTCTATCTGGGCTCGATTCGGTTCGATCCGCCGGGACCGATCACGGCCGGCTCGCTCGGGACCTATCGATTCACCTACCGCGTGGGCCGCTACGGAATCGATAATGGGGGTACGGTCAAGATCGCCGTCCGGCTGGCCTCCGATTGGGGCCGCCCACGGTTGGACGATCCCATGGCCGAAGGGTTCACAACCGTTCGAACGACCGGGCCGGTGAAACTGCGCACGTACTACGATCCCCGAGGCTACATCAGGCCATTCAGTGGAGCGCTCACCATCGAGATCTCCGATGGGGCTCTCGCGGAAGGCGACGAGATTGCCGTCGTGTGGGGTGATACGTCCCGGGGTGGGCCCGGATGCAGGGCCCAAACGTTCGTCGACCAGGGTTTTGAGTTCCGGGTGCTGGTCGATTGCTTTGGAACCCAGCAGTTCCAACGGCTGTCTAGCAGTCCGATCGTTCGAATTGTTCCTGGCGCGCCATCAGGGCTGGTGATCACGGCCCCCTCGACGGCTCGCATCGGCGACGAAATCGCCGGGACGCTTCGGTCGATCGACCAATTTGGGAATGCTGTCCCTGGCGTCGCTGCGGATACCGAGCTGGTCGTCGAAAATGGCTCGGAAGCCGTCGACCGACGGGAGTGGCGCGATGGTGGAATCGTCCGGTGGTCCGGACTTCGCTTTAGAGAGCCCGGAATTCGAACGGTCATCGCCCGCGACGCGAGCGGATCGACTCTGGCTCGAAGCAATCCAATCGACGTCGCCGAGGACACGACGCCCTGGCGCCTCTTTTGGGGTGACACCCAGGGTCAGTCGGGAGCCACGCTCGGAACGGGGGATCTCGACTCGTTCTTTCGATACGCGCGCGACGTGGCGGCGCTGGACTTCGTCGTTCACAGCGGGAACGACTTTCAGATCAACGATGCCGACTATCTAGCGACGCTCGACGCGGTGCGGCGTTATCACGAGCCGGGCCACTTTGTGACGTTTCCTTCCTTTGAGTGGTCTGGCAACACCCCGGCGGGCGGCGACTATAACATTATCTATCTGAAGGATGACGACGCACCGCTCCACCGCTCCAGTCAGTGGCAGGTGACGGACCCCAAGGATGACGGCACCGATCGTTATCCGATATCGGCACTGTGGGAGACGTTTCGGGGGCGGACCGATGTGATCGCCGTCCCACACGTGGGTGGCCGTTACTCGAACTTCGACTACTTTGACGCCGTTTTCTGCCCGGTCGTTGAGATCGCCTCGGTTCACGGCCGATTCAACTGGTTCGCCGAGGAGGCAATCGCGCGTGGGTTGAAGGTGGGGATCAT
>CAZBQK010000043.1:0-16045 GCA_964493975.1 uncultured Dehalococcoidales bacterium | reverse complement strand
GATTCAACTGGTTCGCCGAGGAGGCAATCGCGCGTGGGTTGAAGGTGGGGATCATCGGCGCGACCGACGACCACAGCGGTCGTCCTGGCGCGAGCGCGCCGACTGCCCAGCCGGATTTTGGACACCACGGTGGACTCGCGGCGGTGTACGCCTCGTCGAATACCCGCGAAGCACTGTTCGAAGCGTTGCGCGCCCGTCGCTGCTACGGGACGACCGGACCGCGAATACTCCTTTGGACAGATATGGGAGGACATCCCATGGGGAGTGAATGCCAGGTCGGTTCGAATCCCAAGCTGAAGGTGCGAGCCATTGGTACGGCTCCAATGGAGTGGATCGAGATCGTTCGCGACGTCGACGTCGTCCACCGGCGCGAGCTTCGTCCACGACCGGAAGACAATGCTCGACGGCTGCGGGTGAGCTGGAGTGGGGCCCGCATTCGAGGACGTGGGCGCCATTCCCGCTGGGATGGCAGCTTGCGGCTCGATGGCGGGCTCATCCGGAAGGTTAGTCCGTGGGGGTTCGAGACCCCCGGCCAGGGCATCGTCTACTCCGACGAGCACGAGGTGCGATGGCGCAGCACGACCGCCGGCGATCCAGACGGCGTGGAGCTTGAGCTCGACGCGGACCCGGACGCGGTACTGTCCATCCAAACCGGCCCGGCGAGCTTCGCCGTATCCATCTCCGAGATCGAATCCGTCCCCTACATCTTTCCCGCGGGCGGATTGGAACAGCGCGTAGAGGTGTCGTGGGTATCGGCGACGCCGGGACCGATCAAGGTCGAGTTTGAGTGGGAAGATGAGGCGGTCCAGCCTGGAACGCACGCCTACTGGGTGCGCCTCCTCCAGGCGGACACTCACGCGGCCTGGTCCAGCCCAATCTACGCGACCGTAAGTCCCAGCTAGATCAGCGAGTTACGGGAAGTCCTTCGTGGCTTCACGGTAAGGCGCGGCGAACACTCGATCGATCGGGTACGATCTACCAACCCTAGCGTACTTTCGATACCATCATTGACAAGCAAGCCGAGCCCTATATAGTAAGGGCTCATTGAAGGTAGCAGATGGCCAAGCGAGCGTCACCCGGGAAACGGCCGGAACGAAAGGGTAGGAACCAGAGATGACGAGGCCCACCTTGCCCAGTAATGAAGATCACCTGGCCGACGCATCGCTATCGGTCGCGCGAGCTCCTCGCAGAATGACCCGGCGCGACATCATCGCGCTTGCGTCGCTGGGGCTGTCGGCATTGCCTCTCGGCGCACTCATCACGGCTTGCGGAGCTAACGCGACCCCAGCCGCCTCCGGGGCGAGCGCGACGACCGCACCATCGGGCGCCGTGGCGCCAGCTGGCAAGCTGACCATCGCCTACCAACCTGGTATCGGCTACGCTCAAATCATTCTGGCAAAGCAGGGCAAATGGCTCGAAGAGCTGCTACCCAAAATGGAGATTTCGTACAAAGTACTGTCCTCGGGCGCGGCGATCCGTGACGGGATGATCGCCGGCGATATTCAGGTGGGCTCCGGTGGCTCGGGCCCCTTCCTGGTTGGTTGGGACGCCGGAGTTGGTTGGAAGCTGCTCAGCGCACTCAACGATATGGACCTCTGGTTGATGGTGAAGGATCCGCGAATCAAAGGTCTCAAGGACTTGACGCCAGCGGACAAAGTCGCGACCCCCACGCCGGACTCCATTCAAGCCGTCACCCTGCGCAAAGCGGCGCTGAAGGACCTTGGAAACGCCAAGGCTCTCGATACCAATATCGTCACGATGGCCCATCCGGACGGTCTGCAGGCCCTGATCAGCGGCCAGATCGCCGGTCACCTGACCTCGCCGCCCTTCCAGTTTCAGGAGCAGGATGCGGGAGCGCGTCGGATCCTGGGCTCGTATGACCTCTTCGGGCCGAACAGCTTCGTCGGCATGTACGTCATCGAGAAGTACTATAACGCCAATCCGGCGGTCATGGACGCGCTGTATCAATCCATCCGACGCGGCACCGACCTCATCAAGACGGATCCGGATAAGGCAGCGCAGGTTCTAGGCGCCGACGCCGGCGGAAGCGCGACTGCCGATCAGTACAAGAAGTGGATGGCTGCTCCCGGCATCACCTACACGACGATACCCCACGCCTATGTCCCGGTCGCCCAATTCATGAAAGATATCAACCTGATCAAGAAGGCTCCGACGACCTGGCAAGATCTGGTCTTCGACAACCTCAAGAAAGAGCAGGGGAGTTAGCCATGGCGGTCGGCACTGGCCCGTCGCCGGCCGATCGGAGCGAGCCGGTTGGAGAGGTCAAGGGAAAGGCCGAGCTGACGTCAGAAGCACCACTCGTCACGGTCGATCGCGTTAAAATCGGGTACCAGGTGAACGGCAAGCTCATCCTGGCGGTCGGCGACGTCAGCTTCGAGGTGAGGCCGCGCGAGAAGGTGATTCTCCTTGGCCCGTCTGGCTGTGGCAAGTCGACGTTGCTCAAAGCGATCGGCGGCTTTCTTGAGCCATCCGGGGGCACGATCACTTTCAACGGGCGCACTCAGCTCCGGCCTGGCCCCGACCGTGCGGTCGTTTTCCAGGAGTTCGACCAGCTCTTCCCCTGGCGCACCGTCGCCGACAATATCGCCTATCCGCTCCGGGTGACCGGGCGTGGAAAGGTCACCGCTGCCGCCGAAGCCACCCGCTTCATCGAGATGATGGGGCTCAGTCGAGCGGCGAGCCACTATCCGCACCAGCTGTCCGGAGGCATGAAGCAACGCGTGGCGATCGCCCGAGCGCTTGCGCTCAATCCACTGATGCTTTTAATGGACGAGCCATTCGGCAGTCTGGACTCGCAAACGCGGGCCCGGCTGCAGCGCGAGCTGAACGAGATCGCCGAGCGCACCCAGGTTACGTTGCTCTTCGTCACCCACAGCATCCCCGAAGCAATCGTCCTCGGCCACCGGGTGGTTGTCCTCGGTCATCCACCCTCGCGGGTGGAGGAGATCGTCGACGTCCGTGGCGTGTCTGACCCGGATTCAAGCGCGTTCGTCGAAACGCAACACCACCTGCGCGAGCTACTGGCGAGGGAAGGGGAGGACGTGGATCATGGTGTCGTCGACTGACCCGTCGGCCACCCGCGATCCGAGCGCGTCGACGGCGCTTCCGATTCGGCCGGTCGCGCGGTCGACCTCGGGCTGGCGGCGGCTCCCCGTCCTGTTGCGGCGCGTGCTCCTACTGGCCGGGTTGATCCTCATCTGGCAGCTGTATGTGACTTTGACCCAGGTCAGTCCGCTCCTTGTCCCAACGCCGCTTGCCGTGGCGGGAGCGTTCTGGCAGGGCTGGAGCAGCGGCGCCCTGCTCGGCTACACCTTGCAAACTCTCAAGGTTCTCGTCGCGGGCATGCTGATTGGCATGATTGTGGCCGCCGTCTTGACCACGTTCGCGATCTGGACGACCGTTGGCGACGACCTGCTGGTTCTCTTTACCTCGATGTTAAATCCGCTTCCCGCAATCGCCGTTCTGCCGATGGCGGTGCTCTGGTTCGGGTTGAACGAAACGTCGCTGATCTTCGTCATCGCGAACGCCGTCACCTGGCCGATCGCGCTCAACGTCAGCACCGGCTTTCGCACGGTCAACCCGACGATCATGATGGTGGGCCGCAACCTGGGTCTGCGAGGCTGGCGGCTCGTGGCGGACGTTTTGATGCCCTCGGCTCTGGCGCACATCATCACCGGCCTCAAGACCGGCTGGGCGTTTGGCTGGCGCACCATGATCGCCGCCGAGCTCGTGTTCGGCGTGGCCGGCGCCACCGGTGGCCTCGGCTATTTCATCAACAACAGCAAAGTCTTCCTCCGGATCCCGGACGTCTTCGCCGGCCTGGTGACGATCGCCCTGATCGGAATTGGGCTGGAAATGGTCTTCAACCTGATCGAGCGCCGCACCGTGATTCACTGGGGGATGAAGAGCGCGGTGTAGGCAGACCGCCAATCCAGGCGCTTGAATCTCGGCGCCGCTGGTATAATCTGCCCGTGCGACGAATGGCCTGCACCTTGCTCGGGTTGGTCTTACTTTCAAATTGTCGACCGACGACAGCTCGAGAATCGGCGGTCGGAGGGGCGAATGTGTCCTTCAATTTAAGCAGCACCGCGTTCGCGCCGGGGACCGCGATACCCCGCCAGTACACCTGCGACAGCGCCGATCAATCTCCTCCATTGAGTTGGACTGACGTGCCGGCTGGAACGAAGAGGCTGGCTCTGATCGTCGAAGATCCGGACGCGCCGAGCGGGACGTTCGTCCACTGGGTACTGTTTAACATTCCGCCCGAGCCAGCGGAGATCGCCGCGGGAACGTCCCACCAAACGGTTTTGGCCAGTGGAGCGCGCCAGGGTCGAAACGATTTTCGACGGGTTGGCTACGGTGGGCCCTGTCCGCCGCACGGGCCGGCTCACCACTACTTTTTCCGGATGCTCGCGCTCGACGAGCCGCTCGATCTGACCCCCGGAGCAACGGCGTCCGAGGTCCGCTCAGCCGCGAAAGGCCACACCCTCGGTCTGGCTGAATTGATGGGAACCTACGCGAGGCCATAGGGAGGATCGATGCTACGGGTGCGTCGCGACCAATTCACCTACGAGTTCTCTTCGAAGGTTCCTCCAATCGCGACGATCGATTCGGGCGAGACCGTTGTGTTCGAGACCTACGACGCGTCGACCGGACGGATCAGGCGGGTCGAAGATCTCGCGGCCTATTTGAAAGTGCGGGACCCACATAAGGTCAACCCGGCCGCAGGTCCACTCTGGGTTCGGGGGGCCGAGCCTGGCGACGAGATCGTCGTCACGATCGAGCGGATCGATCTTACCGACCAGGGATACATCCGCGCGGCTCCCGACTCGATTATCGGGGGAATCGAGGCACCAACCGTCGTCATTGTCCCGGTCGTCGACGGGACGCTCTACCTTCCCGGCAACCTTAAATTGCCCGCCCGTCCAATGGTTGGAGTGATTGGTACGGCCCCGGCCGACGGCGTGATCTACACGGCCGATCCCGGTCCGCAGGGCTCGAATCTCGACTGCAATGCCGTTCGCGTCGGTTCGAAGGTACACCTGCCGGTTCGCGTGCCGGGCGGTCTCGTCGCGCTTGGCGACGTCCACGCCACGATGGGAGATGGCGAGGTGTCCGGCACCGGGGTTGAGATCAACGCCGAGGTGACGGCCTCGATCGAAGTCAAGCGGGGTAGCGCCCGCGCCCGACCTTGGATTGAAACGCCAACCGATATCGTTAGCACGGGAACCGGGCCGTCGCTCGACGTCGCCGTTCGCATTGCCGTGGAGGGACTCGTCGACCTGATTCAAGAACGCCTGGCGGTGACGCGCGCCGAGGCGTTCATGCTGGTGAGTGCATCCGGAGACGTTCGAATCGGGCAGTCCTGCGGGACGTGGATCGATGCGACGGCCTATGCCCAATTTCCAACGACATCGGGGCGATTACGCCGCGACTGACGCACCCTCGTCAATTGTTCCCCGTCCAACGCCACTCAAGAAGGCCGGCACCGCCTCCGCCAAAAGCGGCTCGGCAATCAAAAATCCCTGACCCCGATCGCAGCCAAACGCTTTGAGGGATTCTAGCTGGTCGGTCGTCTCAATCCCTTCGCCGGTCACGCTGAGGTTCAGACTCTTGGCGAGCGAAATGATGCTGCGCGCGATCGCGGTATTGCTGTCGTCGTGGCCCATTCCGCTAACGAACGACCGGTCGATCTTCAACGAATCGACCGCGAACCGGGTGAGATAGCTGAGAGACGAATACCCGGTCCCAAAGTCGTCGATGGCGACCCGCAGACCCATTCGATTGAGCTCGCGCAACGACTCGATTGTTTCCTCGGCGCTCCCCATAATCGCGCCCTCGGTAACTTCGATTTTCAAGCTCCAGGGAGTCAAGCCCGTTTCCGCCAGTGACCTCGCTATATCCGCGACCAGGGTCGGGGCTTGAACCTGGCGAGGCGACAGGTTAACGCAGGTGATGACGTCGCGGGCCGCGGGCATGAGCTCCTGCCAAAGCTTCGCCTGTCGACAGGCCTCTTCGATCACCCACCGACCGAGGGGAACAATAAGACCGGTTTCTTCGGCGATCGGGATGAACTCAGTCGGGGCGATCTGACCGCGCCGAGGATGGTGCCACCGAAGAAGCGCTTCGAGCTCGACGACCCGGTTCGTCTCAAGCGAGACGATCGGCTGGTACGCCAGCTCGAGCGATCTCCGCTCGATCGCCTGGCGCAGGTCGGACTCGAGCTGCATCCGTTCGAGCGCCGCGGTTTTCATCGACTGATCGAAGACCGAGTAAAGAGCCGAGCCCTGTAGCTTGGCGTGGTACATTGCCAGGTCGGCGTTGCGCAGTAGGTCGCCGGGTTGCTCGAGGCCGGGCGTACTGAGCGCAATGCCGATGCTGGTCGTGACGACAATCCCGTGGCCAGCCAAGTCGATCGGCGCTCGGACCGCGTCGGCGATTCGGGTCGCCAATCGGGTGGCATTTGCTAGGTCCGGCACGTCTTCGAAGAGGATCGTGAATTCATCTCCGCCGAGCCGAGCCGCGACATCTTCCGGACGGATGCTAGCGCTAATGCGTTCGGCCACTTCGACGAGCAGCCGGTCGCCAACTGCGTGGCCAAGGCTATCGTTGACGAACTTAAAATTGTCGAGGTCGAGGAACATCACCGCCACCGGTTTTTTAACATCATTCGAGCGGACGATCGCCCGCTCGATCCGATCGAGGAAGAACGCTCGGTTGGGAAGCCGGGTGAGCGGATCGAGAAACGCGAGCTCCTTGAGACGATTCTCGAAGCCCTTTCGCTGGGTCATGTCGTGACAGGTGAGGACGAACCCGCCGATGCTTGGCTCGGCGACCTGATTCGAGCAGATAACGTCAAAAATTCGATAGCTTCCGTCCGGCCGCAGAACCCGAAGCTCTCGGGAAACGTCGGATCCTGGATTCTGAGCGGCCACGATGACCATCTCTCGAGCGATCTCGTGGTCTTCCGGTAAGATCGCGTCAAGAGCGCTGGCACCAACTTGCAGTCCAGGCGTATAACGCTCGGCAACGGGGCTCAAGTAGACAACCGTTCCGATCGAATCGATCACCAGGATGACGTCCGACGAATTGGCCAACAGGGCGCGACAGCGCATCTCGGTTTCGGCGAGGGTTACGACGTGGGCCTTCTCACGTCGCAGGGCGTCGTCAATTTTGCGCTGGTACGATTGGAGAATCGCGACAAATAGCGCGATGCAGCCCACGCCAATCAATATGAGGACCGGCGTGATGTCGGCCTCAAAAGACAGGGCCGTGCCTAGAGCACCCAATCGGGCGAGCAAATCCGCACGATGTTGGTCGGCGCCAAGAGTGATCTGACTCTGGATCGTGTCCAACGTGGCGTCGGTCGGCCAGGGAGCGACACGAGAGTCCAGGGGACCAGTGGTTTGGGAGGAAGAATAGATTTGTTCGACCGAGGCGACGTACCCGTCGTGCATGATCCGAACGTTCCGGATCGTTGCCTGCTCGGTCGGGTCGACCAGTGGGAGAATCGTATTAAGAGCATCGACGAGGCTGGCCGCCGCGCGCCGGTGAGCGACCACGAGATTGTCCCCGGGAGCGAGCCGGTACTGACGATCGAGGGAGCCCTCCGTTACTAGTGCCAGCCGCGCTTGCCCGTACGCCTCGTCAATCCGACTGGCTCGTTCGACCGCCTGCACGCTCCCACGTGCGGAAGATGACATCCACAGGCCAATCGCACAAATGCAGGCGACGACCACGACTAAATTCGCGGTCGCAAATCGCCCGAGCGAGTGACGGTGGAATCCAGTGATCGGTCCTGCCACCTCGATTGTTCGCAAACGACACCCCAACTTGTACAAAGATTACGTCAGAACGAGTCTGACGGCCTGTACCAAATGAACGTTAGAAACTCGGACCTTTGACGGAGACTTCCGCGACATTTTGATGATAGGAAAACTGAGCCTCGCCCCGGGTTCTGGTCGTTCAGGTATAATGTATTCAGATACAGTGCGGGCTCGGCCTCTCAAACAATTCCTCCTTCGTACCCCTGGATCCGAGGTTTCAAGCCTAATGGCGATGGTCCCATCCGTTCTTGCCACGACTCGGTTTGTCGTCGAGAACGCTCGTTATGTCACAATCGATCGGGAGCGGGTAGCGCACGTGGCCGACGACCTGTCGCGCCGATCGACCCCACCTACGATCTACGATTGCGCGCGCCATGTGTGTGGAACCGACCCCGAGGTGGCTAACTTCGTCCTGGTGCTCGACACGCTGAATTTCTCGTTCTGGCCGGACCCGGGTCAGCCTCGCTGGCTGGTCAGCACCCCCGACGGCACGTCGAACGGATACTGGGCGCTCGTCGCGGCGCTGCGACGGGCCGTGGCCGAAGGGATCCCGATCACGGACGCGTCGTTTCTTGCAAATCTTTCGATCGAGACTCTGGCTGGTATTCTTCGTGGTGAGGGCACGATCCCGCTCCTGGCCGAGCGTGCAGTCGCGCTGAATGAGGTAGGGCGCGGTCTGCTCGCAAGAGACAAGGGACTTTTCGTCAATACGATCGCCCGCGCCAACCATAGCGCGCTTCAGCTCGCCATTCTGCTTGCGACCGAGTTTTCTTCCTTTACCGACGTCGCAACCTACGGTGGTCAGCCAGTCTACTTTTTGAAACGGGCCCAAATCTGTGCCTGCGATATCTACGGCGCCAGCTCGGGACAAAGCTGGGGAAATCTCAGCGACCTTGACCAGCTGACCGCATTTGCCGACTACAAAGTTCCCCAGGTCCTCCGGCAGCTTGGAATTCTGGTCTACACCGATGCCCTGTCCGAGACGATCGACCGACTGACGCCACTTCTCCCGGGGAGTGAGGGTGAGGTCGAGATTCGGGCGGCAACTATCTGGGGCGTCGAGTTCCTCCGGGGCGCCCTCGCCGAGCGAGGGGTCGTTCGCCGACCATTTGAGATCGACTGGCACCTCTGGGAGCTCGGCCAGGAGCTCCCTCCGGACACCCGGCCGTACCATCGTACGAGGACAATATACTACTAGATGCCCCTCACTTTTCAGCAGCTCACCCCACTTCCGGGAAAAGCCGTCCGGCTGGGACGGATCGAGACGGGCCACGGTGCGATCGATACTCCGGCTTTCTTTCCCGTTGGCACGCAGGCAACAGTGAAGACGCTCACACCAAACGAGCTCGTCGATCTTGGGGTTACCGGCATCCTGGCCAATACCTATCACCTTTTCCTGCGGCCGGGCGCCGACCTGATCGAAAAGCTCGGAGGCTTGCATCGATTTATGGCGTGGCCCCAACCGATCATGACCGACTCCGGTGGCTACCAGGCGTTCAGCCTTGGCTTTGCTCTCGAGCACGGCGTGGGAAAGATCGCGAAGATGTTTCCGGGATCGGCCCAGGCGCCGACGACTCCTTTGAAGAAGCGGCTGGCCCGAATCGACGAAGACGGAGTTGAGTTCAGGTCGCACCTGGATGGCTCCAAACACCGGCTGACTCCCGAAACGTCGATTCGGATCCAGCAACAGCTCGACTCCGACCTCGTGCTTGCTTTCGATGAGTGCACCTCACCGCTTTCGGACTACGCGTACACCCGGGAGGCGATGGAGAGAACCCACCGCTGGGCAATCCGCTGTCTTCATGCCTGGGGATCGGGCGGGATCGGCCAGGGACTCTACGGCATCGTTCAGGGCGGGGCGTACGAAGGCCTTCGGGAGGCAAGCACGCGTTTCATCGGGGGTTTGCCGTTTGACGGGGTTGCCATTGGCGGCTCTCTCGGACGATCGAAGGATGACATGTATCGCATCCTCGAGTGGACGGTGCCGAACCTGCCAATCGGCCGCCCACGCCACCTGCTGGGAATCGGCGAGCCGGAGGACCTTTTCGAGTGCGTCGAACGGGGGATCGACACCTTCGATTGCGTCGCCCCGACCCGGCTCGCCCGGCACGGTGGCCTCTACACCGCCGACGGACGTCTTAACATCCTCAAGGCCGCCTACCGCGACGATCCGGGACCAATCGAGCTCGACTGCCCCTGTTACACCTGCCAGACGTTCAGTCGGGCCTACCTTCGGCACCTGTTCGTTGCCGAAGAGATTCTCGGTTACCGGCTCGCGACACTGCATAATCTGACCTTCATTATGGGTCTCATGGCGCGCATTCGAGCGAGTATCGCCGATGGGACGTTTCACCAGGTCAAACGCCAGTTTCTCGATCGGTATCAGACCGTGGCGTCGAAGACACAGTCGGCAAGTTAAGTCGCCGTTCAAACGGGACCGACCGGCTAAAGCCTCGACTCCACGAAGACCTATCCGCGGAGTCGAGGCTTTAGCCGGTCGGTCCTCTATCGTTCGAAACGAGCTCAGGGGTGCTTTCGGGCAGATCACTACCCTGGCACGATGCAGCCCGTCATTACTTTATCCCGTCAGTACGCGGCCAGATCCCGCACGGCTTTCGCGATCTTCGACGCGTTGGGCAGATACAGATCCTCAAGGAAGCCGTTGAAGGGAGTCGCGGGCCCATCGGGCGCGGCAACCCGGACGATCGGGCCGTCGAGGGTGTCGAATGCTTCCTGGGCGATGATCGCCGCGATCTCACCACCGAATCCACCAGTCAGCGAATCTTCGTGGACGATCACGACTTTGTGGGTTCGCCGTACGGATTCAAGAATCGTCGGCTTGTCCAATGGTGACAGAGTACGCAGGTCGACGATCTCGACCTCGATTCCGTCGGACGCCACGTCATTCGCGGCCTTGATGCTCTCGTGGACCATCATTCCATAGGTCACGATTGTGAGATCGCGCCCGGGCCGACGGACCACGGCCTCTCCGATCGGGATGGTGTACTCCTCGTCTGGAACCTCATCCTTGATCATGCGGTACGTCCGCTTGTGTTCGAGAAAAAGGACGGGATCCGGATCGCGGATCGCGCTCTTGAGGAGTCCCTTGGCATCGGCCGGTGTGGAGGGCGCGATGACTTTAAGTCCTGGAACGTGGGCGAAGGTGGCCTCAATCGATTGGGAGTGGTACAGGCCGCCGTGGATCCCAGCGCCGTACGGGGTGCGAATGACGAGTGGACAGCCCCAGGTACCGTTCGACCGATAGCGCATGCGGGCCGCTTCACTCACGATCTGATCCATCGCCGGCCAGATGAAATCAGCAAACTGGATCTCGGCAACGGCCCGGTACCCGGCGATGCCGGCACCGATCGCCACGCCGATGATCGCCGATTCGGTCAACGGGGTGTCCATGATCCGGTCTTCGCCATAGCGCTGAATCAGCCCCTCGGTGACCCGGAAGACGCCTCCCCGAAGACCCACGTCCTGTCCCATGACAATCACTTTTTCGTCACGGGCAAGCTCCTCGTCGAGAGCGTCGTGAACCGCCTGTAGTACGTTCTTGACTGCCATCGTGCTTACACGCTCCCCTGGTTCTCGGCGAAGATGTGGGTGAGCAGATCGGCGGCGGACGGCTGAGGCGAGGCGTCGGCTGAATCGACGGCCGCGTCGACTTCGGCGGCAATCTCCGCCTGCAGGTCGCGGTCCTCAGATTCGTCGATGACGCCAAGGTCTTGCAACCGTCGTCCAAAAGCTGGGATCGGGTCGCGGGCGTGCGCCTCGGCAACTTCTTCGCGCCCGCGATACATTCGGTCGTCGTCGTCACTCGAATGGGGAGTGAAGCGGTAGACTTTCGCCTCGACCAAGGTTGGCCCCTCGCCATTGATTGCGCGTTGCCGAGCAGCACGCATCACCTCGTAGATGGCAATTGGGTCGTTTCCATCGACGGTGATGCCGACCATACCGTAGCCGGCGGCTCGGATCGCGACGTCTTCGATTGCCATCTGCTTGCGCTGGGGAACCGAGATAGCGTAGCCATTGTTCTCGCAGAAAAAAATCGCCGGCAGTTTGTGGACCGCCGCGAAGTTCAGCCCTTCGTGAAAGTCGCCTTTGTTACTGCCGCCCTCGCCGAAATACGCGACCGCGACGGTCTTGTCGCCGGATAGCTTGGAGGCAAGGGCAAGACCCACGGCATGGGGAATTTGCGTGGAGACAACGCTGGATCCCGAGATGATCCGCCATTTGGGATGGCTGAAATGCATGGCCAATTGCCGGCCACCGCTGCTCGGGTCGTCGGCGCGGGCAAAGATGCTGAGCATGACCTCGTGGGCGCTCATTCCCGCTCCAACGACGAGGGCAAGGCCGCGGTAGTACGGGAGAAACCAGTCGCGGCCGCGATCCATGGCGAAAGCGCTCCCGACCTCCGCGGCTTCGTGACCCCGGCTGGTGATGACGAAGTGAGCTCGCCCCTGGCGGCTCAACGTCCACGCCCGCAAGTCGAGCCCACGGCTCAACAGCATTCGTCGGTACATCTCACGCAACGTGGCGGCGTCGAGACCTATTGCCGCGAGGGCGGGATTATCCGCGACCTGAGTAGAAACCATCAGTGTCGAACCCTCCTAGCGCGGAATCAAAAATCCAGTAGACGATGGCTAGAGTCAACTGTCGCGCGGTGGCGGACGGTAGCCAAGGGCACCCGAGATCGTGGTGGCCGATTGGCGAAGACAGACAAGCAGATCCGGGACCCGATCGTCGCCGACTCGAACGATTGGACCCGAGATACTAAGGCCGGCCACCGCGAGACCATGGTGGTCGCGAATCACGGTGCCGATGCAGCGCAGTCCGGCCTGGGTTTCTTCGTCGTCGACGGCCCAGCCACTTTCGCGGACACGGGCAACCTGATTGAGCAAGAGCGACAGCTGGGCAGCGTCGAGGGTCGTCGAGAAGCGCAATCGTAATTCGACGTCGGGAAGCTCCGCTAGGAGCGCCTTGCCCGAGCCGCTGAACCGAGCCGGAACGCGCCGGCCAATCTGGGAGACCATGCGGAAAGGGTTGTCGGTCTCGACTTTGTCGATAAACACGACGTCGGTTCCCTCGAGGACGACGAGATGAGCGGTTTCACCACTCTGTTTCATCAAGTTGACCAGGTGAGGGTGGGCGACGCGTTTGACGTCGAGCGAGTTGCCGACCATGCTGCCAAGCTCGAAAAGACGGAGGCCGAGTCGGTACTTGCCGGTGCGTTCGTCATGCGCCAAGAACCCCCGATGGGTCAGCGACGAAAGGAGTCGATGAACCGTCGCTCGGGGTAAGTCGAGCTCGCGCGCCAGCTCGGCAACCCCGCGCTCGTCCTCGCCGCTCTGAAACGCCTCGAGCAAATCGATCGCCCGATCGAGCGATTGGACCGCGTAGTGGGCCTGTTCGCGCTGGATGTACGGCGCTTTGAGGGCCATGTCGGTAATCCGCCGTTCTCCATCTCATATTATGGGACGCCGTCCCATTTCAAAGACGAAGCCGATTATAAGTAGCCGCTGGACAGTCGTCAAGAGGGACGGCAGCCTCTTCCCCGTGACCGTCCGGTCGTGTACTATCCCTCTCCGGCACACTTGATCAATTGCTAACAATTTGGATCAGGCTTATTATTCCTTATCCCGCCGGACGGAGGCGGGGCTGCCCGGTCCGGTTGGATCCGGTTGGTTGCTGGAACACCGGATGGGGCGAGGAAAGTAAAATCGGGGGAACGACACGATGAGTCGGACGCGGATTGCCATTTATGCCGGATTAAGCATTCTGCCCCTAATCGCCGCGCTTTGGATCGCGGGCGTCGACCCCAACTACTTGCTTGGAAACGTCGTCTCGACGACGAACGCCTACGTCACCGGCGACCTGGTTCAGGCGAGCGCTCCGGTCAACGGTTCAGTCACCAAGATTGTCACCCAGGTTGGGGACCCGGTCTCTTCTGGTCAAGCCGTGGCGTTTCTCGAAACGCCGCCTCAGGCCTCGGTTCACGGTCCGCTCGTTCCCGCGGTGAAGGCGCCGGGGACGGGCACGGTCGTCCACGTGGCGGTCGTCGTCGGCCAGGACGTCACAACCGGTCAGCCTATCGCGACAATTGCGGACTTGCACTCTTTATGGGTCGTCGCCGTGGTTGACGAAGGGTCGTACGCGCCGGTTCGGCCGGGCCAAAAAGCTCAGGTGTACATTCCCGCCTTGAATCAGTATTTTGACGGTCAAGTCAGCCAGCTCGTTCCGGACCTTCAGGCGACCAACCCGCGCGGAGCGACGTCGGGAGCCGCTACGACGGGGAAAGCTGGCACGGATGTGCCCGTGCGCATCGACTTCAACTACGGAGACCAGTTACTGTACCCGGGGATGTCGGCCAACATCACGATTTACGTGCGCGACTGATCGTCGAGCTCGGATTGAATGCGCCGGTCGGCGGCCCGCGCGTCGTCGGCCCGCGCCGCTTTGTACGCGATAAGTCGCGTGCGGAGAGTGGGATCGGCGATCGCCAGGATTTGGATGGCCAATAAACCCGCGTTCTGCGCTCCACCAATCGCGACCGTCGCAACCGGAACTCCCCTCGGCATCTGGACGATCGACAAGAGCGAATCAAGTCCCTGCAGATTCGAAAGAGGAACGGGCACGCCGATCACGGGAAGCGGCGAATAGGCCGCGAGCATGCCCGGCAGATGAGCCGCCCCGCCCGCTCCGGCGACGATAACGGCAAGGCCCCGCCCGTGGGCGCCACGCCCATAGTTGGCCATTTCTTCCGGCGTCCGATGGGCCGAGACAACCCTGACCTCGAACGGAACGCCAAACTCGCGACATACAATCGCCGCGGCCTTCATCACCGGCCAATCGGAGTCGCTGCCCATCACGATGCCGACGAGCGGCCGGGTCTCCGCGGATTCTTCAGCCACTTGCTTCCTCCCAATTGGGGATGCCACAGGTCTTTCCACCTTCCCGTGGGGAGAGGGGAAAGAGGAACCGCCAGTTCGACCTGACGCCTTACCATTCGACCAGACTCGCGGCCCGGCGTGCCGTTTCAAGCGCCTCTTCGCGACTCTCACCTAGCGCGGTGACGTGGCCCATTTTGCGTCCGATCCGAACCTGGCGCTTGCCATAGAGATGGACGGAGGCGCGAGGAATCGCCTCCGCCGCGGCAATACCCCTCGGTTCGGCCACCGCGTTCTTCGTTCCCAGCAGATTGACCATTGCGACGCCAGGCGCTTGAAGGGCAGTCGCACCAAGGGGCTGGCCCAGCACGGCACGCAGATGGTTCTCGAATTGAGACGTCTGACAGCCTTCGATCGTGTAGTGTCCGGAGTTGTGGGGTCGAGGCGCCAGCTCGTTCACGAGAATCTCGCCATGAGCCAGGTAGAAGAGCTCGACGCCGACGACGCCAACCGCGCCGACGGCCTCGACCGCGGCGGCAGCGATCTCCTGGGCGATTCGTTCGACCCCGACCGGAATGTTGGCGGGACAAACGACCTCGTGACAAATGTGGTCGCGTTGGATCGTTTCGACGACCGGGTAGGTCACGCTCGCACCGTCCGCGCCGCGCGCCACCATGACCGCGAGCTCACGGGTAAAGGGAACGAACGCTTCCGCGTACAGATCGAGCGGTCCGCGGGCATTCGTCGGGTTGACCAGTCGATCGATTGCCGACGCGATCTCCGACGGTCCGTCGACGGACGCGTTTCCGTGACCGTCGTAACCGAGGCGCCGAGTTTTCAGGACGATTGGCCAGCCGAGCGCCGCCCCGGCCGCCGCCGCGTCAGCGGCCTGGTCCACTTTGGCGAAACGCGGGACCGCTAATCGGACGGTCGAGAGTGTCTCTTTCTGAAGGAGCTTGTCCTGAATTAGCTGGAGGGTCCGGGGCGAGGGTAGGACGGGCGTTCCTCGTTGGACGAACCAGGCCAGCGCCCACGCGTCGACGAACTCATTTTCAAGGGTAATCAGGTCGACTCGGGCCGCGACGCGTTCCCGTGCGTCGGAATCGCGCCAATCGCCAACGATCTCATTCGCCGACCCGACGATCTGCCCAGCCGGCGAGCCGCCCTCCCGCTCGAGGATGACAATGTCGACGCCAAGCCCAATTGCCGCCTCGGCCATCATGCGGGCAAGCTGTCCGCCGCCGATAATGCCAACCCGCGGCCGGCGAATTGTCCTGAGTTTTTCTATCACGGTTCGAATTATAG
>CAZBQK010000042.1:0-21727 GCA_964493975.1 uncultured Dehalococcoidales bacterium | reverse complement strand
GGCCCCCTCCCCACGCCACCGCTTCCCCCGCCCCTACGTGAGCCCCCGCCTCGCCTTGCACGCCGAAGGCGGATGGCCGATCGAACTCCCCGAACTCTGACCGCGGATCCCCTTCAATCCTTGATCAGAATCCCACCGGCCCGCGGCGCTCGTCGGGGCTGTTGGGCGTGCTCGCCCACGATTCGGCGCACCTCGTCGCCGGCAATCGTTTCGTGTTCCAGTAGCTGGCTCACGATTTCGTCGAGCTCGGCACGGCGCGACGTGACGAGCCGAGTCGCGCTGTGCCGGGCGTCCGAAACCAGGCGCCCGATGGCTTCATCCATGCGGGCAGCGGTCGATTCAGCGTAATTGCGAGTCTGGACCATATCTCGTCCCAAGAAGACGTTACCCGAGTCGTCGTCTAGGTGGAGGGGGCCAATGTCGTCGGACATCCCCCAGGACGCCACCATATGTCGCGCGAGCTTCGTCGCTTGTTCGAGGTCGTTCTCGGCTCCCGTCGTCGGCTCGTTAAAGACCACCTCTTCGGCCGCTCGTCCTCCCAGGAGCACCGCCAGGCGTCCAAGAAGATACGTCCGTCCAACGTTTAATCGATCGTCGGTTGGGACCTGCGAGGTCACGCCGAGCGCCCGACCGCGGGGGATGATCGTCACCTTTTGGACTGGATCGCTCCCGGGCGTGCACACGGCCACCAGAGCGTGACCGGCCTCGTGGTACGCCACCACTCGTCGATCCGATTCCAGGTGGAGGTGCGGACGTTCGACGCCGAGAATTATCTTGTCGAGGGCTCCTTCAAAGTCGAGTCGGCGAATCTCGATCCGACCCGAGCGCGCCGCCAGGAGCGCGGCTTCATTCACCAGGTTTGCCAGGTCCGCGCCGGAAAAACCCGGGGTCGCCCGAGCGAAGATCGCGAGGTCGACGTCCGGACCGATCGGCTTACCCCGGGCGTGAACCTTCAGGATCTGCTCGCGACCATTCCGGTCGGGTAGTCCCAGCGTGACCTGTCGATCGAAGCGTCCAGGTCGAAGCAGCGCCGGATCGAGCACGTCCGGGCGGTTCGTCGCCGCCAGAACGATCACTTCAACCCGCTCATCAAAGCCATCCATCGCGACCAGCAGCTGATTCAAGGTCTGTTCGCGCTCGTCGTTGCCGCCACCGAGTCCGGCGCCGCGCTGGCGCCCGACCGCGTCGATCTCGTCGACAAAGATGATCGACGGGGCGTTCGTTCTGGCCTGCTCGAAGAGATCGCGCACCCGACTCGCGCCAACGCCGACGAACATCTCGACGAACTCGGACGCGCTAATGCTGAAAAAGGGGACCTTGGCGTCTCCGGCGACCGCCCGTGCCAGCAGCGTCTTTCCCGTCCCCGGTGGACCGACGAGGAGCACCCCGTGCGGAAGACGGGCACCAACCTTGTGGTACTTATCCGGCGCCTTGAGGAAGTCCACGACCTCGGTCAGCTCGGACTTCGCCTCGTCCTCGCCGGCGACATCCGCGAACGTCACCGTCGGCCGCTCCATCTGGTACATCCGGGCCTTGCTCCGGCCGAACCCCAGGGCCGACTGCTGGCCCTGGCGCATCTGCCGCCCCAGGTACAACATTAATCCGACCAGGAGCAGGAGCGGCAACGCGTTTGAAATGAGAGTAAGAAGCCACGATCCGGCCGACGAATCGACGGCAGTGATCTTCACTCCATATTGTTCGAGAAGCGGTAAGAGCGCTGAATCGCCGATACCCGGGAGAACCGTGGTGAAGCGCGTCGACGACGTCGCAACTGGCGTCGCGCCCGGCGTTGCCGACGGACCCGGTGTCGCGTTTGGCACTGGGATGGCGGTCTTTAGAACACCATCAACCTCTTGCCCCGCGATCGTGACCTCAATGACGTTTCCCGAAATAACTTGCTCTCGAAACGCGGAATACGGGAGACTAATCGTCGGCTGACCACCCCGAAACAGGAACGTCAGGGCATTCCAGACAACCAGGCCGACCAAAACCACCCACCAGCTCCAGCCTGGCAGAAGGGGACGAGCCGGCCGGTCTCCCGACGTGGATGGACCTGGCGGTGTACTCTGGGCCATTCATCCCCCTATGTCTTCACGGGCGACGGCGTCGCTCGCTTGATCATACGGAAGGATTTGAATCGTGTAAACTGACCTGATCCGCGAGACCCAAGACCTACTTGGTTGGGAGTCGATTGACGATGCCTCGCTATGACGCCGATTGGATTGATTCCCTGCTCCAGGCGAGACGGCGCGGATCCCCGCCAGCCGACGACGTTCTTAACAGCATTGGCGTTGCCACGGAGCTGGTTGTAGCCGACATTGGATGTGGTCCGGGCTTCTTCACCCTGCCGGCCGCGGCCAGGGTTGGTCCGACGGGCCTCGTCTACGCGGTCGACGTCGAGCAGTCGATGCTAGAGCTCGTCGCGCGGCGAGCGAAAGAAGCCGGACTCACTCACGTCGTCACCCGGCGCTCGACCGATGCAACGATCCCCTTGCCGGACGACGTGGCTGACCTGACCCTGTGCGCCCTCGTCCTCCACGACCTCGACGATCAAATCCCGTTCGTCCGCGAGCTCGACCGAATCACCCGCTCAACCGGGAGAATCGCGATTGTCGAATGGACTCCCCAGCCCGGCGATCGTCGCCCAAATCGGCTCCAACCCGAGGTCGTGGCGGGGCTACTTTGGGGCATCGGTCGCGAGCCCGAGACAGCGATTCACCTCAGCGACGTCCAATACCTGATCGTGGGGAAGGCCCGGGCATAACCAAACGGCCGTAGGGGCGCACGGCCGTGCGCCCCGACCACATCGGATTCCCTGGTACCCGCCGTGAGGCGCTCTCTTATCGGGCCGCTCGGATTGCCTCACACATCAAATCGGTGCCTTCACGGATCGCGTCCAGGGTCGCGTAGCTGAAGGCGAGACGAATGTATTCGCTTCCGCTCGTTCCGTCCGGGAAGAAGGACGGGCCGGGAACGTACCCGATCCGACGATCGTTTCCAAGCTCGACCAGCTTGTAGGGATCGGTTCCCTCCGGCAAGCGAATCCAGATAAAGAACCCACCGGCCGGCTGGCTGATCTGCGCCGTGTCGCCAAGGCCCGCTCGAAGCCGTTCCAGCATCATGTTCCGCTTGTTGCGGTAAATCGTCTTCAGCTCCTCGACGTGCGGGATCATGTGATCGCGCATGTAGTAGGTCGCGAGACGACTCATGTACGGGTTAGTGCCGCCATCCGTCTTGAATACGCCCAGCTTGGGAATCAGATCCTTGGGGGCAAGGAGCCAGCCTAAACGCACGCCTGCGCCCAGGATTTTCGAGAGAGTTCCCGCGCGCATCACTCGATCGCTTCGATCCAGCCCGAACAACGAGCGGATCGGCTCGCCGTCGTAGCGCAGCTCGCCGTAGGCGTCGTCTTCGAGGATCATCGTGTCGTACTTTTCGGCCAGGTCGAGCAGCTCGGTCCGCCGCCTTAGGGATTGAGTCATGCCGGCCGGGTTCTGAAAATTGACGATGGTGTAGATCATCTTCGCCCGGCGCCCCTGGCGTCGGAGATCTTTCAGCTTGTCTTCCAGCTCATCGGTGCGAATACCCTCGTCGTCGAGCGACACGCCAATGAGCTCTGGACCAAAACGGCGGAAGTTGTAGAGCGTGCCCGAGAACGTCGGCGCCTCGACGATAACGGCATCGCCGACGTCCACCAACAGGTCCGCGGCCAGCGACAGGGCGTGGGACGAGCCGTTCGTGACCAGAACGTTGTCGGGCGAGATCTCGAAGCCGTCGAAATGCCGGGTCTTTTCGCACACTAGCTCGCGCAAGCCCTGATAGCCCAGCATCGCACCATAATTCAGCGCGTCGCGCCCTTCCTGGTGGAGCATCCGTTCGTG
Source organism: uncultured Dehalococcoidales bacterium (assembly GCA_964493975.1). Lineage (GTDB taxonomy): Bacteria > Chloroflexota > UBA6077 > FW602-bin22 > CADDYW01 > CAZBQK01. The sequence goes on along the minus strand of CAZBQK010000042.1, from coordinate 17,846 downwards.
CGCTTCGATGAGCCCCTGGATCGGGAACGAGTCGGGGTCGGGAAAGCCACCGCCAAAGAGGTACAGTGGAGCCTGGGCCGGAGCGGCCCCCCGTCGCCCCATGCCCAGTGGCGAGGTCGGCATCTGGATTAGCGCCCTCCGCGAGAGCATAGGGTCATAGTTCGTGGTTTTGACCGCGTCCATCGATCTCCTCGCTTGATTGTGGTGGCGGTGATTATAGCACCGAGGTTTGCCTCGGACCGTCGCCCCGGGCCCTCGACCGCTAGCCCGACTTCAGCTCGATCACGAAGTTGCGATGTCGTTTGGATCCAATGTTCGTTAGGCGGTTGTCGACCTTCCCCTCGGAACCAACCTCCCGAAAGGTCACTTGGTCGTCTTCGAACTGAACGTCGTGATAGTCGGTTGGGTCGTCCGGGTTGGCAAAACGGATTAGGCCGCCCGATTCGACGATAAAAAAGTAGTCCCGATGATGGATATGCTTGTCGAGCGACGCACCCGGGACCAGATTCAGGTCCCAAACGCGGACTCGATCGTTTTCGAACATAAGTTGAGTGCCAACTCGCTCGGTGGGTTCGGTCGCCATCGATTTCTCCTTGCCATCTGGGGAAGATTCGACGCGACCAGTGTAGCAGGGAAAGTCGACCAAATGTACCAATCCTGCCCTAACAATCTGTATACACCGCCCCATCTTTCCGCTATACTGTGCTGGACGGGATCGATTTATCCGCCGAACGTGAAGCGGGCGGGCTTACCCCTAGCCACTCCTCGAACGCGCTGACGAACCGGCCCTGATTTTTCATCACGAAGGAGTCAGCGCGCTCATGCCTGACAAGACCCTAACCTGCCGCGACTGTGGAACCTCGTTTGTCTTCACCGAGCGAGAGCAGGAATTCTTCGCCCAGAAGGGATTCACCAACGAGCCGTCTCGGTGTCCCGACTGTCGTGCCGCTCGCAAAGCGGCGCGCGGAAGTGATACCGGGGGCTACAGCAGCGGTGGTGGCTCGCGAATGGGCGGATCAACCGGACGTCGGGAGATGTTCCCGGCGGTCTGCTCGCGTTGCGGCAAGGACACCCAAGTTCCGTTCCAGCCAACCTCCGGCAAGCCCGTCTACTGCTCGGAGTGTTTCCAGCTCGAACGGGGAAGTTCGTCGTACGGCGGCGGTGGCGGAAGCAGCCGCGGCTCGTACGGATCGCGTCGGTACTAATACTGCCGTCGCGCCCACAACGAAGGGTATTCAAGGGAGCACCCATACGTGCTCCCTTTTTCTTTGGATTAACTCGGTCGGTCACTCCCTCAAGAAGCCACTTTCCCCGGTCAGCCGTCCCACCTGATAGTCCGCCCTATAGCTGATTCGCCAGCTGGTCGGGAAGCCTACACTGACTGGCATGAGCGCCCAGATCGTTGCCCGGGTGGCGAGAGCGCGGCACACCCGGAGCGCGGGCACGTGCTGGGATGGCGTGGAAATGCCGGGGAGTAAGGGCATGACGATCGGAGCAAAGACGGTGCTCGCGCCGTCGCGAACTGTCGATCGAATCGCGGCGGCACTCACCGTTCGCCGCGTCCGCGTCGACGCATTCATCTCGATTCTCGCCGCGATTGCGATTCTCGCCCTGACCTATCTCGGGGGCGACGCTCCTTTCGATGCCTTCGGTCACCCTTTTGCCGTGGATCTTACCGCCCACCTGGCCGGGGGGCGGATCGCCCGAGACGGCGACCTCGGCCATCTCTACGATGTGGGCCGGCAATTGGCGGCCGAGCGGGACTTGCTGGGAGGCCGGCACCCGGAGTTTCTCGACCTCTTTGTCTCTCCCCCATTCACGGCTTTCATCTATCTTCCCCTGGCCAATCGTCCTTACTTGATTGCCGCGGCCGCTTGGACCGCCCTGACCGTGTCTCTATTGCTGGCTAGTCTCTGGCTGCTGTGGCCTCTTCTTCCGCGCCTACACCGCTTCGGATTTGGACTGGTAGCCGTCGTCGTCTTCTCGGCGTGGCCAACAATCGAGGTGATCGCGGCCGGACAGGACTCCGCGTTCGCGCTCCTTTTGCTTGCGCTTGGGCTCCGCCTTTTGGTCGATCGGCGGGACCTACTAGCGGGGGCGGTTCTGGGCGTTGGCGTCTTCAAGCCAACGCTTTTCCTCCTGATCCCGCTCGTTCTGCTCCTCGAGCGGCGGCCTCGCGCGCTCGTGACCTGCCTGAGCGTTGGAAGCACACTCGGAGTCATCTCGATCGGCCTGGTGGGTCTAACCGGCCTCCAAGCAGACGCCAGTCTCCTTTCCTCCGAGTTCTGGCATCACGCGAACGCCCTGAACTGGTGGAAGATGCAGTCGGTTCCGGCGCTCGTCCAAATCGGCGTCGACGGCCTTCCGACAGCCGCGCTCACTGCCATCGCGGTTATTTGCGGCCACTTGCTCCTCTTGAACGGCCCATTCGCAATCGCACCGGCCAGACGCGATCCTCGCTTCGGTTTCGGACTGGCGATTTTGATCACAGCGCTCGTGTCACCGCATTTCTTTATCTATGACTGTGTGGTGCTCCTGATTCCGGCGCTCCTTCTCGTCGACGCGAATCCTAATTCTTCGTCGATCCGAGTCGTCTTGCTCGCCGGGTGGATCGCGACCTGGTCCGCCGCGCTCCGATTTCTCGTATTCGGCGCGCTTCCGTTCCCGTTCTGGCTGCTCGCCTCCCCACCCCTACCGCTGATCATCGCCTTGCTAGCTTGGGAAACCCGCCGTCACGTTGCCGGAAGCGCGGCCGAGGCGAATGATGCTCGTCCCGCCTTAGCTGGCCTCAGGTCCTCATTCAGTCCAGATCTGAACCGAATGAGTTCGGCAGCTTCGATCGAAAGAGAGTTTCAGAAGGTCTAGCATTCAAACAGCGTAGGCACCAATCATCGCCTCTGCTAAAGTGGTCCATAACGAAAGCCCGACGTTGGGCGTTCGCGAATGAGTGGCCGGTGGTCGGCCGACGAGATCGGTCGGCGCGAGTACGAGTTGACGGGAGACATCAGGGTGGCGACGCCTAACGCGAGCTACAGCATCACGATGCGATTGCATTATCCAAATCAAGTTGGAATGTTCAGTCGGATCGCCGCGGCCATCTCCGACGCGGCCGGAGACGTGGGAGCGATTGACATCGTCAGTGTCACGAGCAAGGAAATGGAGCGCGACGTGACCGTCAACGCGGCCGACGAGGCCCACGCGTCACGGATTATGGATCGGGTCCACGAAATCCCCGGTGTCACGGTGGTCAACTACTCCGATCGGACCTTTCTGCGCCACCTCGGCGGCAAGATCGAGATCCGAAGCAAAATTCCCGTCAAAACTCGCGACGACCTGACCATGGCCTATACCCCCGGCGTGGCCCGCGTATCGATGGCGATCCACGACGATCCCAGCAAGGCCTACAATCTAACGATCAAAGGCAACACCGTCGCGATCGTCACCGACGGCACTGCCGTCCTCGGCCTTGGCGATATCGGTCCCGCCGCCGCCATGCCGGTCATGGAGGGCAAAGCCCTTCTTTTCAAAGAGTTCGGCGGGGTCGACGCGTTCCCGCTTTGCCTTGCCACGAAAGACGTCGACGAGATCGTTCGCGCGGTCCAGCTGGTCGCGCCGACCTTCGGTGGGGTCAACCTCGAAGACATCTCTGCTCCCCGTTGCTTCGCGATCGAAGAGCGACTGAAAGAGGTCCTCGACATCCCGGTTTTTCACGATGACCAACACGGCACGGCAATCGTCGTTCTCGCGGCGCTGCTCAACTCGCTCGATATCGTGGGAAAGTCCTTTTCCGACCTTCGGATCGTCGTCAATGGCGTGGGCGCGGCTGGTATCGCCTGCGCGAAAATGCTCCTCGACGCCGGGGCTGGCGACGTGATCGGCGTCGATTCCTTCGGAGCGATTTATGAGGGGCGCGTCGAGAACATGGGTCCGGTCAAGCTCGATCTTGCCCGCCAGACAAACCGCGACCGCCTCCAGGGGAAGCTCTCCGACGTGATCGTCGGCGCCGACGTTTTCATCGGCGTCTCGCAGCCGAATGTGCTGACCCAGTGGGACGTCGAGCGAATGGGACGAGATCCGATTGTGTTTGCCCTGGCCAATCCCACCCCGGAAATTGCCTGGGAGGACGCCGCGTCACACGTGCGGGTGATGGCAACGGGCCGCAGCGACTATCCAAACCAGATCAACAACGTTCTGGCCTTCCCCGGCGTGTTTCGCGGCGTCCTCGATTGCCGAGCCCGAGACATCAACCCCGAAATGAAGTTTGCCGCGGCAAAAGCCATCGCCGACCTGGTCACCTCGGATGAGCTCTCGGAGGAGCACATCATTCCAACGGTGTTCGATCGGCGCGTGGCTCCAGCCGTGGCCGACGCTATCGCCGCCGCCGCCGAGCGCACCGGGGCGGCCCGCCGGCACCGCACTGGGGTCCCGACCCCCGAGCCCGTGGTATCCTAGTCGCGAACGGCGATCTCTCAAAAAGCGCATCGGAACGCCCTTTTCTGGTCGTGAGGCACCTGGCATGAGCCGGATCGTTTTGCTCTTGACTCGAGCGTTGCGCCTCCGCTGTCCTAACTGCGGCGGCGGACCACTCTTTGTTAGCTGGTTCAAGCTCGCCCCGATCTGTCCCCGGTGCCGGCTCACACTCGAACGGGACGAAGGCTACTGGCTTGGCGGAATGACAATTAACCTGATCGTCGGCGAAGTCTTTCCGGTTGTCGGCGTCGTGGGATGGTGGCTGCTAAGCCGCCCCCATACTCCGTGGGACACAATTCTTATCGCCTGGATTGCCGCGGCGATCGCACTTCCCTTGCTGTTTTTCCCGCTTTCTCGCACACTGTGGCTTGCGTTCGACTTAAGCTTTCGGCCAGCCGAAGCCACCGACATCGCCGGCGACGGCGAGTCAGACGCGCCGCCGTGGTCCCCACCCGCGATATTCAAATAGACACCCATTAGTCCTAGTACCACAGCAGATCCTTGACTCCACCGTCGACGCCGATACACTAGTTCTACTGCAAGCGAGGGAGAGTGGGCTTGACTCCCACTCTGGACCACCTTGCCCAACGGAGGACGTGTGACCGGTCGAGGCGATTTCCGGATAGCCCCATGGAACCAGGCGGCCGCCGCGAAGCGGCGCCAGGCGCACCCACGGTACCGACTCTTGGGAACCGCGGCGTTCCTGCTCGCATTCGTCGCGACCTGGTTTGCGCCCGGGGCCGCCTGGGCGTCGCCCGCCGCCTCGCAGTCCTTCGGACTAGACATCTCCTGGCCTCAGTGCAAAACCGGAATCCCAACACCATCGGCTGGTCATACCATTACCATCATTGGCGTGACTGGTGGCAAAGCGTTCACCCAGAATCCCTGCTTCGCGGCCGAGTACGAATGGTCGGTGAGCAGCGGCCACAGTCCAGCGCTTTACATGAATCTAAACTCACCCACCCGCTCGACTGCCGAACGGGGTCAAACCGGTCCCCGCGGTAATTGCCGGCCGGGGGACGCGTCTTGCGTCGCCTTCAACTACGGCTACAACGCCGCTCAGGACGCCGTGGCCTACGCTCAATCGGCCGGGGCAGCCACGTCAACCTGGTGGCTCGACGTGGAAACAATGAACTACTGGTCGGCGGATCGCTCGTCGAACGCTCAAGTCATCAGCGGAGCTGCCCGCTACTTTCAGAACAGCCACCTTGCGGTCGGTATCTACTCGATCACGCCGATGTGGCGCGAGATCGCCGGGGATTTGACCCTCGGTCTGCCAATCTGGGTTGCCCAGACCGACGTCAAGGTCGCAACCATGGCCTATTGCGCGCCGACCTATGCGTTTGCCGGTGGCACAACCGCAATGGTTCAGTCCTGGAACGGACGGTATGACGTCGACTTCGCCTGCCCGGCGGCGAGGCCCGGCAGCTCGTTGGTAGGCCCCAGCAGCTCGGCGGTCGGCGCGAACGATGGATCGGCGTCATCGCCCATTCCGCTCACGACGCCGGCGAACGGGACGCTGACCGCGAGCCCTGGCGGCAACGCGCGCTACTACACTTTCACGAATCCGGACAGTGGCTCTCAGCAAACGGTGACTTTCAGCTTCTGGCCGCATGGACCCGACATAGCGAACGGAGTGTATGTCTCGCTTTATCAAGGTGGCGCCCAGCTCGCCAACGTTCAAGCGAGCAACGCCAAAACGCCTGGTTACATCACCATGAGTTTTTCGTCGAAGAGCGGCGACCCATTCGTCATTCGACTCATGAATTACAACGACTCCGCGGCGACACCGATTAATTACACGATTGGCCGGTCATAGCGGACTCACCTTGACGTCCGAGGAAGTCTCGCGCAGCGTTCCGAGACGGCGCAGCTCGGGCCAGATCCAGGCCGCGAGCGCGACGACGACGATTGTACCGATTCCACCGCCGACGACCGAGAGAACTGGACCGAAAAGCTGAGCGGTGAGACCGGATTCGAAGCCGCCAAGCTGATTTGAAGCACTGATAAACAGGCCGTTGATCGCGGCCACCCGTCCTCGCATCTCGTTTGGCGTTCGAAGCAGCGTGAGGGTATTGCGCACGATCACACTTATGTTATCGAGTCCGCCTAGAGCGAATAGCATCAAGAGCGATAGGCCGAACGACTGCGACAGTCCAAAGACAATTGTCGCGACGCCGAATCCAGCGACCGCCAAGATGAAAGTAACACCAGCCCGCTTCATCGGCGGTCGGTGGGCGAGGTAAAACGCCATGCAGAGAGCGCCGATCGACGGCGCCGCGCGCAGCCAGCCAAGACCGCTCGGTCCCACGTGAAGAATGTCACGGGCATAGATTGGAAGGAGGGTCGTCGCTCCTCCGAAGAGAACGGCAAAAAGGTCCAGCGTGATCACCGCGAGGACGATGGGGGTGCGCTGGAGAAAGCCGATCCCTTCGCCGAGCGACCGGAGCGTTGGCGGCTCTCGCCGCTTCGAGCTGCGGTGATCGCTAGCCTGTCCGCCCCGCACAAAGAGCAAGAGGACGACGTAGGTCGTCGCGGCCACCGCGTTCAGAACGTAGATGAGCAAGGTCGTGCCGAAGAGCGCGATGATGACGCCTCCGAGCGCTGGTCCGACGACCGAAGCGACTTGGAGCGAGCTGCTGCTCCAGGTGGCCGCGTTTTCGAAAGCCCACTCCGGCACAACTTCCGGAGTAAGTGTCCGTGAAGCCGGGCCGTTGAACGCTGTGCCGATGCCCATGATCAGAAGCAGGCCGTAGATGCCAATCAGTGGTCCGTGCGCGTACGCCAGAACGGTCAGGCCAAGCGAGGCGCCGACCAGGACGAGCTGCGACAGCATCACGATCTTCTTGCGATCGTATCGGTCGGCAACGTGGCCGGTGACGAGGACGAGCGCCAGAACCGGGATTACCTGAACCAGCCCGACCAGGCCCAGATCCAGTGCGGAGCTCGTCCGCTCGTACAGCTCCCAGCCGATCGCCAGAGTTAGCATCTGGCTGCCGATAAAGGCGATCAGGTTGCCGGTCAAGAGTAGACGGTAATCGGCGAAGCGCAGGGCCTGGTACGGGTCGTGGGGGCGAGAGGTATTCAATAGCACCTATCCCAAATCCGAGGCCTTATGTCCGGCCGTCCCGCCAGCGTTCATTGCCAGGTTTCCGCCATCCAAAGGAACGACCGTGCCAGTGGTGAACCCAGAAGCATCGGAGGCCAGGAAAAGGGCAAGCCCCTTGATGTCATCCGGAATGCCCAAACGCCCCATTGGAATCCCTCGGAGAAAGTTCTCGCGCAGGCCCGGGGTCGCATCCATGCGGACCTCGAATCCCGGATTGGTAATCTGGGCGGGCGCGATGGCGTTGACCCGGACGCCCCGTCCGGACCATTCGGTGCTGAGCTCTCGGGTCATCTGGATGACCCCACCCATGGCGACGCTGTAGGCGAAGTTGCCCCGCCCCAGCGCGTTGACGCCGCCGAGCGACGACATATTAATAATGCTACCTTTGCCGGCTTTGAGCATCCGCGTCCCGCCTTCCAGACAGGAGCAGAATTTCCAAACGAGGACCCGACGAATCGTCTCCTCGAAATCCTCCACCGTTATGTCCTCTGGATGCCAGAGGCGATTTCCGCCAGGAATGTTGGCCAGCACGTCGATTCGACCGAACTCGCGATCGAGCTGGGCGTACATCGCCCGAATCTGGTCGAAGTCATAAATATCGCAGGGAATCGGTATGACCCTCCGCCCCAGCCCGGCAATATCGTGAGCCGTCGTCTCGAGATTCTGGATATTAATGTCCGCGATCATCAGGTCCGCTCCAGCCTCGGCAAAGGCCATCGCCGAGGCCCGCCCCATCCCATGCCCCGCGCCGGTGACGAGGGCAACGCGTCCGGTCAAATCAAAGAGTGAATGTATCACCAGGTCATCCTCTCCATCTCAGGGGTCCGTTCTCGGCGGCATTCGATCGACGGTACCGCCTCGAGCCTGCAAGGTTAATGGCTTTGGCTCGATCGCTGGCGAATTGGGCACGCGACGGGCTCTATTGTAGGCGCTCGGCGTGTCTACTGTCGACGCGTGACGGAACTAGGGATCTCCACATCTCACTAGAAAGCTAACCGAGCGTTAATCTTCACGTCCCTTTCGCATTATCGACAGTTAATCCGCAATTCATAGGATGAATTGCGGACGTCAGTTTGCTGGCCTGCAGGCCGGCTTTTTGGCCGACAAACGATTGAACGGGGACGCGATTGAGCCTGCTCGAAATTCGCGGACTTCGCGTGGTCTATCCGAATGGGTACGAAGCTCTGCGGTCGATCGACCTCTCGGCGGAAGCCGGCGAGATCGTCTCGATCATCGGTCGATCCGGCGCCGGAAAGTCGACTCTCCTGCGCTGCGTCAACGGCCTGCAACGACCGACGCAAGGCTCAATCGTTCTCGACGGCGAAGAGATAACCGCGATGAGCGACGAGTACCTCCGGTTAAAGCGGCGCCAGATCGGGTTCATCTGGCAGGAGTACAACCTCGTCGACCGTCTTCCAGTGATCACCAACGTCCTGGTCGGGAGACTTGGGTACGAGACCGGGCTCTCGAGTCTGCTTGGCTACTTCAATCGATCGGACCGCGCGATCGCGGTGAGGAACCTGGAACGGGTCAACCTCCTGGCGCGGGCGAATCAACGTGCCGACCGCCTGTCCGGGGGCGAGAAGCAACGCGTCTCAATCGCCCGGGCAATGACTCAGAATCCAAAGGTCATTCTCGCCGACGAGCCGGTGGCGAGCCTCGATCCGGAGCTGGCGTTCCAGATCGTCGGAGACCTTGGGCGGGTTGCCCGAATGGATGGTGTGTTGACCCTACTGAGCATTCACGAAGTCTCTCTCGCGAAGGCAGTCGCCGACCGAATCGTCGGAATCGCCCGGGGAACCGTCGTGTTCGACGGCCCTCCCTCTCGCCTCGACGAGACGGCACTCAACCAGATCTATCGGTTCGACCAACGCATTCCGACGGCGGCCGAAGCCTCGCACCCCCTGGTCAGGATGTAGAGGGTGAGAATCGTCGATCCGCCTAAAGTTGTCATCGCGGCCACCACCGATCGGCCGGCGGCGATCCCAGAGACTCTTCGTGAGGACTTACTACGTCCCCTGCCTCGAATTAGCCTGGGCTCTCTGGGACTCATCCTGGCAATCGTCGGAGTTTACGCCTGGGGAATCAACGGAACCGACGCCCAACCGGCTGAGCTGATCAAAGGAATTCCCAACATCGTCGACTTCTTCGTCCGGCTCTTTCCACCTGAGCTCGAGGTCGACAGTGTGACCGTGAGCTGGGTCCAGGCGATCGGACTATCCTCGGGCCCGGTGATCGTCGGAGTTCCAACAATCGTGACCGCGATCATCCAAACCGTTCAGATGGCCATTATCGGCACGACCATCTCGATCTTTCTGGCGCTCCCGTTCGGCCTGCTCGCCGCCCGTAACACCTCCCCGCATCCAGCGATTTACCACTTCACCCGACTTTGCCTCAACGCCAACCGGGCCGTGCCCGAATTGATCTTTGCCCTGGTATTCGTCGCCGCGGTCGGACTTGGGCCTTTCGGTGGGGTGCTCGCCCTGGCGGTCAGCTCGATCGGCTTCATGGCCAAGATGTATTCCGAGTCGGTCGAATCAATCGACCCTCAGCAGCTGCTCGCGGTGCGGGCGACCGGCGCCACCTCGCTTCAAACCTTTATCTATGGCGTGATCCCTCAGGCGATGCCTCTCGTCGCGTCGTACTCGCTCTACCTCTTCGAGCACAACATCCGGGCCGCCTCCATCCTTGGCATCGTCGGCGCCGGTGGCGTGGGTTTCGTCATCAGCAAGTACATGGCGCTCTTTCAATATCGCCGTCTGATGGGAGCCCTGATTCTGATCGTCGTGGTCGTCACCGCGATCGATCGATTCAGCGACTTCTTGCGCAAACGGATCATTTAGTGAGATTTCGAGAGAGGATAATGTGCCAATCCAAAAAGTAGCCCGCCGACGGTTCCTGCAGCAGATGGCCCTCGGCGCTGGCGGAATGATCCTTCTGGCGGCGTGTAGTCAGGCCAGCCCGCCTCCCGCCACCCCGACCCAGGCAGAAGCGGCCCCGGCCGCGCCAACCAACCCGCCAACCGCGGCGCCAACGGCAGCTCCGGCCCCGACCCAGGCACCACCCACGGCGACCACCGCCGCGGCACCGGCCGCGTCACCCACTCCGGCGGCCGCCTCAAACACCAGCGCCGCCGTCGACCGGACCGGTTGGCCGACGACCTTTACTCTGGGCCTGTTTGCCGGCGACGATCCGAACAAAGTACTCAATTCATACGCGCCTCTAGGCGACTACTTGTCCAAGCAGGTCGGAATCGAGGTCAAGACGGTCACCGGCACGAGCTACAGCGCGGTGATCGAGGCGATGCGCGCGAACCACGCCGATGGGATGGAGGTCGGCCCATTCGCCTACATCCTGGCGGTACAGGAAGCGAACGCCGAGGCGATCGCCGCGGTCGTCTCCGCTCCCGACACGAAGAATCCGGTTTATGACGCGTCCGCTGCGCCGTACTACTACAGCATGATCTTCACGAAGCAGGGCTCTGGGATCAAGACCCTCGCCGACCTCAAGGGGAAAAACTTCAGCTTTGTGGATCCGGCTTCCACCTCCGGCCACCTGATGCCGACGGCGCTGCTGATGAAGAACGGCATCAACCCCGATACCGATATGAAGACGATCTACGCTGGAAGTCACCCGTCGTCGGTACTCGCGGTGTGGAATGGTAAGGTCGACGCCGGCGCGACCTACGATCAGAACCTCCAGACCCTCGGACAGCAGGGTCAGGTTGATCTGTGCTGGTTCCCGGACAATGTCGGCAGCAAGACCCGGACGGCCGACGAGATCAAGAAGGTCGCCGACTCGTGCGCGGCCGGCAAGCTGGTTGTCATCGCCATTTCCGATGCGATCCCTAACACTCCGTTCGCGGTCCACACGACCTTGCCAAAGACCCTCAAAGACTCGATGAAGACCGCGCTCCTCGGGGTCAAGGATCATCCGGAAGTCATCAAAGCCATCGGCGAATGGTACGTTGACCCGAGCCCGGCCCTGAAGCTGGACAAGCTCGATTCCTTCTACGACCCGCTGCGCGAAGTCGCGAAGATTCTGAACCTGGATCTCAAGAAGCTGGCGGGCTAGGCGCCGAGGCACATGAACAGCCGCATCACCGCTCCGCATTACCCGGTAGGGGCACCCCTTGTGGGTGCCCGACCAATGCCGCATTATGGACGCTACGAGGGGCACCCACAAGGGGTGCCCCTACCGGGTTGTCGGCCAGTCGGTTCCGAACACTAAGGAATTATCGGAATGACGTTGACCAAAGGAGTCACTCTGGACCAGTCAGAGTACCTGAGCATCCTGTCTCGGGCGTCGCCGGATACCGTGAAGACGTTCGCGGAGGACCTGATGTCGGATCTCGGTCCAATCGAAGTCCTCCAGAATCGCACTGGATTGGTCATGGTCCCGATGTCCGAGTCGGTCAAGGGTGCTACGTTTTACGTCGGCGAGGTTCTCATCTCGGAAGCCCGAGTTCGCCTAACCGGCGGCGAAGGCTACGCCGCGTGCCTCGGACGAGATCTTCAGCAATCGTTGGCGATTGCTTTGATCGATGCCGCGGTCCAGGCGGATCTGAAATGCCCCGTCATCGCAGAGTTTGTCGCCCGACTTGGAGCGGAAATGCTCGCCGAAGACGACCAGCTGCTACGCCAAGTCGAGGCTACCCGGGTAGAAATGGAGACGTTTTGATGGCAACGCCCCTCCTCACCGCGGCCGCGGCACGCGCTCACGAGACGTTCCTGGCGCTCCTCTGGGCCCTGAGCAATCCAGGTCAGATCCAGTCGCTTCCGGACGCCGACGACGCACTATCGTCAATCGGCGAAGCGCTGGTCGACCTGGAAACCACGTTCTACTCCACTGATAGTGCGCTTATCGCTCGGCTGGCTCGGACCGGCGCGCGGCAAGTATCCTCGCGGCAGGCCCGCTATCAGTTCTACCCGGTCCTTCGACCGGATGATCTGCAAATTATCGAAACCGCACCAACCGGCACGCAAACGTATCCTGATGACTCCGCGACGATCGTGATCGGCTGCCGCTTTGGAAGGTGGTTAGCCGGAACTGACGAGCGCCGGATCACTTTGTCCTTATCCGGTCCGGGCGTCAATCGGGCGTCGAAACTGGAGGTCGCCGGCATTCCGCACGCGTTTTGGTGGCTGCGCGAAGGGGCGATTCGTTACCCGCTCGGCTGGGATCTCTTTCTCGTGTCCGAGAACCAGGTCGTCGGTATACCACGAACGACGGTCGTCGAGGTTCTAGGGTGACCTACGTCGCCGCGCGAGGCGGCGAAGCGGCGATCAAACGGTCGGAGGAGCTCTACCGGGCCCTGAACGGGCGGATCGATCTCGCCCTGGTCCGGGCGATCGAGCGGAACCTTCCCTATCTAGTCGACCGGGTGATGGGCGAGGGCTCGCTCTACGCGCCCGAGCTCGCCGCGCTTGCCCTCGCCCAAACCGGCGGCGACCTCTACGAAGCGGTTCTGCTTTTGCGGGCGTATCGCTCCACCCAGCCCCGTCTCGCCTACGCCGAGACGATCGCTCCGGACGACCTGATGACCGTTCGCCGAATCTCAGCCGCTTTCAAAGACATTCCCGGTGGCCAGATCTTGGGACCGTCGCTCGACTACAGCCATCGGGTCTTGCAGCTGGACGTGCTGGATGAGGATGTGCGTACCCCTCCCCTCGCCCCTCCCCTTTCTCAGGAGAGGGGGAAACAGAGCGACGCCGACGGCGTCGCCCCCGAAATGCTCCCGCTCTCTCCTCGTGAGAGGGGAGAGCGGGCGGGGGTGAGAGGGGTTCTCTACCCCGCCGTTGCCGCCTGGCAACGCCTTACCGGCCTCATCGATCCCTTGCCCGACGTTGATCCGGTCGATCCCGCCGCGCTCCCCGACGTCACCCGGCAACCAATTGCGTTTCCGGCCCCCCGCGAGCACCGCTTGCAGTCGTTGTCGCGGGCTGACACCGGCGGCGTTTTAGCAATTGCGTACTCCACGATGCGTGGCTACGGTTTGAGCCATCCCACGGTCAATGAGCTCCGCCTTGGATACGCCGACGTCCGACTCCGCCACCCAATCACTGGAGTCGCGTTCAGTGCCGGACGGATGCGCCTGAGTCACGCCGAGGTCGTCACCCCGTTTGCCAAGGGCGCAACCAAGCTCGGCTTGGGGTACGCCGCGACAATGGGCTGGAATGAAGTGAAGATCCTCTCCGCCTCGATGCTGGACCTCGAGATGGAAAATGGGTCGAAGCACCCGGCCCACTCCGAGGAGTTCGTTCTGTACCATACCGAGCCAGTCGAATCCTCCGGATTCTGCATTCACTACAAGCTCCCGCACTACGTGACTTTCAACAGCGTTCTCGACAGTTTGCGAGTGGCCCAAAGTCACGACGTCGGCGAAGAATCTTCCCCGAACGGCACGGCAAAACCGGTGGAAGTCACGTCGGAAGCTCATTCATGACGCTCGCCGACCTCGCCTTCCCCCGTCAGGACTACAGCTACGCCTTCCTCGACGATTTCGCAAAGCGAGAGCTCCGGCGACGGATTCTTAAAGCCGTGGCCATCCCTGGTTACCAGGTTCCCTACGCCAGTCGGGAGATGCCCATGGCGCGCGGCTGGGGCACCGGCGGGTTGCAGGTCACTTTGAGCATTGTCGGCCCTCGGGACGTGGTCAAAGTCATCGACCAGGGCGACGACGCGTCGGTCAACGCGGTGAATCTTCGAAGCTTTATCGCCCGGATGGCTGGCGTGCGGACGACATCGGACGCGCTCGAGGCGACGATCATCCAGAGCCGCCACCGGATTCCCGAGGAGCGGTTGTCCGAGCGACAAATTCTCGTGCTGCAGGTTCCGGATCCGGAGCCTTTGCGCCAGGTCGAGGCCAACATGTCGGTCGCGCGGGAGATGCACGCCGAGGCGGACTACGCCCGGATGTGGCTCGGACTGTACGAGCAGCTCGTGCGCTACAAGGAATATACTGGCGGATCGGACTATCCGGTCGTCGTGCACGGCCGCTATCTGATGAACCCGAGCCCGATCCCCCGTTGGGATAACCCGAAGCTTCACCAGGCCGCCCATTTGACGCTCCTGTCGGCCGGTCGCGAGAAGCGGTTGTACGCCGTGCCTCCCTACACCGACGTCTATCCGATCGAGTTCGACGACGTTCCGTTTCGAGTCGAGGATCAGAACGGCCACGTCTGCCATTTGACCGGCGTGACCCAGAAATTCCTTACCGAGATTCCGCTGACCGGCGGCGACGTTCGTTACGAAGTCTCCGACACCGATTACGGCGCGAAAATCACCGCCATGGTCCAGGGCGAGGCGGTTAACATTGGCGCGACCTACTACGATGACGAAGGAAACTTTTACCATGCCGGTTACCTCAAACGGCGCGCTCCTTGACCGAGACGCCCCGCGGTTAGTCGCGAGAACACCGCTGCTCCGAGCCGACGGGCTCGTCAAAAGGTATGGGAACGTCGTGGCCGTCGAAGGCGTCGGCATCGAGGTGTACCCTGGCGAGGTGGTTGGCATCGTCGGCGAGTCCGGCTCGGGCAAGTCGACCGTCCTTCGGCTCCTGAACCTGGAAGAGCGCCCAGACGGCGGCACCTATTACCTCGACATTCCGGAGCAGATCGGCACCGACCTGTTTACCCTCGATCGCTTTCGTCAGCGTGACGTGCGGATCAATCGGATTGGCATCGTCTACCAGCATCCGCACCTTGGACTGCGCATGTACAACACCAGCAGCGGAAACGTCGCCGAGCGCTTGATCATGGCCGGAGAACGGACCTTTGAGACCCTGCGTGGGGCCGCGCGCGACTCCCTCACCGTGTCCGAGTTTCCCTTGAGCCGAATGGACGACATCCCTGCCCACCTGTCCGGTGGGATGCAGCAACGGGTGCAGCTGGCCAAAGCGATCGCCCTTCGACCGGCCGTGCTGCTGCTCGACGAGCCGACAACCGGCCTGGACGTTTCGATCCAGGCGCTCGTCCTTGACACCCTGAAGCGGCTACAGCGCGAGCTGAGGTTGGCAACCGTTCTGGTCTCGCACGATTTGGGCGTGATCCGCACCCTTGCCGACCGCGTGATGGTGATGCGGAACGGCAAAGTCGTCGAGCGGGGCCTCACCGATCAGGTCCTCGACGATCCCCAGGACGCCTACACCCAGCAGCTGGTGCACGCGAAGCTATGAGGCTTCTCGACGTACAGAACTTCTGCAAGCGCTTCTTCATTCATCACCTGGAACGGGACGTCCCGGTCTTTGAAGGGATAGACTTCGCGCTGGACGAAGGTGAGTTCTTGCTCGTCGCCGGCCCCAACGGGGTCGGCAAATCGACCTTGCTCCGCTGCATCTACCGAACCTACCTGCCCTCGGATGGCGCGGCGATCTACCACTCGCGGGGTGGTCCAATCGACCTGGCGCGCGCCGCGGACGTGGACATCGCGTTTTTGCGACAGACCGAGATCGGGCACGTCACCCAGTTCCTTCGTCCCCGGCCACGGGTGAGCGCGCTAGAGCTCGTCGCGGAGCCGCTCTGGTTGTCCGGAGTTCCAGTCGACCAGGCCAGGCGCGAGGCCGCCGACTGGCTCGAGTCGTTTGGTCTGAAGCACGCGATCTGGAACGCCTATCCGACGACCTTCTCCGGAGGCGAACAGCAGAAGGTCAACCTTGCCCGGGCCCTGATCCTTCCCCGCCGGCTGCTTTTGCTAGACGAGCCAACGGCGTCCCTCGACGCGGAGGCGCGGTTGGCGTTAGTCAGTCGACTACGGACCCTGCGCGAGCGCGGGGTCGCGATGATCGGGGTTTTCCACCACCCCGACGACGTTCGGCCCCTGATCGATCGCGACATCGTGCTGAGCTCGCCGGAAGACAGCCTCTCGCTAGACGGAGTGCAAGAAGAGTATGTGGCTACGTAGCGCTCGACTGGTGTTGCCCGACCAAACGCTCGAACGCGGATCGGTTCGGATCGACGGCGGGTGGATCGCCGAAATCGCCGATGGCGATGGGCCTCGACGCCCGTCTGAAGAATCTTTTGACGCGCGTGGTCTCACCTTGCTGCCCGGTATCATCGACTTTCACGGCGACATGCTCGAACGGGACATGGAGCCTCGACCGGGGGTGTTCTTTCCGACTGATCTAGCCCTGATCGAGCTAGACAAAAGGCTCGCGGCAACCGGCGTCACCACCGCCTACGCCGCGGTCTCCTTCATGGAAGGCACCGGCGCCTCCGGCTCCCGAACGTTCGACCGGGCTCGCGCGATCGTCGAGCTGATCGATGCCCACCGCGAATCGCTTTTGGTCGACATGTTGGTTCACGCCCGGTTCGAAGTGACCACACCGAAAGCGACGCCGATCCTCCTGGACCTGATCGAAGCCGACATGATTCACCTGGTCTCGCTGATGGACCACACTCCGGGCCAGGGTCAGTATCGAGATGTCGTGAAATACGCCGAGATCATCGAGGCCTGGCGCAAGGTGAGTCGACAGGAAGCCGACCAGATGGCCCAGGCGCGCGTTCGAAAGAGCGAGGAAGGGGGCACCGACTGGGACCAGGTCCGCCAGGTCGCCGACGCGGCCGCGAGCCGCGGGCTTCCGGTCGCCTCACACGACGACGACACTCGGGAGAAAGTCGACCTGCTGGTGGACCTGGGTGTTCAGATTAGCGAGTTCCCGGTGACCAGAGTAGCCGCCGAGCGAGCCCACGAAGTCGGCCTACACGTCGCGATGGGCGCGCCAAATCTATTTCTCGGAGGCTCGCACAACGGCAACCTGAGCGCGCGCGAGGCGATCGAGGCCGGCCTGGTCGATATTCTGGTCGCCGACTATTATCCGGCCGCGCTCCTCCACTCCGTCTTCGAGCTAGCCCGCTCCGGCGTTTCTCCGCTCCACCAGGCTTGGAAGCTCGTGAGCCAAAATGCGGCCCGAGCCCTGGGCCTGAGCGACCGGGGAAGCATCGAAGCTGGCAACTCTGCCGACATCATCCTGGTTGAAGAAACCAGCCGCCCGAGGGTCCGCGGCACCATCCGCCGAGGTGTGCCGATCTACTGGGACGGCTATCTCGCGACCCGCGCAACAACGCAAAGAGTTGCCGCCTATGACGTTCCCTCTCCCCAGGGGAGAGGTTAGGGCCTGCCCTGAGAGAAGCGAAGGGGCAAGGGACGTTCCATTCCCCTCTCCCCACGGGAGAGGGTTAGGGTGAGGGGCATTCCATTCTGGAAGTCCCAGAAGGCTTCGCAACGATCGGAAGGGGATGATCGCCCCTCACCCTCGCCCTCTCCCCCT
>CAZBQK010000041.1:0-21759 GCA_964493975.1 uncultured Dehalococcoidales bacterium | reverse complement strand
TCCAAACGCTAGTCGGAGCGATTCAGCTCGGAACTGAGCTTCGAACCGCTTACTGAAAACTCGGGGTCCTCAAACCGGTCGCCGAAGTCGCGGATTTGCGATTTCGTCAAGGCCGACTGAGAGGTTCATCAACCCGACGAACAGGATCACGATGATTGTGATTGGGGCAAGCCACCACCACCAGAATCCGTGAAGAAGCGCGGCGTAGTAAATGACCCAATAGATTGTCATGCCGAGCGTTGGAGAGTCAGCTGGCCCCAGCCCCAGTGCTTCCAGACCAATGGAAGCCAGAATCGCCGACGCGACTGATCCCACGAGGGCGGCGCCGAGGTACGGCAAAAGATTCGGCATAAGCTCACGGAAGATGATTTCTGGCCCACTCATTCCGGAGAGGCGAGCGACCTGGACCCATGCCCGCTCTCGCATGGTGAGCACCTGGGCCCGGATCGTTCGGGCAGGCCAGCGCCACGACAGGACCGCCACGATGAGTGCCATCTGGTTGACCGAGAGTCCTTCGTGAAGAAAAACCGCGACGATAATCAGGACCAGGAGGCCCGGAACCGTCAGCGCGATGTCGACCAGTGCCTTGATAAGGGTATCGGCGATCCCACCGTAATACGCCGCGACAAACGCCAGAATCGTCCCAATCGCCAGTCCAAGGAAGCCAGCCAAAATCCCGATACGCAACGTGAGCGGCGTTCCCGTGACCATCACCGCCAGCAAATCCCGCCCCTGGCTGTCCGTGCCGAAGGGATACGCCGCCGACGGAGGCTGCTCCGTCTCAACGGAGAGGGGATCGGCATTGCTGACGTCGACAAACAAAGGGCCGAACGCGCTGAACAGGAGCAAAATGAGGAGCAGGACGATCCCCACGCCGAGACTTGGGTTTCTCCGGATATATTTCCAAACGCCCACGATCACGATCTCACGCCCTCCGGTAGGTAATACGCGGATCGATCAGCGGATACACCATGTCGACGATTAGCGTCGCCAGGGCGATCGAGACGACGACGGTAAAAACAATCCCCTGAATCAGGAAGTAGTCGAAGTCCTTGATCGAGCTGTAGAGGACCGAACCGATACCCGGATACCCGAAGACGACCTCAACCAGGACCGCGCCCGAGAGAATTTCGCCCAGGGCGAGAGCCAACGCCGTCGCCTGGGGAAGCAGCGCATTGCGCACGGCGTAGCGCAGAAACAGAGTACCGTCTCGGAGTCCTTTCGCCTCGGCAAAGATCATCGAGTCTTCGCCCTGAATCGTGACCATCATGGCCCGCATGCCTAACGCCCAGAATCCGATCGCGGCCAGGATGATCGAAAGGGCCGGCAAGAGCGCGTGCGCCACGGCATCGCGAAGGAACTTGATGCTGAAGGCGGGTAGCGTGCCCGGCGTGTAACCGCCGAATGACGGGAAAATGCTTGTTTTATAGGCCAGCAGGTACAGGAGGACGAGTCCTAGCAGGTAGTAAGGGATGGCCGACAACGTAAGTAGCGGCGGCAGCAAGTATCGGATGAAACCTGGCGACTGGGGCCACGCCATGATCGCGCCGAGTAACGTTCCAATCGTGAAGGCCAGGACCGTCGTGACTGTCAGCAGGACGATCGTCCACGGGAGGGCATCCGCCATGATCTCGTTCACGGTCCGAGGGTAGTTGGCGATCGATGGTCCAAAGTTCAGGCGAGACATGTCTCCCAGATAGGTCAAGTATTGTACGCCGAGGGGCTTATCCAGCCCGAACTTCACTTCGTACTCCTTGGCCATGTCCTCCATGCCGTGTTGAACGTAGCCGCCAACCACCGCTTGCTTCATCAGGCGGGTCTTCACCGGATCTTTTCCGGTGAGGCGAGGCCCGATGAAATTGATTGTCGCGGCGACCCAGACAATCACCACGAACAGCACTAGACGCTTGAGTACGTAGTCAGCGCGCACCTTCTCGTCCTTTCGGTGGGCTCGTCGACGGCGGTGACCGCCGGTCGACTTCGATCGTTCTTTCCGAGGATCAGGTACCGCCCGCGGCCACTCCGACGAAGACGTCGCCCATTTTGCTTGCCTCCAACTCAGGGGACTCCCGAAGCAAGAAGCACGAAGCCGCCCGATAACGATCGGGCTGGTACAGCGGCGGCACGTTTTCCCGGCACATGGGCATGACGAAGGGACAGCGGTCGGCGAAGCGGCACCCAGCCGTTGGGCGCGCCGCGGACGCGCTAAAGTCAGTTGGGAGAACCTCTTTGTGCCAGGTGTGGTTCGGGTCCGGTAACGGAATCGAACCAACCAGAAGCTGGGTGTACGGGTGCTTCGGATCCTTGACGACCTTCTCGACGTCGCCGACCTCGGCGACCCGGCCACGGTAGAGAACGATGATGTTCTCGCTGATCTGGTAGGTCGTCGTCAGGTCGTGGGTAATGTAAATGATGGATATTCCGAAATCGCGGTTCAGCTTCCTCAGGCTCTCGAGGATCGTGGCCCGAAGCGACGCATCGACCATCGAGACGGGCTCGTCCGCGATGATCAATCGGGGGCGTAGGAGTAGCGCTCGCGCGACCATAATGCGCTGGCGCTGACCTCCGCTGAGCTGGTGGGGATACCGGCCGAGCGTTTCTTCCGGCCGAAGGCCGACCGCGTTGAGTGTTTCTTCGATCAGGGCCCTCCCCTTTTCGCGGGACGGGGCCAGCTTAAACTTCGCGACCGGCGTTTCGAGAACGTGGTCAACTTTGTAGAAAGGGTTGTAGACTTCGTATGGATCTTGAAAGATCACCTGAACGTCTCGCAGGAATCGCCGTCGCTGCTCGCCGTTTAATCGGGTTATGTCGGTTCCTTCGTACAGCACCTCGCCGGTCGTCGGTCCGGCCAATCCCAGGAGGAGCCGGGCCAATGTCGTCTTTCCGCTACCGCTCTCGCCGACAATCGCAGTGATCGTGGGGGGCTCACTCTCGATCGCCAGGGAAAAGTCCTCGAGCGCGACATTCACGCTCTTGCGATCGAACACGCCCCCACCAAAGATCTTGGTGACGTGACGGGCTTCGAGCAGAGTGGTCATGCTAACTCCTCATACAGGTGGCAGGACACAAAACGATCGGGACGAACCTCGCGTAAGGCCGGTTCCTCGACGGCGCACCGGTCCATCGCGAACGGACAGCGAGCGCGGAACGCGCACCCCACTGGCCGATTGAGGAGCGACGGTGGGAGCCCTGGAATTCCCTTAAAGACCCCCTTGTGCTCGAGCGAGGGCAGGCTTGCGATGAGAAGCTGGGTGTAAGGATGCAGCGGTTCCTGGAAAATACTGTGGACTTCGGACACTTCGGCGAGGCCCCCGGCATACATCACCCCGAGGCGGTCGACAACCTGAGCCATCAAGCCCATATCGTGTCCAATGAGAATGATCGACGCTTCGAGATCCTCCTGAACCGCCCGTAACGTATCGATAACCTGGCGTTGGACGACGACGTCGAGGGCACTGGTCGGTTCATCGGCGATAATGACCCGGGGCTTCAGACTGATGGCGATAGCAATACATACCCGTTGCTTCATCCCGCCGCTCAGCTCGTGCGGGTACATCGACGCGACTTCGCGTCGCAAACCGACCCGCTCGAGCAAATCGGTGACCCGAGCGTCGAACTCTTGATTCGATGGATTGACCCCGTGATCGCGGAGAGCATCGTAAATCTGATCGCGGACCCGGAGAACCGGGTTGAGCGAGTTCATCGCGCCTTGAGCGACCAGGGCGATCCGGGCGAGCCGGGCCTGGCGCATCTGCTCGTCCGGAAGGGTAAGAAGGTTGAGGCCGTCGAGGAGAATTTCACCGCTTTCAATCCTGCCCGGCGGCTTGATCATCCGCATGAGGGCGAGAGCGATGGTCGATTTCCCGGAGCCAGACTCGCCGACCAGGCCAAGCCGTTCCTGGGTGCGCAGGTCAAACGTCACGCCGTTCACCGCTTTGACCGCGCCGTTCGGCGTGTGGTAGAACACTCGAAGGTCATGTACCTGGAGGACGCCAGTCTTCACAACGAGCTCCTGGGGTCCGAGATCGCGTGCCCGTCTGTCACTTTACACTCAACCGCCCATTGGATACATTCGCGAGAGCTAGACGGGGAATGACCTTAGCATAGGGGCCTAAAGCCGTCAATGCAGACGCGACCTTGCCCGGTCGAACGGTCGTTACTGCATTGACCGCCGGTCAGGGGGATGGATTTGCCCTGTCCGGCGAACCGTTCGACGGACAGAGCTCAGTAGATGGCGAATTAGTCGAGGGAAGCGATTTTAGGCCCGGCTGGGCTTGAGGGTCGTCGTGCAGAACGCGCAGCGGGTCGCCCCGAGGGGGATTTCGCTGAGGCATTCCGGGCACTTTCGCGTTGCCGGCGCTTTAGGCGTGGCCGGCTTGGCGCCAATCTTACTCAAGCGGTTCATCGGAGCCACGACAAGAAAGTAAATGACGGCCGCGACAATCACAAACGTGATAATGGCATTGATAAAGTCGCCGTACAGAAATTTGCTGTTGTTAATCGTGAATGTCAGAGCCGAGAAATCCGGTTGCCCGCCAATTGCCGCTAGAAGCGGAGTTAGAAGGTCCTTGACGAACGCGGTTACCACTCCGCCAAACGCGGCGCCAATAACGACGGCAACGGCCAGGTCCACCACGTTCCCGCGAAGCAGAAACTGTCGGAATCCGCTGAACACGCTCAGCCTCCTTATGAACCGGCGGCGACGCCTCCCGCCTAAATCGACATGCTGTATCCTGGGACTAGGGTATGCGGGTGTCAAGTAGCGAATTCAGCGTCATTTGCACCGCCTCCCCGGGCGTGCCATAATCGGCCTGCATTCCGACGGATAGGGGTGAGAGTGGTGGGTCTTGGTCAGATTAGTCCAGGCTATTTCCGCGGAATTCTCGAAGTGCGACTATGAGCGCGAATAACTTAGGTCTAACTCACATCACGCGGGCACCGAGATCGCCCGGATCCGGCCCTCACCCGTGCCTGCTTCTGCTCCACGGGCGTGGTGCCGATGAGAAGGACTTGCTGAGCCTTGCCGACGAGCTCGATCCACGAATGTTCGTGGTCAGCGCCCGGGCACCGCTGACGCTGGGCCCAGGCTACGCCTGGTACAACCTCCTCGACATCGGGAACCCAGAGTTAGCCACGTTTAATGCGAGTCTCGACGCCCTGTCGCGGTTCGTTAGTGCCCTCGCCTCGGCGTACCCGGTCGACCCGGACCGGATTTACACTCTGGGATTCAGTCAGGGAGCCATGATGGCTGGCTCCCTTGCCCTGACTCATCCGGACAAGCCGGCGGGAACGGTCATGCTCAGTGGATATTTGCCGCTCGATGCTGGTCTAGCCGTCGACGAGAAGAGCTTGGCCGGGCGAAGGGTATTCGTCGCCCACGGTACTCTCGATCCAGTCATTCCCGTGGCCGCCGGACGTCTGACTCGCGACTTTTTCACCCGCGTTCGAGCCGACTTGACTTACCGGGAGTATTCCATTCCCCATTACATCGGACCACAAGAACTGCTTGACGTGTCACGGTGGTTAAGTGAGAACCTCGGCGCCGATTAGGGACCGACGATTCGACTACCGTAGAGAATGATCACGGCCGAGCCGAGCCATAGTATCGCCGAACCCAACAAGGGTCGGTCGCCAAGAAGGGCCTCTTCCGGGCTGCCCCCTCCGTTCCGTTGGTGCATGAGGTACATGTACCGAAATAGGCCGTAGAGGACGAACGGAAGGGTCAGCATCATCGAGTGGTCGCTTGGCAGGTTTTCGGCGGAAAAGGTGTAAAGCGAGTACGCCATGACCATTGCCGATGTGACGATGACGATCAGCTGATCGAGCAGTGGTACGCTATACTCGTCGAGAATCCGCCGATGGTGAACCGCGCCGACGCTCAGGAGGACAAGCTCACTTCGCCTCTTGCCAAGGGCCAGGAAGAGTGACGCGAGGATCGTGCAGACGTAGAGCCAGGGTGAGATCGGGACGCCGATGACGACCGCACCGGCCGCGGCTCGAATCACAAACCCCGCCGACACGACGAAAACGTCGATCAGGACCACATGCTTCAGTCGAGCGGAATACGCCGAAAACATCGCCACGTAGAGAACAGTCAGCAGGCCGAAGGTGAGACCGAGGGAGAATCCCCCGATGAGGGCGATGACGAAAAGTACCACCCCGAGGGCAATCGCCTGAGCCGGAGTAATAATTCCCGCCGCGAGGGGTCGGAACTTCTTCGTGGGATGCGCTCGGTCGCGGTCAACGTCTGCCAGATCGTTAAAGAGATACACGCCACTGCTCGCGACGCAGAACACGGCGAACCCAGCTAGCGCGCGGGCAACCAGTCCGGGCTCGGCAAGCTTAAGGGCGAAGATCAGGCCAAAGAAGAGAAGAAGATTCTTTGACCACTGCTTGGGTCGGCAGGCTCGGATGAGCCCCAGAATCGTCGCCAGGCCGCCGGATCGCGTCATAACCCTCGGCGAAGGCACGCCGGTTGCGCCCGGATCAACCACAGTCCGTCACTTTGCCCCGGTACCGTCGAAGGGAGAAATCGTATCCTAATGCGGTCATGGCTGGAGAGTACCCTCGCTTTGTCGCAGCACGTCAAATCCGTTCATGTCATTCTACGATAGAATAGCGGCAATTCTTGGCGATTGACGAGCGAAAGTTGTGAGCGAGACGAGTTTGGCCGGCGTCCGGGTTCTGGACCTCTCCCGAGTCCTCGCTGGACCATATTGCACGATGGTTCTGGGAGATCTCGGAGCCGACATCGTGAAAATTGAGAATCCGGACGGTGGCGATGACACCCGATCGTGGGGTCCTCCCTTCGTCGGCGGTGAGAGCGCCTACTTTCTTGCCGTCAATCGCAACAAGCGTAGTCTAACGCTGAACCTGAAGGAACCACGTGGTCAGGAAGTATTTCGGCAGTTGGCAGCTCGGAGCGACGTCCTGGTCGAGAACATGCGGCCAGGCACGCTCGAACGCTTGAAGCTCGACGTCGCCACCCTTCGGGCCGAGAATCCCCGCCTCATTACCTGCTCGATCAGCGCCTTTGGTCGGACCGGTCCGTATCGCGATGATCCCGGCTACGACTTTACCCTCCAGGCGCTTGGAGGCCTCATGAGCGTGACCGGCGATCCCGAGGGCGAGCCGACAAAGGTTGGGGTGGCGTTGGTCGACGTGATCACCGGTCTTTTCGCCGTCACCGCAATCCTCGCCGCGCTACGAACTCGCGACTCGAGCGGTGTTGGGCAGCACGTCGACGTCTCGCTCTTGGAAAGCGAGCTAGCGGCGCTCGTGAACGTCTCTTCCGCCTTTCTGGTGTCAGGCCAACGCCCTCGACGCTACGGCAACGCGCACGCGAGCATTGTGCCGTATCAGGTGTTTCGGGCGCGAGACCGATCGTTCGCCCTTGCCGCCGCGAACGATCGGCAGTTCGCCACACTCTGCGTCCACCTCGGACACCCGGATTGGGTCGAAGATGAGCGCTTCGCCACAAATCCCGCCCGGGTCGTTCATCGCGAGGCCCTGGTCGATCTACTGACACGCGCCTTCGCGTCGCGTGACGCCCACGACTGGGTTGAGATACTTCGAGCGGCCGGATTGCCCTGCGCGCCGATCAACCACATGGACGAAGTTTTCGACCACGAACAGGTGCGGGCGCTGGGCGTCGTCGAGGAAGTTCCGCACCCTAACGCGGGAACTATCCCAATCGTACGATCGCCATTCCACCTGTCCGATACACCGCCAACGATTCGTCTGGCGCCCCCAACGCTCGGGCAGCACAACGAGGAGATTCTTCGGGATGTACTCGGTCGAAGCGCCGCCGAGGTGGCCGAGCTGAAGCGTATGGGTGCGATCTAAAACCGATTCCAAGTCCTAACATTCGAAAGGTCAACCAATAGCGCGGGGGCTTGTCCGCCCGTATCCCGTAGCTGCGAGGGCATGTCTCTGGCCGGCACGGGGTACGAGCGGGGGACAAGCCCCCGCGCTACTGACCCGTTGCTCGATCGGTTAGTCGCGGGAGCGAGCTACCGCTGTCAGTGGTTACCTCGTCCGAGGTATTCCCGCTTCGATAAACGCACGATTCACGACGTCGTAGGACTGCTGGGCGGCGGCCCACGGGTCGTAGTTCGGTCGGCGTTGGACCATCAGGCTGATCTCGATGCCGATGTCGCCGGTCCAACCGGCCTTTTGCATGGCCTGTAGATAACGAACGTAGTCAAACTCGCCTTCACCCGGAATGAGGAATTGAAAATCGGGCTTGCGACCGCTTTCGTCCTTGATGTGGGTGAAGCACGCGACCGGGGCCATCAGCGGCACGCTCTCCTCGATCGGGATGCCCTGGACGTTGAAGTGGCTGATGTCAAAGGTGACTTTCAGGTTCGGGTGATTGACAAGCTCCAGTAACTCAAGGGTGCGCTGGGGTGTTTCAAGGACATCGCTCACGTGCGGCTCGATCCCAATGACAACACCGCGAGCCTGACCGTAATCGCACAGCGCGCGCAGCCGTTCGACCATGAGGCTCTTCGTATCGTCTTCCCACTGACGTCCGTGAGCGCCAACCGTCGTGTCGAGGCAGGGCGGACCGTCGGGCCCGGCCCACTCAACGCACAGGTCGACCGCGCCGAGGATTCGCCGCCAGTTTTCGGCGTGCTCGGTCGGATCGCTGGCGAGAAGGGGGCGGTGACCGGCGATTGCCGGCAGCGCCAGGCCCTTGTTGTCGAGGAGTTTCCGTATTCGCTTCCGCTCGGCGTGATCCATCGAATCGAGCTCGGTGCTCCACCCGGGGATGACCGTTAGCTCGATACTATCAAAACCAATTGCCGCGAGATTCGTGATCATCTCGTCGGCACTTGGCTTCTGCATACTCCAGGTGCTGTAGCACAGTCGCAATGTGGCGTCCTCCACTTTTCCCAGCATCATACGGCGCCACGCCGGACACTGGCAATAGGCGCGGACCCAGTTGAATTTCGTTGATTATTGTACTATCCTGATATTCAGGAAAATCGACAGTGGAGGACCGTCGATGGCGAGTGAAGCGCGGGTGAGTATCGGCCAGGTCAAGCGGGATATCTCTGAGCTCGTCAATCGTGTCGCCTATGGTGACGAGCGAGTGGTTCTCACGTCGCGGGGAAAGCCCAAGGCTGCGATTGTGAGTATCGAGGACTATGAAAAGCTGACGCTAGCCGAACGGGAGCGGCGGATCGAGGCATGGTCCAAATGGAAGGAAGAGGCCAATGCTCTCGGTGAGGAAATACTAGCCCGCCGAGGCGGCAAGCCGATCGATCTCGACGCTATCTTAGAAAGCGAAAGACAGGAGCGAGAGGAGCGGGATGACCGAATCCTTGGCCGTCATTGACGCAAGCTTCGCGATTCGGCTCCTACCAATCAATCCGTCTCGAGACATATATTGGGCGATCGTGGATCGGCTCGAGAATGAGAGAATTAATCTCGTTGCTCCGTCGTTGTGGATGTACGAGACAACCTCAGCTGTGACGAAAGCCGCACGTTTCGACGAAGTGTCGGTAAACCAGGCCCATCGCCTGCTGCAAGAGCTAGCTGCTCTTCACGTCCGGTTAATCGAGCCAGACGCTCAGCAATGCGCTCTCGCAACAGATTGGACGCTGCGGCTGCGTCGGTCCGCGGCGTACGACAGTTTCTATCTGTCTTTCGCCGAAACACTCGGTTGTGATCTTTGGACTGCCAATCGGCGACTTCGTAACGCGGTGAATTTGCCCTGGGTGCGGTTCGTCGGGGACAATGAGTAACGAGTGAATCAACGACCGGTCAAGGAGCGCTCGAATGGCTGAATCGATTCGCGTCGAGACCGTTCTTCCTGCCCCGGCTCAACGGATCTACGAAGCCTGGCTCGACGCAGAAGAACACGGGGAGTTCACTGGAGGGGAAGCCGAGATCGATCCCACGGTTGGAGGTCGGCATTCCGCGTGGGACGGCTACATCCAGGGGGTGACCCTCGAGCTCGAGCCGTATTCACGAATCGTTCAAAGCTGGCGGACGACCGAGTTTCCCGAGGGGAGTCCGGACTCGCGGCTCGAAGTCGTTTTGGAAGAATCCGGCGGTAGCACTCGGGTTACCCTCATCCACACCGAGATTCCCGACGGTCAAGGCGCGGGATACGAGACCGGCTGGCGGGATTTCTACTTCAAACCAATGGCGGAGTACTTCGCCGGAGCCGGTTGATCGTGTACGCTCGGGAATTGGTTTGACGCGGAGCACTCATCAAGTTGGAGCAATCGCTGCGAGTCTCGCGGCGCTTGCGTTTGTTCTTCCGACGATTGACGTCACGACGGTAGGCGTCTCTGCCTTCGCGGCTGTCGGACTTACCTCGATGGCTCCACCGGTCGACTGGCAATCACTCGTCGGCTTCTTCGTCGCCGCGCTCATCGGTGGCGCTGCCCCCGACCTGGACAAGCCCCGACGCTGGTGGGCTCGGTTCCTCGCGCATACCGCCTTCGGAGGCCATCGACATCTCTCGCACTCATTCGTCGGGCTATTTCTCGCCGCGGTCGCCAGTGGCGTTGTCGCTCGATCTCTGGCGGAACCGTTTCACCTGGACCCGGGGTTAGCCGTAACGGGATTCGTCATCGGATACATCAGCCATCTGATTCTCGACTCTCTGACCGTCGAGGGTGTTCCCTGGTTCTTTCCAATCCACCGCTACCTTGGCTTGCCCCCGATCAGCCGGATGCGAATCCGAACGGGGGGCGTGATCGAGCGACTTGTCGTCGTGCCATTGTTGCTCGCGTCGACTGGCTGGATCTGTTACCGAGCAGGGGGTCAATTGCTGTCGTGGTGGAGTGGGAGGTAGACGAAACCTGGAGTCGAAGCTTTAGCTGGTCAAGCGCACCAAACCAGCTGAAGCTTTGACTCCAAGACGCCCTTCATCGAGAACTAGCCGGCGAGGTCGCCGAGCCAGCCACGGAGGAGCTCGGCGCTGTGGACGACGGCCGGGGTAGGGTCTTCGTGAGCCGGTTCGTGCTCGACCGATACCGCGCCGGAGTAGCCGATTTCCTTTAGCGCGTTAACCACGCCCTTGACGTCGACAACTCCCTCGTCGTAGGCGCACGAGTGCCACTGATCGCCTACTTTTCGCATCTGCTTCAGATGCATGTGGAAGAGATGATCCTTGAGCTCGTGAGTCGCCTTGATGGCGTCGTAGCCAAACATCCCCCAGAAGCCGGTATCCTGAGTGATCCCAATAACTTCGCCGTAGTCCCCGATTCGGGCGAGGACTTCCTGAGGGTTCTTCTCGGGATGGTTCTCGATCGCGTACTTGATCCCGTACTCCTTACCGAGATCGTAGGCGAGGCGCGCGTTGGTGGGATTGAGGCCAACGCCGAGGACCGGGGCGCCGATCGTCCTGGCCGCTTCGTAAACCTTGACCGCGTCCTCGCGGGCCATGTCCGGACGCCCTAATCCGCCGGTATACGCGGTGACGGTCAAACCGTGCTGCTTCAGGATCGCGGCGGCTTCGCCGATCTGGGATTTGGTCGCGACCTGCGGATTCAAATGGGCGACCCAGAGGTCGATGTTGATAAACCCCGCGTCGCGCACCATCTTGCAGAGCTCATTGAACTTTTCGCTTGAGTTCGCGCCGTGAAATGCTTCAACCGTCGCTCGATCGGCGGTCCCCCAGTTAAAGGGCTCGAGAGCGTACTTGAGCTCGCGAGCGACGTAGTTCGCGGTTATGAAAGACACACGCATCATCGAAACGACTTCCTTCCTCGGTTGTGGGATTGATTACCCGGCGACTGTAGCATACGAATGGACAACGGCACAATGGACGTCGCCGACGAGCCCTCGCCGGGCCACACGACGCTTCAACGTGAAGCCTACGTCGGGGTATCATCCTTATAGCGCCCTCGACCGCATCGGTGGCGGGGGGCGTTTCTGTTGAACGTTCGGGGTAAGGTCTGAGTGGTCTTGGCGAGCGATCGGCAGCTCATCGAGCTGCAGCTGGCGTTGGAGGGAATCGGCTTCGACCCGCGGGGACGTCTGATTCGGATCGCCGCGGCGGCTACCGAGGAGATTCCCCGCCTATCCGTGTGCCATTACTCGGGAGCATGGACTCGGTTCTACCGAGCGGACGTGCCCCAGGACATTGTCGACGACTTGGATAAACTATCAGATCTAACCTGCTTCGAGAACCCCGACCAGGTTCGCCGGGTCCTTGCCCGACAAAGCCTTAGCCTCGACGTTTGGATCGGAACGAGCTACGTCTTTCCCGCGGCGCCGCCGATCGCGGCGTGCCCGGACGTCACGCGCCTTGAAGCCGTGGACCGACCCATGGCGACCGGCCTGGATTCGGATCTGCCCTCAAGCGAAAGGCCGGTGTTTGCAATAGTTGTGGATGGACGGATCGTCGCGACCTGCGTTTCCGCCCGGGAAAACGAGGTGGCGGCCGAAGCGTGGGTCCAGACCTCGCCGGATTACCGGCGTCGCGGATTGGCTCGCCAGGTCACGGCGGCGTGGGCGCGCGACGTCGTGACCCAGGGGAAAATCGCCTTTTACAGTCATCGCCGCGACAATCTTGCCTCGCGTGGAGTCGCCGCATCGCTCGGGCTGACCCGTTTTGTCGACGGCGCTGGATACCTCTAGCGAAACGCCGTCCCGCGAATCGTCTCGATCCACCCCGGGCGCTTGACCAACAAAGGAAAGCCGCCTCCGGTCGCAGCCCCGTGGTCATTAGATGTTGTTCACGGTAGGCTGCCTGGCATTCATTCTTTGTTCATGCGCTGTGGACCATTATTCGCTTGGTCGTCCGCCCCGGCAGCTCCGTCGGTGGCTAAATATCGGTTATCCTTTCCAGATTATGGCATCATCGACGTCAACCCCCTTTTTAATTCGTGGACCGCTTCCTGCCCGGAGCGAGCGCGGTGGGAGAGTCACGCGGGATGGCGCGGCCACCAACGAAGCGTGTCGCGTCAATCCGGTTGTGTTGTCGACCCGACCACGTGTCGACGATTGCAGGGAACCGACGCCTCAGGCGTCGGGGAGGATTAATGGCCGGACGAGCCGACTACGAGCGGCACACTAATGGCGAGACGAAATTCGTCCGATCGCCCAGGAGTACGGGCCTTTACCGGGAACCAGGTCGCGAAGACCTTCTCCGTGAGCTTCGCGAGATCAACGAACGCCTGGTCGTCGCCAGCGTTCGACAGCAGGAATTAGCCGAGCAGGCTCAACGCCAAGCCGCGCAATGGAATGCCGTGCTAAACAGCCTCAACGAGGGAGTGATCGTCGTCGACGCGCGGGCGCACGTCGTCATGATTAACCCGACCGGCCGCGAACTCCTACGCCTCAGCCCATCCGATGTAGCCCGTCCGGTCACGTCCTGGGAACTGCCGACTTTCGAGAATCTCGACGGTCGAGTCATTGTTGCCGACGAGCAACCGATCGTCCGGGCTCTACGAGGTGAGGCATATACCGACTACGAGATCGCAATCCTCCGCTCTGATGCTCGCCGACTTCGGATCACCTTCAACGGCAGTACCGTCGCCGACGACCGGGGAAGGGTGATCCTCGCGATTTGCGTGTTTCGCGACGTCTCCGAGCTGCGTGAATTGGCAGCCGCCCGGGAGGAGTACGTCGCCCTCATCTCCCACGATCTGCGCGGACCATTGACGAACATCGTTGGTCGAGCGGAATTGCTCTACCAGAACATGGTCCGGCGCGGTGGCGGCCTGGAACCGGATCTCAAAAACGTCGCGGCGATTCGCAAGAGCGCGAAACATATGAACGCAATGATCCAGGACCTCGTCGACACCGCCCAGTTAGAATCTGGCAAGTTTACCCTTCACCTCGCACCGAGCGATCTGGTTGGCCTCGTCCGCGACATCGTCGACGGCGTGCTTGCTCCGGAAGACCTGGCGCGGATCAGTCTAGAGGTCGAGGAGCCTATTCCGACGGTTCGAGTCGATCATTACCGGATTCAGCGGGTCGTTTCGAACCTTCTGTCTAACGCTCTGAAGTACTCGACGCCACCTAACCCGGTCGTGATTCACGTTTCGCGCAGTAGCGATAGGGTGGAGTTTTCGGTCGCCGACCTCGGGATCGGGATTTCGCCGGAGAACCTGGCGCGCCTCTTCGAAAAGTACTACCGAACCCCCCAATCGCTGACCACCGAGGGCCTGGGACTTGGACTTTATATCGCGCGTATGATCGTCGAAGCTAGCGGAGGGACGATCTGGGCAGTCAGCGAACAAGGCAAAGGCAGCACCTTTGCCTTTAGTCTGCCGCTAAATTGACCGAGGACTCAAACCCGGGACGATCAAGCTTGCCGGTCGTTGAGATGGAACCTGACCGAGAACGAATGGCTCGTTATCAGCCGCGTGGAAACCGCCGCCGGCTCTCTCACGGGTATCGCCCGCCTCCGACCAGATCGACGTGGACAGAGGTAGGACATGTCGCGAGATCTAACCGCTGAACCCCCGACGACGGGTGATTCACGCTTCCACCACCTTGCCCGATGGCTGCTCTATCGTGGGCGAGACCCGGGCCCTGGGTTGGGCAGTCCCCAAGCCGAAGCCGACAAGGTCTTTCCGGCGTTGCGCGCCCATCTGGCGGCCCGGTTTGGGACCGTCGGTTTTGATGCCATCCTCAACCGGGCCATTCGGCTCACCAGCGCGGCAGTTCCGTCGTTTGGCGCGATTAAAGTAGATTCAGACGGTTCTCTGAAGGGAATTGACGAGCTTCTACGTCACAGCCCCCTTGAACAGGTTTGGGACGGGCTGGTGTTAGTACTTGCGAACGTATTTGGGGTGGTCGCGACATTCGTCGGCGACGATCTAACTTTCCGATTAGTACGAAGCAAATGGCCGGATGCCGACGCCAGCGACCTTGGCCCGGAACTCAAGGAGAAACGGACGTGAGCGAGCGCCGACGAGTGACGATTCGGAAGTTGACGACAGGAGTGCCGGGCCTCGATCCGATGCTCGGAGGGGGCCTGCCAGAGTATTCCTTCAACCTGATCGCCGGAGAGCCGGGCTCCGGCAAGACAACCCTGGTTCAGCAGATTATATTTGCAAATGCTACGCCGGACCGGCCGGCGCTCTACTTCACCGTTATGGGCGAGCCGCCGCTGAAGATGCTGCGCTACCAACAACAGTTCAGCTTTTTTGATCCGGACAAAGTGGACGGAGCGATCCGGTTCATCAACTTGAGCGAGGAGGCGACCAATCAAGGATTAAACGCGGTCTTTGACGCCATCGTGCGTGAGGTCGAGAAAACGCTCCACGTCGGTATCGTCGTCGTCGATTCGTTCCGGTCGGCCCTGCGTACGGCCCTCGGAACCCCTCAAGATCAGATCCAGGCGTACATCCAGCAACTCGCACTTCGTCTTTCTAGCTGGCAAGCGACAACGTTCCTGATCGGCGAATACCTTCCGGAAGAAATTCGCGACAATCCGGCTTTCACCGTTGCCGACGGGATTATCTGGCTTTACCAGAGCGTCGAGCGAAATTCGATGGTGCGCAAGCTCCAGGTCGTCAAAATGCGGGGCCAGGGGCCGATGCCTGGACTGGCGACGTTCCGAATCAACTCGGCCGGAATTCAGGTCTTCCCGCGCCTATTCCAACCGTCCGAGTTAGCCGAGAAGCCGCAAAATCTTCGACTATCGAGCGGCGTCAGTGGTCTCGACGAAATGATGTCGGGGGGAGTGCCTCAGGGCGACTCGGTCCTGGTCGCGGGACCGTCGGGTTCGGGAAAAACGGTTCTGTCGATGCAGTTTATCGCCGCCGGCGTCCGGCAGAACGAGCGCGGCGTTATCGCCGTCTTCGAGGAACATCCCCGAGCTTACGTCGAGCGCGCGAGAACACTTGGCATCGATCTACAACCCATGATCGACGCGGGCCAGGTTCGGGTGCTTTACCTGCATCCGGTCGATTTGTCGGTTGACGAAATCCTTAGCGCGGTACAGTCGGCGGTTGACGCGATTGGAGCGCGCCGGGTGGTGATCGATTCGTTATCCGCGATCGAGCTCGCGCTTGCACCGGGTTTTCGGGACGACTTTCGCGAAGGCATCTATCGGATGATGGGCGTGCTGACCGGCCTGGGCGTCACCGTCCTAATGACGGTGGAGGTGACCGAGTCCTACACCAGCCTCAGCTTTAGCCCCCACGCCATCTCGTTTTTGACCGACGATCTGGTTCTCCAACGTTTCGTGGAATTGGATAGCCAGCTTCAGCGGGTCATCACTGTGATCAAGATGCGCGGCAGCGCGCACAGTGACGATATTCGCGTCTACACGATCACTTCGAGTGGAATTGTCGTTGGAGGGCCTCTGACTAACTATCATGGTGTCATCACCGGCGTGCCAGTCCCACGACCGCTTCCCGAGGAACTGACGTATCCAGGATTAACCGAAGCCGAGATCCTGGTTCTTCGGGCGCTGTCTGACGTCCCTGACGCGACCGTGGACGGCCTTTCAGACCGCACCGGTCTGAAAAGAGCGCCGCTGATCCGGATTCTCGATCGCTTAGTCGATCTGGCCTACGCCACTCGCGTCACCGAAGGGGAACGCGCGATCTATCGCACGCCGATTCGACCAGATGATGCCTAGTGGTTCGAAGAAGCGTCGATCCCGAGCTTTCGACCAAGGGCGAGGTTCGAAGGCTCGGACATGACGGTTCCGTCCGGAAAGACGAGGGTTGGAACCGATCGCCGACCATTATTGATCTTCCGGATGATATCGACCGCCCGGGGATCGTCGTCGGCGTCGACCCACTCGTACGGAATCTGGTTTTGGTCGAGAAAGCGTCGGGTCCGGTGACAGTCACCGCACCAGTCGGTTCCGTACACGATAATCGACTGATCCGATCCAGTCTTCGGCTCGGTGGCTGATTGCTGACGTTCCTCGGTGGTCAAGGCGCTAGTTCCTCCGCGATCTACGTCGCTCATCGAAAGCGTGCTTGTCTACTGGACACTCTACCACGGCTCGGGGCCATTGTTCCTAAGATGGACATGCTGCCTCTGGTTGTCGTGTCGGATAGATCACCCGCCCATCGCGCAGATCTGACCACCGTCGGCGCGGAGGATCGAGCCCGTCACGAATGACGCGTCGTCGGAAGCTAGAAACGCGACGACGCGTCCCATTTCGCGCGGTTGGCCCAGTCGTCCCATCGGAAGCTTCGCACCCTCGGCGAATAGCTCGTCGTCGCTAAGGAATTGGCGCTCGCCGGGCGTGTCGATCCAACCGGGATTGAGGATGTTCACGCGAATTCGGTGGCGGATTAGCTCGTTTGCCATCGTTAGGCCAAGTCCGGTGATTCCGAACTTGGCCATGTTGTACGCCGCTGCTCCGGCAAAAGCGTGCTCCGCGTGAATCGACGCGACGATAACGATCGAGCCGCCGTTACCACAGGACACCATCGCCCTTGCTCCGGCCTGACACGCGTGAAACGCTCCGAGCATCGTGACGGCAAGGGTTTGGTTCAGGCCGTCGAGAGTCATCTCGAGGAAAGGCTGGCGGATGGAGCGGTAGGCATTGGCGACCAGGACGTCCAGACGACCAAAGCGATGGAGGGCCGCTTCGACCATCGCGTCGACCTGAGCTCGGTCAGACACGTCGGCGCCGTATGCCAGTGCCTGTCGCCCGAGCGCTTCGACTTCCCGAACCGTCGCGGCGGCGTCGTCTGGGTGCGATCGGTAGTTCACGACGACGTCCGCGCCGTCCTCAGCAAGCGCCAACGCGCAGCCTTTGCCAATTCCTCGTGATGATCCCGTCACGAGCGCAACTTTTCCGTCGAGCTTTCCCATCGTTCTTACTCCAGCACGGTCTAGTCTGCGCGCAACCGCGAAAACCTTGTTTTCGTCGGCAATTTCTTAACCCGATAAACGGAGGGACGCCCTCACCCTAGCCCTCTCCCAGGGGGAGAGGGAACCCCACACAAGCCTTTTCGCCCAAAATCGCCATTTGGTTGTCGGATTCGCGCCGCCAAAGTCCCCTCTCCCCCTGGGAGAGGGCTAGGGTGAGGGCGTCCCTCGGACTTCCCGTGCTACTCACCACGCGTAGAATTCCACACGTCGCCGCGCCAGCTACGCCAGCGCCGCCCTCGGCTTCACCCCGCGATTCACCAATCCGACCTGTGGCCATTGACCCGTTAGAACCCGGCCAACCTCAATTCCCATCCAGCGGGCCCGCTCGACGTGCTCCTTATCCGACGCGGCGGCGACGTGAGGGGTAAGGATCGCGTTGGGAAGGGTCAGCAACGGGTTCGTCGCCTCCGGCGGCTCGATCTCGGTGACGTCGAGACCCGCTCCGGCGATCCACCCTTCTTTCAGCGCTTTCACCAGCGCGATTTCGTCGACCGTCCGACCTCGACTCGTGTTGACGAACAGTGCCGTCGGCTTCATCGCTCGGAACTGCTCCTCACCCATCAGGTGGAACGTCCCTTTCGAGAGCGGCGTGTGCATCGACACGAAATCCGATTCGCGAAGCAGCTCCTCGAGGCTACCCATCATCGTGACCCCGTGCTCAGCCGCGACCTCTTTCGTCACGAACGGATCGTACGCGATCACCCGAAGCTCGAAACCCTGCGCGATCTTCGCGACAACTCGCGCGATATTGCCAAACGCGACCAAGCCAAGGGTCTGGCCGTAGAGGTGAGGCTTGGGCCGGGCAACGTTGAGGCTCGCTCCCGGATTTGCCGGGCGGGCGTGCATTGCCGTGTTGAGGGGAACGATCTCACGTACCATCGCCAGCAGAAGCGCCCAGGTGTGTGCCGCCACTTCTCGGTGAAAGACTCGGGGCAGGTTGATGACGACGATGCCAAGCTCGGTCGCGGCCTCCACGTCGAAGTCGTCAAAGCCGATCCCAAGGGCGCAAATCGCCTTGAGATTTGGGAGCTGGCTTAGGAGCTCGCGATTCATCGGAACCGGACCCTGGTAAATCGCATCGGCTTCGCGGGCGTACGGAAGCAATTGCTCCAGCGTTCGGTACTCGCCGAGGACTAGCTCGACCCCCGCCTTCTCGAGCTCAGTGCGACAGGGCCCGTAGAACTCATCGCGTCCGCCACCGCGACTGGCCGCGACGGCGCGCGGCCGGCGATCAATTGGCATCACTCATTCCTCGTCGGTTTGGTCTGGATTCTCGGCGTAGGATAGCCGGAGGAATACCACTGGGTCAAGGAAGTCTGATTCGGTCCTGCTACTCGGCCGGCCCCAGCGCAGTCAGTACGTGCTTCCAGCAGATTGGGTCGTGGGGAAGGGCGCTGTGGCCGAGGACATTTTCGAGGTACGGCGCGTTGGGCCGGCGGTGGGGACGGAGAATGTACGCGCAGGGCTCGGGGCCGACGGCCGGTAGCAGCGCGTCCTCTGGGGTCACGACCGCGTCTTCTTCGGCGGCGATCGTCACGAGCCGGATCCCAGCGGCGCGGAGGCGTTCCGCGTCCTGACGAATTCGACGCTTCTCGACGTCGTCGGCGGCCCGAAGGGTCAATTCGGCGCCAACGGTTCCCGCCGCGGCCGAGCCGATCAGGTCGATGCCGTCAAGATCCGACCCGAGGAGCGGACTTGACAGCGTCACGATCGTGCCGAGAGTTGCGTCCCAGGTTGGATCGGCGTCGACCAGCGCCACTGCCGCTTCGAAGAGCACGACCCCGCCCAGACTCCACCCGAGGAGATGGAGGCGTCGTTGGGATCGTCGTCGGAGCCAGCGCAGGTGCCTGGCAACCGCGATGACCGCGCCATCAAGGGTATCGGTTGAATGCGTCTCATCGTAGGGGAGCGGCACGCCTTCCGACGTCGTGCGGTAACTGGTCTCGACAAAGTCGTCCGGAGCGTAGCCCCCGGCAATTCGCAGGTAGCGCCAAACATCGTCGAGGACCTCGATCGCCCGACCGGTCTTGCTACCGGCTCCGGCGAGACACACGACCAGCGGATGGGCCACGGAGCTTCCTCCTTTCCTCGTCAGTCGACCTGTATCTTATCACTGTGACCGGCACGCTCGAACTCGACCGGCTTGGCCCAGGTTAACTCGCCATGATCTACGGTTAAGCAATCGCTAACGTTACCCGTCTACCATAAGAGCGCGTCGCGTCAGCCCGATTTAGGCGAGCGCGAACGACTGGTCAAGGCGACTGGCCGGCCCTCAATCGCTGGGCCTTGCCGCCGGTCGACCGCCGATCGCAGGAGGAACTCGTGCCCAGTTTTCGCGCCGGCCTGCGCGCTTTGTCGCTCGTCGCGCTTCTCGCGGCGACAACCGCGCCAGCGTCGGCGGCGCCAGGTGGCTTGAACAAGATCAACCACGTTATCGTGATCTACCAGGAAAACCGTAGCTTCGACAGCATCTATGGATCCTTTCCGGGCGCAAACGGCATTGCGAACGCCGGGGACACGGTCAAGCAGGTCGACAAGACCGGCTCGCCGTACACGACGCTCCCGCAACCGATCAACTCGAACTTGAAACCGGCTGGACCCGATCAGCGGTTCCCGACCGATCTACCGGTCGCACCGTTCGACATCACCAAATACGTGGCCCCGGACCAGCTGACCGGCGACATGGTGCACCGGTACTACCAGGAGCAGTATCAGATCGACGGCGGCAAAATGGACAAGTACGTTGCCTGGACCGACGCCGGCGGCCTGGTCATGGGTCACTTTGACGCGACGAACATGCCGGAAGGCAAACTGGCTAAGCAATACACTCTTGCCGATAATTTCTTCCACGCCGCGTTCGGTGGCTCGTTTCTCAACCACTTTTGGCTGATCTGCGCCTGCACCCCGACCTGGCCAAACGCGCCGACAGCGATTGTCGCCCAGGTCGATTCAAATGGCGTGATGACCAAGGACGGTCAGGTCACCCCGGACGGCTTCGCGATCAACACGTCGTTTACGGTGAACACTCCGCACCCGAAATCGGTCACCGACCCAACTCGACTCGTCCCGAATCAAACGATGCCGACGATTGGCGACCGATTGAGCGACAAGAACCTTTCCTGGGCCTGGTACTCCGGCGGCTGGAACGACGCGCTGGCCGGCAATCCCGACCCGCTATTCCAATTCCACCACCAGGTCTTCGCGTTCTTCCAGAACTACGCCGACGGGACCGACGCAAAGAAGACCCACCTAAAGGACGAGACCGACTTCCTGGCAGCCCTCAAAGGAACCGCTCTCCCCGCGGTCTCGTTCATCAAGCCTCTCGGTCCGGACAACGAACATCCGGGCTACGCCAGCCTGGCGCGCGGGCAGCAGCACGTGGCTGATCTCGTCGGCGCGGTTCAGAAGAGCAAGTACTGGGCGGATACCGCCATTATCATTACCTACGACGAGCACGGCGGCGCCTGGGATCACGTCGCACCGCCAACCGGCGACCGCTGGGGACCGGGCTCGCGCGTGCCGGCGATCATCGTCTCGCCCTTCGCAAAGAAGGGCTTCGTCGACCACACGCAGTACGACACGACGTCGATTCTCAAGCTCATCGAAACTCGTTGGGATCTCCAGCCGCTCGGCACGCGCGATGCGGCGGCCAATGACCTCACCAACGCCTTCGATTTCGGAGCTAATCCGAACGTTCTCCCGGCAACGGGTGATCCGGCCGGCCTGGTGCTCGTTATCGTCGCCGGACTGGGTTTTGTTCTGGTGGCGGTTGGTACCTCGGTGCGGCGCCGGGTCGGGCGACGACAGGATAACCTGAGCCGATCGTAATCCGGAAGAACGACCGAACGTTTTGCGATAGGGATTGGGCCTGCGTTCGAATGGCGGGGGACCGACCGGCTAAAGCCTCGACTCCCGGGAGGGGTCGACCCCTCCCGGGAG